>NZ_RJVR01000181.1 GCF_003999195.1 Streptomyces soli
CTCCATCCCCGCACCCCGCCACCCAGTCGGCAAGAAACGCAATAAAAAGGACACACTCAAGCGCGACGGAGCACAGCAGCAACCTTAAAGATCAAGCTTAGAGGCCGCGCGAATAGGTGGGGCGGCGTCGCGTGCCGATGGCTCTCGCCTGGCGGCGTTGTCGTCGGTCGACGACGTCCCCCAGCCTGGCGGCTGGGTGGGGGTCCCCCCGGCCGAAGGCTGGGGGAGTGCCCCCACCGCCTTGCCAGACTCGGCCCTCGACACGCTCCTTCCTCCACCCCACCTATCCGCGCGGCCTCCTATTCGTTCGCTCACCCGCGCATGCTGCCATACGTTCGTGACGTGACGACGACGCCCCACATACGGCCGGCGACCCCCGCCGACGCGCCTGCCATCGCCCGCATCCACATCACCTCGCGGGAGGCGACCATGCCGTACCTCCCGCCCCGCAAGCGCAGTGACGCCGAAGTGCATTGGTGGGTGGAGAACATCGTGCTCAAGGAGTGCCGCGTCTGGCTCGCCGAGCGGGACAGGCAGGCCCTCGGCTTCGCGGCGCTGGAGGACGGCGAGCTGCTCGACCAGCTCTATCTGCTCCCGGACGCCCGCCGCCAGGGCATCGGCACGCTGCTGCTGGACGGGGTCAAGCGGCACAGCCCGGACGGGCTGTCCCTGCACGTGTTCCGGCAGAACACCGATGCCCGCGCCTTCTACGAAAGCCACGGCTTCACCGTCACCGAGACCAATGACGGCAGCGCCAACATGGAGAACCTCCCCCAGCTGACCTACCGCTGGACGCCGTCCTCCCAGACCTGAACGCGCACCTCGTCGCCCACTGCGATCGTGCTGGCCCGCAGCACCGTCGCCTTGGTCGCGAAGCTCACCTTTCCGTCGTACTCCGGCTCCTGCCGGTAGCAGGCCAGCGTACGGATCGGCTCTGGGCGCACCGAGTAGCCCAGCCGTGCCGTGCCGAGCGTCATGTGGCGGAAGCGGTCCTCGGTGTGGGCGTCGGGTCGCGCTGCCGCGGAAGGAGCCGTCGGCCTCGTCCACGACCATGAAGGTGCGGTCGTGGGCCAGTCCGGTCTCGGTGACCTCGGCGCTGGCCGCGCTGACACCTGCGACGCCTTTGACCGGACTTCTTGAGCGCAAGCCCGGGCGTTCACGCCCGGGTTGGCTCATCCGTGACACGGAGCCGTAGCGGCGGAGGTCGCTTCTCCGTCTGGTCGGTCCCGTTGTGGTGTCGGTTTGTCAGTGTTGGGTTGTAGTCTTTCAATGTGGCGCTGACCTGCGATCACTCTGACTTGTGGGCTGTGTTGGCGGTTGCGGGTTGTGGCTTTGCCAGGACTGTCGGGGCGGGATGTGGGGGGGCAGTGTCGGAGGACGTCGAGGACGTCGTTGCCGCTGGAGCCCGGGTTGTTCCGCCGGCCGTTGCTGCGCGCCTGGCGTCGATGCAGGCCCGGAAGGACGCAGGCCTGGTTGGGCGGACGGCAGTTGTGCCGGTTTGGCTCAGCCGCACGGATCACGTGCGGGCGCATGAGGCGTGCCACGCTGCGGCCGGCCTGTGGAACCAGACGGTGTCGTGGCTACGTGGTGAATGGACCGAGGGTGCCCAGCCGGGTAAGGAGGACGTACGACGGTTCGTCACCTCACTGCGCTCTGACCAGAGGCCGTTCCACGCGCATACGGCGCAGGCGGTGGCGTACGACGTGTGGGACGCCGTCGCGACCTCCCGGGCGAACCGTGCACAGGGTTTGAAGGCCAGGGCACCGTGGCGGGAGAAGCAGTACCGCCCGTTGTCGCTCAGCGCCGGCTTCGGGTGGCGTGTCACGCCGAAGGGCCGACTGGCCCTGTCGCTGGGCCGGGGCCGCGACCGGATTGTGCTGGCGCTGCCGCAGGTCACCTCACGCGACGGCAGGCCGGTGGGCCCCGCGTCCTGGGGCGAGATCCGCCTGTGCTGGGACCGGAACGCCAGGTCCTGGGCGCTGCATATTGCGTACTCCACCCCGGGTGACGCACTCCCTGGACCGGCGGCCGACCGGCCGACGGTGACGGTGGCGATCGACGAAGGCGTCATCAACCCGATGACGCTCGCCGCGCCTCTGCCTGACGGCAGCATGTCGGTGCTGGTCATCAACGGCCGCGCTGGGCGCGCAGCCAAGCGTCAGCGGAACAAGACGGTCGCGAAACTCACCTCTCGGATGGCCCGCTGCAAGAACGGCTCCCGCAAACACCGCAGGCTGCTCGCGGCGAAGAAGAAAGTGGAGGCGAAGACGGAGCGTCGCCTGCACGACTTCGACCACCAGGTCACCGCGAAAGCTGAGAAGTTCACCCGCGGGATCCATGCCACGTGGACGAAGCACCGCCGGGAGGTATCCGGCCCGGACACGATCGTCGGGGTGCGTCTGGTCGCGGGGGACGTGGGCGGCATCGAGCGGAACGCCAACAAGAAGCGGCGGGCTTCACGCTCGACGCGGCAGCAGCTGTCGCAGTGGTCCCGCGGCCGGCAGGAAGACTTCCTGCAGTACAAGACCGGACTGGTACTCGAGCACATCAACGAGGCGTACTCCTCCCAGACCTGTCCGGTGTGTAACCACCGCACGAAGGTCCGCGGGCGCGAGTACGTCTGCAGGAACACCACCTGCGGTTTCCGGCTGCACCGGGACGCAGTGGGCGGCGTCAACATTCAGACGCTTGCCGTCAACGACGGGCGATTCCGTCCGGACCCCGACCTCCGCGTGGAGGTCATGTATCGCCGAGCCCAACCCGGCTGGAGTCCGCTCCAGCGGACACTGCACGCCTACCACCAGGACGTCCTCGGACGCGCCGGCTGGGAAGCATGCAGGGAAGCACGGCGTAGCGCCCAGAACCGGGCCACCCGCGGCACGACCGCGGGCGTAGCTGTCGTCCCTGCACCACGGGACAGCACTGACCAGACAGCCGGCACCACCACCCTCGCGGGTGCTGGCCGGACACCCGTCCACGCCGCCTAACCAGTCAGCGCAAGACAGAAGCCCCGGCCAGGCCGGGGAGGTTCACGGGGTAGTACGTCAGGCCATCGCGGCAGACATGACAGTGACCGTACCGAAGGAAGCGTCGGTGACCAACAGCACACGTACCGACCAGTAACGTAATCGACCCGGCGGCCATAAAGTGTCGGCCGTACGCTCCCCACCCTCGAACCGACCTGGGAGATCGCATGCGTTCCGCGAAGGACTTCTTCCGACCACTGGCCGTGGGGGCTCCGGACCCCGTACGCGAGGTGCCGTTCCGGCCGTCGCGGATGATCCACTTCTTCGACCCGAGCAACGAGAAGATGGCGGCGAAGGTCCCCTCCATCGCGGCGAAGGTGGACGTCCTGCTCGGTAATCTGGAGGACGCCGTCTCGGCCGACCGCAAGGAGGCCGCGCGCGAGGGCCTGGTGCGGATCGCCAAGGCCACCGACTTCGGCGAGACGCAGCTGTGGACGCGGATCAACAGCCTGGACTCGCCGTGGGCGCTGGACGACCTGCTGACGCTGGTCACCGAGATCGGGGACAAGCTGGACGTCGTGATGGTGCCCAAGGTGGAGGGCGCCGAGGACATCCACTACGTGGACCGGCTCCTCGCCCAGCTCGAGGCGAAGGCCCGCATCGACCGCCCCATCCTGGTCCACGCGATCCTGGAGACAGCCGGGGGAGTGGTGAACGTCGAGGAGATCGCCGGGGCCAGCCCCCGCATGCAGGGAATCTCCCTCGGCCCCGCCGACCTCGCGGCCAGCCGGCGTATGAAGACCACCCGCGTCGGCGGCGGGCACCCGGGCTACCTGGTCCGCGAGGACCCCAAGGACCCCGATATGGAACTGCCGCGGCTGACCTACCAGCAGGACCTGTGGCACTACACGATCGCCCGGATGGTCGATGCCTGCGCCGCCCACGGGATCCTGCCCTACTACGGCCCCTTCGGGGACATCAAGGACACCCTGGCCTGCGAGGACCAGTTCCGCAACGCCTTCCTCCTGGGGTGCGTGGGCGCCTGGAGCCTGCACCCGGTGCAGATCGACATCGCCAAGAAGGTCTTCTCGCCGGACCCCGCCGAGGTCGCGTGGGCCCGCAGGGTGATCGACGCCATGGGCGACGGCACCGGCGCGGTGATGATCGACGGCAAGATGCAGGACGACGCCACCTTCAAGCAGTGCCGGGTGGTCGCCGAGCTGGCGGACGCACTTTCCGCCCGCGACCCCGAGCTGGCCGAGGCGTACGAAGCCGCGTACAAGGAGCAGAGCTGACATGACCGACGCCAACGCCATCCTCCGGCCCCGCCGGTCCGTGCTCTACATGCCCGGCGCCAACGAGCGCGCCCTGGAGAAGGCCAAGACCATCCCCACCGACGCGCTGATCCTCGACCTGGAGGACTCCGTCGCCCCCGACGCCAAGGGCGACGCCCGCAAGCGCGTCGCGGCCGCGGCCGCCTCCGGCGAGTACGGCTACCGCGAGGTGACCATCCGGGTGAACTCCCCCGGCACCCCCTGGCACGACGATGACCTGCGGGCCGCCGCCGAGGCCGGGCCGGACGCCGTGGTGGTCCCCAAGGTGGACTCGCCGGAGACGGTGCACGCCGTCGAGCGCGCCCTCGAAGCCGCCGGAGCCCCGGACCGTACCGCGATCTGGGCCATGGTGGAGACCCCGCAGGCCATGCTGGACGCCCGCGCGATCGCGGCGGCCAGCCGGCGGCTCACCGTCCTGGTCATGGGCACCAACGACCTCGCCAAGGAGCTGCACGCCGAGCACGTCCCGGGCCGGGCCCCGCTGCTCACCGGGCTGTCCCTCGCCCTCCTGGCCGCCCGGGCGAACGGGAAGGTGATCCTGGACGGGGTCTACAACGACGTCACCGACCTGACCGGCTTCGAGGCGGAGTGCGTACAGGGCCGGCAGTTCGGCTT
This sequence comes from Streptomyces soli, assembly GCF_003999195.1. Classification (GTDB taxonomy): domain Bacteria; phylum Actinomycetota; class Actinomycetes; order Streptomycetales; family Streptomycetaceae; genus Actinacidiphila; species Actinacidiphila soli. The sequence goes on from NZ_RJVR01000181.1 coordinate 4,916, forward strand.
CGACGGCAAGACACTGATCCACCCCAAGCAGGTGGAGATCTGCAACAACGCCTTCGCGCCGTCGGAGGAGGAAGTCGACAAGGCCGGCCGCATCATCGCCGCCTTCGAGGAGGCCCAGGCGGAGGGCCGGGGCGTCGTCACGGTCGACGGAAAGATGATCGAGAACCTCCATGTGGAGGACGCTCGCCGTGTCCTCGCACTTGCCGCGGCTGTTGCCGGGAGGTAACGCCCAGTAGGACGAACGATACAAAGAATCGGCCCCACGCCCGTCGCGCGGGGCCTTTCTTGTGTTGGTTCTGTCCAGATGCTCCATGAAGTGGGGTCGGAGTCTGTGCGGAGTCGACGCCGATTTTTGAGGCGCATCGCTCGTAAGGTCGATGTCATGACCGTTTTGGACGAAGTGCCGGCCGAGCCCGCAGCCGAGGCGAACGACGCCCGTGGCCGGGTGGCAGAACTGCACGCCATCCGCGAGCAGGTCCGGCGTGGACCCAGCGACCGTGCCACCGAGGCCCAGAAGGCCAAGGGCAAGCTGACGGCTCGTGAGCGTATCGACCTGCTCATCGACGAGGGTTCGTTCAACGAGGTCGAGCCGCTGCGCCGGCACCGCGCCACCGGCTTCGGCCTGGAGGCGAAGAAGCCGTACACCGACGGAGTGATCACCGGCTGGGGCACCGTCCACGGCCGCACCGTCTTCGTATACGCACACGACTTCCGGATCTTCGGCGGCGCGCTGGGCGAGGCCCACGCCACCAAGATCCACAAGATCATGGACATGGCCATCTCGGCCGGTGCCCCCCTGGTCTCGCTCAACGACGGCGCCGGCGCCCGTATCCAGGAGGGCGTCTCCGCGCTCGCCGGCTACGGGGGCATCTTCCAGCGCAACACCCGCGCCTCCGGTGTCATCCCGCAGATCAGCGTGATGCTCGGCCCATGCGCGGGCGGCGCGGCCTACAGCCCGGCGCTGACCGACTTCGTCTTCATGGTCCGCGAGACCTCGCAGATGTTCATCACCGGTCCGGACGTCGTCCAGGCCGTCACCGGCGAGAAGATCTCCCAGAACGGCCTCGGCGGCGCCGACGTCCACTCCGAGGTCTCCGGCGTCTCGCACTTCGCGTACGACGACGAGCAGACCTGCATCGAAGAGGTCCGCTACCTGCTGTCGATGCTCCCGCAGAACAACCGGGAGAACCCGCCCGCCGCCCCCACGTCCGACCCCGCCGACCGGCGCGGCGACGTGCTGCTGGACCTGGTCCCGGCGGACGGCAACCGCTCCTACGACATGCACAAGGTGATCGAGGAGCTCGTCGACGACGCCGACTACCTGGAGATCCACGAGCGCTGGGCGACCAACATCATCGTCGCCCTGGCCCGCCTCGACGGCCAGGTCGTCGGCATCATCGCCAACCAGCCCGCCTCACTCGCCGGTGTTCTCGACATCGAGGCCAGCGAGAAGGCCGCCCGCTTCGTGCAGATGTGCGACGCCTTCAACATCCCGCTCGTCACTCTTCTGGACGTCCCCGGCTTCCTTCCGGGCGTCGACCAGGAGCACGGTGGCATCATCCGGCACGGCGCCAAGCTGCTGTACGCGTACTGCAACGCCACCGTGCCCCGGATCTCGCTGATCCTGCGGAAGGCCTACGGAGGTGCGTACATCGTCATGGACAGCCAGTCCATCGGTGCCGACCTCACCTACGCCTGGCCCACCAACGAGATCGCGGTGATGGGCGCCGAGGGCGCCGCCAACGTCATTTTCCGCAAGCAGATCGCCGAGGCCGACGACCCCGACGCCATGCGGATCGCGATGGTCAAGGAATACAAGAGCGAGCTCATGCACCCTTACTACGCCGCTGAGCGCGGCCTGGTGGATGACGTGATCGACCCGGCGGAGACCCGAGAGGTCCTCATCCGCTCGCTCGCGATGCTGCGCACCAAGCACGCCGACCTGCCGTCGCGCAAGCACGGCAACCCGCCCCAGTAAGGGAGAACGACCACTGTGAGCACCCCTACTGACAGCACGTTCGTCCGTGTCGAGAAGGGCCAGGCCAGCGACGAGGAGCTGGCGGCCCTGACCGCCGTCCTGCTGGCCCGCGCGGCGGCGACCGGCCAGGACACCGAGGACTACGTCAAGCCGCGCTCCGTGGCCGGCTGGCGTCGGCTGGAGCGGCAGTCCGGCTTCGCCGCCCCGCACAGCTGGCGCAGCTGACCATCACCACAGCAGCGCGAAGGCCCCGCACACGGTGTGCGGGGCCTTTCGCGTCGTACCGCCGGGGCGCTAGCGCAGCCGCGCCATCAGCGCGTGCTCGACCAGCGTGATCAGCGCGCTCTTCGCCTCGCCGCGGTGGCGGGCGTCGGTGATGATGATCGGCGCCTCGGGCCCGATCTGCAGGGCCTCGCGGACCTCTTCGGGCTTGTAGGGCTGCTGGCCGTCGAAGCCGTTGAGGGCGATGACGAACGGCAGGCCGCTGTTCTCGAAGTAGTCGACAGCCGGGAAGCAGTCGGCGAGCCGCCGGGTGTCTACGAGCACGACCGCGCCGATCGCGCCACGCACCAGGTCGTCCCACATGAACCAGAAACGGTCCTGGCCCGGGGTACCGAACAGGTAGAGGATCAGGTCCTCGTCGAGCGTGATACGGCCGAAGTCCATGGCCACGGTGGTCGTGGTCTTGTCCGGCGCGTGCGTCAGGTCGTCGATACCGGCAGACGCCGACGTCATCACGGCTTCGGTGCGCAGCGGGTTGATCTCCGATACGGCACCGACGAACGTGGTCTTGCCCACGCCGAAGCCGCCCGCCACCACAATCTTCGCGGAGGTGGTTGAGCGAGCTGGAGGACCGCTAGAGCTTGCGAAGTCCACTGAGCACCCTTTCGAGCAGTGTCACGTCTGGCTGGCCGCCCGAGGCTTCGTCGCCACCGGGCTGGTGGATAGTGACGAGGCCGGCCTCGGCCAGGTCGGCGACGAGGATTCGGGCAACGCCGAGGGGGATGGAGAGGAGCGCGGAGATCTCCGCGACCGACTTGATCTCCCGGCAGAGGATGCAGATCCGCTGGTGCTCCGGCAACTGCCCCCGCAGTTGCACCGGTTCGGCCGTGGTGCTGACCAGTGCCTCGATGGCGAGCTGGTAGCGCGGCCGGGTCCGGCCACCGGTCATGGCGTACGGCCGTACCAGCGGCTGCTGGTCGGAACCGAGCGGTGTGGGGCGGCCCGCCCGGGACGACCCGACCCGTGAGGTGGGAGGAGTCGACTGCGGAGGCGGGGCCTGCGGAGGCTGATACGGCTGGATTCTCGGCTGCCGGTGTTGTGGCTGGCGTGGCTGGGCACCAGGAGCACCGGGGACGGACTCCTGGCTGGGAGCCGAGGGGAAGTTGAACCGCTTGTAGGGCGGCTGCTGTTGCGGGTTGCCGTACTCATCTCCGCCTGGGGGCGTTGCCACGGTTCCTCCTCCAGCTGGGTCGACGCGTCTGAGCACCCTATGGGTACTCAGACACGTCCGCATGCCTGTCCGTTAGTTGAGCAGGCTGCCCTGCAATTCAGCGCGCAGATCGGGGGTGAGTACGGACCCTGCCCGGTCGACGAGCAGAGCCATCTCGTAGCCCACGAGGCCGATGTCGCACTCGGGGTGTGCGAGCACGGCCAGTGACGAACCGTCGGAGACGGACATGATGAAGAGGAAGCCACGTTCCATCTCCACGACTGTCTGGTTGACGCTGCCGCCCTCGAAGATGCGGGAGGCGCCGGCGGTCAGCGAGGTCAGGCCCGAGGCGACCGCGGCGAGCTGGTCGGCCCGGTCCCTCGGGAAGCCCTCGGACATCGCGAGAAGCAGGCCGTCGGCAGAGACCACAACCGTGTGGGACACCCCGGGGGTGTTGTCCACAAAGTTGGTGATCAACCAGTTCAGGTTCTGTGCCGCCTGGCTCATCGGACTCAACTAACGCTCCTGGTGATTGGGGCCGAAGCCCTGGCCGTTCGTGTCAGTTCCCGCAGTGCGTCCCTGCTGGACGCCGCGCCGCAGATTGCTCAGCCGGCCACGGACGTCCTCCGGGTTACGAGAGACCTGGGGGCCGCTCTGCGGAGTCTGCTGGGCGGTGCCCGGGACCAGGTTGGCCTTGGGGACCCGCCGGGGCAGGCCGGAGGGGGTGACCCCGCCGGCCTTGGGCTCACGGGCCTGTTCGGCCCGCTGCCAGTTCTGGTCGTTCGTCGAACGCCACGCCGAGGTGTCGTCCTGCACCTGCGCCGGGACGGCCGTCGTCGCCTCCTCGGGCTGCGTCCAGCCGCTGCGGTCACGACGCGGCAGGCCGGCGTCGGTCAGCGAGTTGGACACGCTCGAGGTGGGTCCCGGTCGCTCGAAGCCTATGCTCTCCGGGGCCCCAAAGGGGGCGCTGGGGGAGGAATCAGCGGCCTGCGGCTGGTAGGGCTGCTGCGGCGTCTCCCCCCGCGGCTGCTCCTGGTAGCCGTAGCCGTTGGACTCGTAGGGCTGGGTCTGCGGCTGGGGCTGGGGCTGCGGGTCGGCGTACGGCTGCTGGACCTGCGGTGTCGGCTGCGGCCAGTCGTCCTGGTACGCGGCGGCCGCGGGCTCCTCGTAGGCTTGCGGGGCGGCGTACGGCTGCTCGCTGTAGGAGTGCTCGCTGAAGCCGTTACCCTCGTAGCCGCCCGAGGCGTGGGCCTGCGGCTCGTAGGGCTGGTCGAACGACTGGCCGTACGGGGGCTCCTCCGGCTCGCGCTCGCCGGTGGCGGCCTCCAGCTGGGCGCGGCGCTCCTCGCGCATCAGGGAGCGGCCCACGGGGTCCAGGGCACGGGCGTCGTCCGGTACCTGGATGGCGTCGTAGCGGGAGTCGTCGAAGCCGAGCTCGGCGGCGGTCGGCCCGTAGGAGGCGAACTCCTGCGTCGAGTCGTGCTGGGGGACGATCTGGGAGACCGTGAAGTCGTCCTCGCCCTCGGGGAAGCCGACCTCCTCGCCGCCGCCACCGTGGGTGATCGGCTCGGGGAGCATGACCAGCGAGGTGGTGCCGGCCTGCTCGCCGGAGGGGCGGAGCTGGACGCGGATGTCGTGCCGGTCGGCGAGGCGGCCGACCACGAACAGGCCCATGCGCTTGGAGATCGAGGCGTCCACGGTCGGCGGGTCGGCCAGCTTGTGGTTGATGTCCGCGAAGTCCTCGGCGGTGAGGCCGATGCCCTTGTCGTGGATCTCGACCATTACCCGGCCGTCGGGCAGCCGGGTCGCGGTGACCCGGACCTTGGTCTGCGGGGAGGAGAAGGTGGTGGCGTTCTCCAGCAGCTCGGCCAGCAGGTGGACCATGTCGGTCACGGCTGTGCCGTGGATCTCGGTCTCCGGAATGCCGACCAGTTCGATGCGCTCGTAGCTCTCCACCTCGGAGGCCGCCGCGCGGAGCACGTCGACCAGCGGGACCGGCTGGTTCCAGCGGCGACCGGGCTCCTCGCCGGCGAGGACCAGGAGGTTCTCGCCGTTGCGCCGCATGCGGGTGGCGAGGTGGTCCATCTTGAAGAGGTTCTCGAGCTGGTCCGGGTCCGCCTCGTTGTTCTCCAGCTCGGTGATCAGGGTGAGCTGGCGCTGGATGAGGCCCTGGTTACGACGCGAGAGGTTGGTGAAGATCGCGTTGACGTTGCCCCGCAGCAGAGCCTGCTCGGCGGCGAGCCGGACGGCCTCGCGGTGCACCTGGTCGAAGGCGCGGGCGACCTCGCCGATCTCGTCCTGGGAGTTGATCGGGATGGCCTGGATGCGGGTGTCGACCCGGCCGGGCTCCGTACGCGAGAGCTGGTCGACCAGTGCGGGCAGGCGCTGTTCGGCGATGTCGAAGGCGGCGTTGCGCAGGCGGCGCATGCTGTTGCTCATCGAGCGGGCCATCATGGCGGCCACGATGAAGGCGATGATCAGCGCGACCAGCACGACGGCCGAGTTGACGATGGCGTCGGTGCGGGCGCTGTTCGCGATGTCCTGCGAGTCGTTGTAGGCCGCGTCGGCCAGGTCCTTCTGGATGTTGCGGTAGGCGTCGAAGCCGAGGGTCGAGGCGGCGAACCAGGACTCGGCGGTGACGCCCTGGGCCTTGAGGGCGCTGGGCGATGCGCCGGAGGCGATGAGCGTGATCATCTTCGTGATGCTCGGCGGGGCGACGAAGGTCTGGCCCGCGGCGGCGGCCTGCTCGGCGGCCTGCTTGGCCTGCGCGGTGCCCTTCTTCGTGGCCGCGGCCTCTTCGGTCGTCAGCCGCTGCAGGTCGGCGGGGGTGCCGCCGCCCTGGTACTCCTGGATCGCGATCTGCTGCAGATAGGCGTACGAGGCGAAGGAGGTCAGCTGGGTGCCGAGTTCAACCTTGGAGAGCTTGCTGCGGTCCTCGACCAGGAGGTGCGTGCCGATCGCGCGGGTCAGCGACTCGGCGGCCTGGGTGAGCGAGATGGCGTAGAGGGTGCGGCCGTAGGCGGCGATGTTCGTGGTGCCGAAGCCGAGTTCGTTGGCCAGCTCCATCAGAGGGTGCTGGACGGCGACGTAACCCTCTTCGGTCTGTACGCCGGACACCTTGTTGGTGAAGGCGACGGCCCGCAGCGGGGCCAGCTTCTTCTCACCGTCCCGGACGGCCTGGATACGGCGCTTGAGGCTGGCGGTGTTCGGCATCTGCGCGACGGCCTTGTCGAAGGTCACCTTGGCTGCGTCGGTCGCCGCGCGGACCTGGGTCACCGTCGTGTTCTTGGTGTCGCCCTGCAGCAGGGGAACCACGGTGAGGTCGCGCTCGTTGTTCAGCGCGTTGCCGTACGTGGCCGCTGTGCGGACCACCTCGGCCGTACGGACCGCGTCATCGGCCAGTTGCCAGGTCTGCACCGAGCTCTGTACACGGAAGCCGCCGAAGACCAGGGCGACGAGCACGGGGATGAGGAGGATGGCGTTCAGGCGCGTGGCCACCCGCCAGTTGCGCATGGCAAAGCGGCTGCCCGGATCGCCCGGCGCCTCACTGACCGGCTCGGACGCTGCGGCAGGGGCCGTCGTCCCGTATCGCGCAGGCGGGGTGAAGTTGCCGCGCGGATGGTCCGCGGGGCCCGGCTCTGCTCGCCTTGTGTTCCTCACTCGACCAACAACCTCTCGGCGACGGCACTGATGGGGCCGTTACTACTGTCGGGTTCCACGAATTCCAGCACGTCATGGGGGTGCTCTACAAACCTCGTACAGGAAGTCCCACGTGCGGAAATCGCGCTTTGCAAAACGGGCATAAGGGTAAAGCAATGGCAAATTGAGCAGCGATAAGTGCTCTGTGAAACCGACCGGGCGCAGCTTGTGTTCATGGCCGGGTTGATTCTCTGTCGAAACGTTATGAACACAAGGACCGGCCGTGTCAAAAGACACAGCCGGTCCGTGCCACAACTGGCAAACTGGAGTGCTTACTTGAGGCGAGCGAGCAGCGCGTGCTCCACGAGCGTGATCAACGCGCTCTTCGCCTCGGCACGGTGCCGGGCGTCCGTGGTGATGATCGGGGCGTCGGGACCGATCTGCAGGGCCTCGCGCACCTCCTCCGGACGATAGGGCTGGTGTCCGTCGAAGCCGTTGAGGGCGATGACGAACGGCAGGCCGCTGTTCTCGAAGTAGTCGACCGCCGGAAAGCAGTCGGCGAGACGGCGGGTGTCGACCAGCACCACGGCGCCGATGGCACCGCGCACCAGGTCGTCCCACATGAACCAGAAACGGTCCTGACCCGGCGTACCGAACAGGTACAGGATCAGGTCGTCGTCCAGCGTGATACGGCCGAAGTCCATGGCCACCGTGGTGGTGGTCTTGTCCGCGACATGGCTCAGGTCGTCGATCCCGGCCGACGCGGAGGTCATCACGGCCTCCGTGCGCAGCGGGCTGATCTCCGAGACCGCGCCCACGAACGTGGTCTTGCCCACGCCGAAGCCGCCCGCCACCACGATCTTGGCCGAGGTGGTGGAACGAGCCGCAGGCGGACCACCGTACGCCGCCTGCTGCCCGGGCCTAGAGCTTGCGAAGTCCACTGAGCACCCTTTCGAGCAAGGTCACATCGGGCTGTCCGCCGGCCTCGCTGCTGCTCGGCTGGTGGATGGAGACCATTCCGGCCTCCGCCAGGTCGGCCACCAGAATCCGGGCCACGCCGAGCGGAATTGCCAGCAGCGCCGAGATCTCCGCGACCGACTTGAGCTCGCGGCACAGATGGCAGATGCGCTGGTGCTCGGGGAGCAGCCCTTGGTACGCACCCGGGTCGGCGGAAGTGCTGACCAGCGCCTCGATGGCGAGCTGGTAGCGCGGCCGGGTGCGGCCACCGGTCATGGCGTACGGCCGCACCAGCGGCTGGTCGCCTTCGCCCCCGTACGGCGCATGGTGGGGCGCGCCGTACGGGCCGGGCGAGGCGGGCGGCGGTGTCATCAGGGTCCTCCGGATCGAGCGGAAGCGGTCGCGAATCGTCGGGCAGTACGTGCTGGTGGTACGTCAGGCTTGCTCAGCCCATCAGGCTGCCTTGCAGTTCTGCGCGCAGGTCGGGGGTGAGAACGGCGCCCGCCCGGTCGACGAGCAGGGCCATCTCGTAGCCCACGAGGCCGATGTCGCACTCCGGGTGTGCGAGCACGGCCAGCGAGGAACCGTCGGAGACGGACATCAGGAGAAGGAAGCCGCGCTCCATCTCGACCACGGTCTGGTTGACGCTGCCGCCCTCGAAGATCCGCGAGGCCCCCGCGGTCAGCGAGGTCAGACCGGAGGCGACGGCGGCCAGCTGGTCGGCGCGGTCACGGGGGAAGCCCTCGGACATCGCCAGCAGCAGGCCGTCGGCGGAGACCACGACGGTGTGGGACACCCCGGGGGTGTTGTCCACGAAGTTCGTGATCAACCAGTTCAGATTCTGTGCCGCCTGGCTCATGGTGCTCAACTAACGCTCCTGCTGGTGAGTGTTGCCGCCCCACTGACTATCGGGGGCACGGTCGCCGGGGCCAGGTGTGGCCTGACGTCCTTGCTGGATACCGCGTCGGAGGTTGGTGAGGCGTCCGCGCACGTCGTCGGGCGCCCGCGAGACCTGCGGACCACCCTGGGGGGCCTGCTGGGGAGCGGCGCCCCCCGGGACCAGGTTGGCACGCGGCACGCGGCGCGGCAGACCGGACGGGGTGATCCCGCCGGCCGACGGTTCGCGGACCTGCTCGGCGCGCTGCCAGACCTCGTCGTTCGGCGTAGGACGCCAGGCCGGGGTCTCGCGGCGCGGGGGCTGCGTGGGCTGGTAATGCTGCTGGTTGTTCGGCTGACCGTTGTGGCTCTGATTCTGGTTCTGGTACTGCGGTGCCGAAGTACCGGGGCGCTGCAGCGGCTGGGTGTGCTGCTGGGGCTGAGCCTGCTGCGTCGGCTGGGGCTGCGGCGGCTGCTCAGCGCGGGTCCGCTGCGGCGGCGCCTGCTGGGGCCGGGACTGCTGGGGTCGCTGCCGGCTCTGCGCCGGGGCGGCCGGCTGTCCCCCAGCCTGGCGGCTGGGAGGTGCCCCCAGCTGGGGCGCGGGGGCGATCGGGCCGCTCTCCACGTGTACCTGCTGCATCCGCTCGACCCGGCCGCTGCGGAACCAGTCCGACTCCAGCGCCTCGAATATCGGGCTGCGCTCGTCACCGCGCATCGGCGCCGGCGGCAGGGCCATCGGCTCCGCCACGGGCGGCAGTTGGGGCTCCACGCCACGGTTCGGCTGGGGCCGCTGCTGCTGCTGCGGGGCAGGGGCTGGGGCCGGAGTCGGCGCCTGCGGCATCGGGGCGGGGGCCGGACGGCCGCCGCTGCCCGGCTGCTGGAACACATCGCTGCGGGTGAAGCCGCCCTGGCCCTGACCGCCCTGCTGCGGCCGGCCCTGCGGGATGGTGCCGAAGTCCGGGAGCGGGGCCGGACCCGACTGCGCCGCCGAAGCGGGCGCGGGCACGGGAGCCGGACGCGGGCCGCTGCCCGGACCGCGCGTCTGCGGGCCGGTGGTACCCCCGCCGTAGGCAGGGGGCGTGTGCGGAAGGCTGTCGAAGTCCGGGCGCTCGAAGGCCTGTGTGGACTCGACGTCCTCGTGACCACGCGCCCGGTCGGCCGCGGCCGACACCGGCTGCGGGGCGTTGCCGCCGCGCTGGGGCTGCTGGGGTGCGGTGCGGCCGTTGTCCTGGCCGGAGTCCGCCCAGCTCGGGTTCGTACGCTGCGGAGCGTGCCGCCCACCGGAACCGCCGGGGCCGGGCGCCGGACGGGACCCCGCAGGACGGCCCTGCGGCGAACCGGGGCCTCCCGGGCCGGAGTTGAGAGCGGGGCGCGGCTCGGAAGCCGGCACCTGACCGCGCTGCGGCGGACGGCCGACCTGGCCGTTGCCGGGACCGGCGCCCATACCCGCGGCGACCGGGCCACCGGAACCACCGGGCATGCCGGGCTGCTGACCACGGCCGGCCGTACCGGGCTTGGTCTTGCCGCCACCCTGCGTGACGTCCACCGGCAGCATGACGAGCGCCGTGGTGCCGCCGGAGTCGGACGGGCGGAGCTGGATCCGGATGCCGTGGCGCAGGGACAGCCGGCCGACCACGAACAGGCCCATGCGGCGGGAGACGGAGACGTCCACCGTCGGCGGGTTGGCCAGCCGCTCGTTGATGTCGGCCAGGTCCTCCGGGGACAGGCCGATGCCGGTGTCGTGGATCTCGATCAGTACGCGGCCGTCGGGCAGCGCGTGACCGGTGACTCGCACCTTGGTCTGCGGGGAGGAGAACGACGTGGCGTTCTCCAGCAGCTCGGCGAGCAGGTGGACGAGGTCGTTGACGATGCGGCCGGTGACCTCGGCGCCGGGCACCGAGGTCAGCTCGATGCGCTCGTACTGCTCCACCTCGGAGGCCGCGGCGCGAAGCACGTCGACCAGCGGGACCGGCCGCGTCCAGCGGCGGCCCGGCTCCTCGCCGGCGAGGACCAGGAGGTTTTCACCGTTCCGGCGCATACGGGTCGCGAGGTGGTCCAGCTTGAAGAGCGAGGACAGCTGGTCCGGGTCGGCCTCGCGGGACTCGAGCTCGGAGATCAGGCTCAGCTGGCGCTGGATGAGGCCCTGGCTGCGGCGCGAGAGGTTGGTGAACATCGCGTTGACGTTGCCTCGCAGCAGCGCCTGCTCGGCGGCCAGTCGGACCGCCTCACGGTGGACCTCGTCGAAGGCGCGGGCCACCTGGCCGATCTCGTCGCGGCTGGTGATACCGATCGACTCGACCGAGGTGTCCACGTCCTGCGGATCGGACTCCGACAGGTGCTTGACCAGCTCGGGCAGCCGCTTCTGCGCGACGTCCAGCGCACCTTCCTGCAGCCGGCGCAGCGAGCGGATCATGGAGCGGGCCACCACAAAGGCGCCGACGACCGAGATGCCCAGCACCAGCAGGATGATGGCGCCGTTGAGGTACGCCTCCTGCGAGGCCGCGTTCTGCAGCTTCAGACCCTGCTGGGTCATGTCGTTGAGCAGCTGGGCTTCGATCTTCTGCATCGTCTCCAGCTTGGTCCGGGCGTTGTCGTCCCAGTCCAGGTAGGAGCCGTCGATGTTCTTGATGCCCACTTCGGTCGCCGCGACGCGGTCCTGCTGGTCGTCGACGGCCTTGATCGTGTTGTTCTTCGCGGGGTCCAGGGGCGACATCAGGTCCGTGTAGGCGGCGTCGCCGTAGATCTGCCGGAACTGGTTGAGCGCGGTCGCCTCGGCCGAGTTGACGTCGTTGAGGTAGCGCCAGTCGTTGGGCTGGAGGTTGTTGCCGTTGGCGAGGGCGGCACTGATCACGGCGCGCTGGATGGAGTCGTACTCCTTGGCCGCCGAGAAGGCGGCCAGCGCGCGGGTGCTCTGGATCATTTCCGAGTTGCCGGAAGCCTGGGCCATCTCGGAGGAGAGGTTGAGCAGCTGGGTGATCAGGTCGTCGTACTGGGCGACCGTCTGCGAGATGTAGTTCGGGTCGGTGTAGGCGGTCGCGCGGATGTCCTTGAGCGTACCGAGCTGCTTGTCGATCGCGACCAGCGAGGCGCTCACACCGGTGAGGTCCTGTGGGATGCCCTTGTTGCTGGCGGCGATGAAGGCAGTCTTCGCCCGATCGGTCGCCTCCTGCGTGGAGATGACCGCGTCGTTCTTGGGGTTGCGGTTCTGGCCGCTCAGCGGTCCGGCAGAGCTGTCGCGCTCTTCCTGCATCGCGGCGGCCAGCTTGGTCGCCTGCTCGGTGAGATCGGTCAGCGTCTGCACATTGCCGAGCTGGGTGACGTTGTCCAGCGAGTTCTGGATGCGCAGGGCACCCAGAGACGTCGCCGCGACGACCGGCAGCGCGAGCAGCGACACCAGACGGGTGCTGATGCGCCAGTTGCGCATGGCGATGCGCGAGCTGTGCTTGGGGCCCGTACCCGTGCCGCGGAGCGGGCCCGCGCTGGGTTGCGCGCCCGTGGTCCCGGCTTCTGCGGTTTCGTTCGTCCGGCGCGGCGATGGGCCGTGATCGGTCCCACCGCGCTGCTCCGGGTCGCCGCCCGCAGCGCCGTCATCCCTCTTGAAACGTCCCTGCACTAGCGTCGCAACCTCTGGACCAGGCGTCCCCCGCGCGGGCGGCAGGACGGTGTCGAGTTCGGGAGCCCCACCCTCCCCGGCGGGTGCCCTGTTCGCCGCCGCTGGGTGGCCGAACGCGCCCCCTGCGCGCCGGATGATGCGGCGGTCCGGGGAATTCCAGCACAGTGCCTGATCCTGCAACAAGGCTCGAGCCAGATTGAACGGAATGTGTGACTCAGCGCATTGGACGGGTCACCCGTTGTCGGTGACGCTACCGGGGATAGTCGGCTAATTCGGACGTTATTCCCGCGAGTCGCGAGGGGGGTTCGAGGGCCCCTTCGCCACCTCTCGTGGGTGAAGAATCCACTAAAGTCCCGGATGCCGGATTGGATGACCTTGATCCACTGTCCGACTCGGTTGATTTGTCCATGTCCTGGTGAGGAATATCACAGCCCGTCGGTCGTCTTGGGCGCCGAGTGGTGGGAATGGGCGCCACTAACCTGATCGCTTTACACCGTGTTGCAAGCCGTCAATCGGCGCGATAGTGCGCCCTGAATACCCGAGGTTCAGACCGGCCCATGAAGACGACCATGCTGATGCGTCCCATAGCCAACCCGCGCCGCACCACCCTGGCCCACCTGAAGGACGCGGAGCCGCTGCTCGAGGCCGAGCCGGCCACGGACGCGGAAGCGGTGGAGGTACGTCCACTGCCTCAGCAGACGGCGAACCCCCGCCGTACGACGCTCGTCAACCTGCCGGGTCAGGGCTGAGCCGCCGCAGGTTCGCCGGCTCGCGCGCCCGCGTCAAATAGGCTGGGGCTTCCATCTCCGGTCACCCCAGTGAGGGAAAGCGTGCGCATCGCCAGGTTCTCCATCGACGGCAATGTCGCCTTCGGCGCGGTCGAGGGCACGGACTCCGTGCCCGACGGCCTCGTCCTCGACATCATCAAGGGCGTCCCGTTCGCCGAATTCGAGCTCTCCGGTACGAAGGTCCCGCTGAGCAAGGTCCGGCTGCTGCCGCCCGTACTGCCAAGCAAGGTCGTGGCCATCGGCCGCAACTACGCCGAGCACGCCGCGGAGCTGGGCAACGAGGTGCCGCCCTCGCCCTGGGCGTTCTTCAAGCCGTCCACATCCGTGGTCGGCCCGGGCGACCCGATCGTGTACCCCACGTTCTCCAGCGAGGTGCACCACGAGGCCGAGCTGGCCGTGGTCATCGGCCGCATGTGCCGCGAGGTCCCGCGCGAACGCGTCAAGGACGTCATCCTCGGCTACACCTGCGGCAACGACGTCACCGCCCGCGACACCCAGCGGGCCGAGAAGCAGTGGGCACGGGCCAAGGGCTTCGACTCCTCCTGCCCGCTCGGCCCCTGGATCGAGACCGGCGTGGACCCCTCGGACCTGGCGATCACCGCGACCGTCAACGGCGAGCTGCGGCAGGCCGGCCGCACCAGCCAGATGATCAACTCCATCGAGGACCTGATCGTCAACATCACCGAGGCGATGACCCTGCTCCCGGGTGACGTCATTCTCACCGGTACCCCGGCCGGGGTCGGACCGCTCAACGTCGGCGACGAGGTCGCCGTCACCATCGAAGGCATCGGCACTCTCACCAACAAGGTGATCAAGCGTGGCTAGCGCAGCAGTTTCCCCCGGTTCCCCCGTACGCGTACGTTTCTGTCCCTCGCCGACCGGCAACCCCCACGTGGGCATGGTGCGCACCGCCCTGTTCAACTGGGCCTTCGCCCGCCACCACAAGGGCACCCTGGTCTTCCGCATCGAGGACACCGACGCGGCCCGCGACACCGAGGAGTCGTACAACCAGCTCCTCGACGCGATGCGCTGGCTCGGCCTCGACTGGGACGAGGGCCCCGAGGTCGGCGGCCCCCACGCGCCGTACCGCCAGTCGCAGCGTATGGACATCTACGCGGACGTCGCCCGCAAGCTCCAGGACGCCGGCCACGCCTACAAGTGCTACTGCACCACCGAGGAGCTCGACGCCCGCCGCGACGCCGCCCGCGCCGCCGGCCGTCCGTCCGGCTACGACGGCCACTGCCGGGACCTCACCCCCGAGCAGATCGGCGCGTACGAGGCCGAGGGCCGCACCTCCATCGTCCGCTTCCGGATGCCCGACGAGCCGATCACCTTCACCGACCTGGTGCGTGGCGAGCTGACCTTCACCCCCGACAACGTGCCCGACTACGGCATCGTCCGGGCCAACGGCGCCCCCCTCTACACCCTGGTCAACCCGGTCGACGACGCGCTCATGGAGATCACCCACGTGCTGCGCGGCGAGGACCTGCTGTCCTCCACCCCGCGCCAGATCGCCCTGTACGCGGCCCTCGCCGAGATCGGCGTCGGCAACGGGCGGGTGCCCGAGTTCGGCCACCTGCCGTACGTCATGGGCGAGGGCAACAAGAAGCTGTCCAAGCGCGACCCGCAGTCCTCGCTCAACCTCTACCGCGAGCGCGGCTTCCTGCCCCACGGTCTGCTGAACTATCTCGCCTTGCTGGGCTGGTCGTTCTCCGCCGACCAGGACATCTTCACGATGGACGAGATGGTCGCCGCGTTCGACATCAAGGACGTCAACGCCAACCCGGCCCGCTTCGACCTCAAGAAGGCCGAGGCGATCAACGCCGACCACATCCGCCGGCTCGACCTCAAGGCCTTCATCGAGGCCTGCGACCCCTGGCTCAAGCCCCCGCACGCCCCCTGGGCGCCCGAGGACTTCGACCAGGCGGGGTGGGAGGCCATCGCCCCGCACGCCCAGACCCGCCTGACGGTGCTGTCCGACATCACGGCCAACGTCGACTTCCTCTTCCTGCCCGAGCCGGTCGAGGACGAGGCCTCCTGGCAGAAGGCGATGAAGGAGGGCGCCGCGGACCTGCTCCGCACGGCCCGGGAGAACCTCGCCGCCGCAGACTGGAACGCGGAGTCGCTCAAGGAGGCCGTCCTGGCCGCCGGCGAGGCCCACGGCCTCAAGCTCGGCAAGGCCCAGGCCCCGGTCCGCGTCGCCGTCACAGGCCGCACCGTCGGCCTGCCGCTCTTCGAGTCCCTCGAGGTACTCGGCCGCGAGCGCACCCTGGCCCGCATCGACGCCGCCCTCGCGAAGCTCGGCGGCTGACGGCGGTGCCGATCCGCGCCGTGTTCTGGGACATCGACGACACGATCTTCGACTACACCGGGGCCGAGCGCGACGGCGCGCTGGCGCACTTCAGGGCCGAGGGCCTGCTCGACGGGTACGAATCCGCCGAGCAGGCCCTCGGCCTCTGGCGCGAGGTGATGGAGTTTCACTACGGCCGTTTCATCGCCGGCGAGCTGACCTTCGCCGAGCAGCGCCGCGAGCGGGCCCGGGACTTCCTGGGCCGCCGCTCCATGGGCGACGCCGAGGCGGACGCGTGGTTCGCCGGCTACCGCTCGCACTTCGAGGCGTCCGCCGCGACGGCCTTCCCGGACGTCCTGCCGGCCCTGAACGCGCTGACCCCCGGCTACCGGCACGGCGTGCTCTCGAACTCCAGCGTGGCCCAGCAGGAACCCAAGCTCCGCCGGCTCGGCCTCCGCGACCGCTTCGAGTGCCTGCTCTGCTCCGACGAACTCGGCCACGCCAAACCCTCCCCCCGGGCCTTCCTCGCCGCCTGCGACGCGCTCGGGCTGCCGCCGCGCGAGGTGGCGTACGTAGGTGACAAACCCGACACCGACGCCCGCGGCGCCGACGCGGCCGGCCTCTTCGGCGTCTGGCTGGACCGGGCGGGCCGGGCGCCCGCCCCGCCCGACCTGCGGCGTATCACGGACCTGGGGCAACTGCCCGCGCTCCTGACGGCCGATACCCGTTTTGGAGCCCCGTCTCCGATCGGGTAATGTTCTTCCTGCGCCGCCCGAGCGGGCCAAAAGGCCGGACCGGGAAGCGTAACCAAAGGAAACCCCCCAGAGTGGGGGTTGAGTTTTGGTGGGGTATGGTGTAATTGGCAGCACGACTGATTCTGGTTCAGTTAGTCTAGGTTCGAGTCCTGGTACCCCAGCGCATCGCTTTCGCAGTGCAAGCCCCCGTTGTGTAGCGGCCTAGCACGCCGCCCTCTCAAGGCGGTAGCGCCGGTTCGAATCCGGTCGGGGGTACTGGTCCCGTACGGGACTTCGCTAGGGCCCCCGTTGTGTAGCGGCCTAGCACGCCGCCCTCTCAAGGCGGTAGCGCCGGTTCGAATCCGGTCGGGGGTACTTGACACACCATGGGGTATGGTGTAATTGGCAGCACGAGTGATTCTGGTTCATTTAGTCTAGGTTCGAGTCCTGGTACCCCAGCACAGCATCTGTAGTACAGCTCAGCTAGCCCCCGTTGTGTAGCGGCCTAGCACGCCGCCCTCTCAAGGCGGTAGCGCCGGTTCGAATCCGGTCGGGGGTACGCAACAAGTAGGGCCCGACGCCACTGGCGCCGGGCCCTTCCTGCTATTCGCCCTTCTTGCCCTCTCCGAAGCGCCGGTTCGACTCCTCGGCCTCGGCCAGGCGCCGCAGGCTCAGCAGCACGGGTTCGTAGAGCACCGTCAGCATCACGGCGGCCTCGACCTTCTCCAGCGGGGTCGCGTACTCCTCGATCAAGTCCAGGTCGTGGACGGACAGTTGGCGGGAGATGTGGGCGTAAGCGGTCAAATACTGGACGTCGCAGGGGTATCCGAGCCGCGTCAGGGCGGCGACCGCGGAGACCAGCATCCGGTAGGCGGGGGAGAGGGCGGCGACGGCGCGGCTGAAGCCCCAGTCCAACTCTTCTAGCAGGCGGTCGACTTCGCGCCGTGCGGTCTCGGTGGCCGGATCGTCCTCCGCCGGCTCGGGGCCGTGCGGCAGGGACCACACCGCCGCGCCGATCCGCATGTGCTGGTCCAGGGAGTCGTCCTCCACCGCGGTCAGCACTTCGCGGGCGGTGGCCACCGGCACCCGGCCGACCTGGATCAGGGCCCGTACGAGCCGGAGTCGGCGCAGATGCTCCTCGCTGTACTCGGCCTGGGTGGCGGTGACGCGGCGGCCGGGCGGTAGGAGCCGCTCGCGCAGGTAGTACTTGATCGTGGCGGTGGACACCCCGCTGCGCTCGCTCAACTCCGCCAGTCGCATTCCTCTTGCACCTTCCGTTGGGGAGTGTCACTATCCAAGCATGGATAGCGATGCTATCCAACGTGTCGATCACGCCGCACAGGGGGATCCACCATGAGCGCCAAGCCGATACCGGGCCGCCAGACCGCCGCCGCCGAAGGCGACATCGTCGTCTTTCACATCGGGATGCGGATCAACCACTTCCGGGCGCCGCGCAGCTGGTTCCCGGTCTTCCAGGCCATGCCGCGCATGCTGCGGGAACTGTCCAAGGACAAGGCCGCAGGCCTGCTCGGCTACCGCCTGCTGAGCGGCGGCCCGAGGATCTTCTACGTCGTCCAGTACTGGGAGTCCAAGGAGAAGCTGCTCGCCTACGCCGCCGACCAGGACCAGCAGCATCGCCCCGCCTGGACGGCCTTCAACCGCTACGCACGCGTCGGCAAGGGCCATGTAGGCATCTGGCACGAGACGTATTTGGTCCCCGCGGGCTCGTACGAGGCGATCTACGCGGACATGCCCGCCTTCGGCCTCGCGGCGGTGACCGGCGTCATCCCGGTCGGCCGGCGCGGCGAGCGCGCCAGGGACCGCCTGGCCGCCGCATAACCGGCCCTAGCCGTTGCGCCGCAGGGCCTCGGAGAGCCGCCCGGCGGCGTCGATGACGGCCTGGGCGTGCATACGGCCCGGGTGGCGGGTCAGCCGCTCGATGGGCCCGGAGACGGAGACGGCGGCCACGACGCGGTTGGAGGGGCCGCGCACGGGCGCCGAGACCGACGCCACGCCCGGCTCGCGCTCGCCGATGGACTGGGCCCAGCCACGGCGGCGTACGCCGGAAAGCGCGGTGGCCGTGAAGCGGGCGCCCTGGAGGCCGCGGTGCAGCCGCTCGGGCTCTTCCCAGGCCATCAGGACCTGCGCGGCGGAACCGGCCTTCATCGGCAGCGTGGAGCCGACCGGGACCGTGTCCCGCAGGCCGGACAGCCGCTCGGCGGCGGCCACGCAGATCCGCATGTCGCCCTGGCGGCGGTAGAGCTGCGCACTCTCGCCGGTGACGTCCCGCAGGTGCGTGAGAACGGGGCCCGCCGTGGCGAGCAGGCGGTCCTCGCCGGCCGCCGCGGCCAGCTCGGACAAGCGCGGCCCGAGGATGAATCGACCCTGCATGTCCCGCGCGACCATACGGTGGTGCTCCAGGGCGACCGCCAGTCGGTGCGCCGTGGGGCGGGCCAGGCCGGTGGCGCCCACGAGCCCGGCCAGGGTGGCCGGGCCGGACTCGAGTGCGCTGAGCACCAGAGCCGCCTTGTCGAGAACGCCGACGCCACTACTGTTGTCCATGCAACGATACTCGCGTCTCACTCTGTGAAACGCAAGTTCAATTTTCCGTAGAACGCGTCAGGCTTGAAGCACAGAGCTTTGGCACCCACCCCCACAAGGGCCGGAGAGCCACGGCATCGGACGAGTTGGCCGGCAATGCGGCCGGTCGGAGGGACAGCGATGGGTAGGACACTCGCGGAAAAGGTCTGGGACGATCACGTCGTCCGGCACGCCGATGGCGAGCCCGACCTCCTCTACATCGACCTGCACCTCATCCACGAGGTCACCAGCCCCCAGGCTTTCGACGGCCTGCGGATGAACGGCCGCCCGGTGCGCCGTCTGGACCTCACCATCGCCACCGAGGACCACAACACCCCGACCCTCGACATCGACAAGCCGATCGCCGACCCGGTCTCGCGCACCCAGCTGGAGACGCTGCGCAAGAACTGCGCCGAGTTCGGCGTCCGTCTGCACCCGCTGGGCGACGTCGAGCAGGGCGTCGTGCACGTCGTCGGCCCGCAGCTGGGCCTGACTCAGCCCGGCATGACGGTGGTCTGCGGCGACAGCCACACCTCCACCCACGGTGCTTTCGGCGCGCTGGCGTTCGGCATCGGCACCTCGCAGGTCGAGCACGTACTGGCCACCCAGACGCTGCCGCTGGCGCCCTTCAAGACCATGGCGATCACCGTCGACGGCGAACTGCCCGCGGGCGTCACCGCCAAGGACCTGATCCTGACGATCATCACCAAGATCGGCACCGGCGGCGGCCAGGGTTACGTCATCGAGTACCGCGGCTCGGCCATCGAGAAGCTGTCGATGGAAGCCCGGATGACCATCTGCAACATGTCGATCGAGGCCGGTGCCCGCGCGGGCATGATCGCCCCGGACCAGACCACCTTCGACTACCTCGAGGGCCGCGACCACGCGCCCAAGGGCGAGGACTGGGACGCCGCCGTCGCGTACTGGAAGACCCTGAAGACCGACGAGGACGCCGTCTTCGACACCGAGGTCGTCATCGACGCCGCCGCGCTCTCCCCGTTCGTCACCTGGGGCACCAACCCGGGCCAGGGCGCCCCGCTGAGCGCCATCGTCCCGGACCCCGCCTCCTTCGCCGACCCCAGCGACCGCATGGCCGCCGAGAAGGCCCTGGAGTACATGGCGCTGTCCGCCGGTACGCCGCTGCGCGAGGTCAAGGTCGACACCGTCTTCCTCGGCTCCTGCACCAACGGCCGTATCGAGGACCTGCGCGCCGCCGCCGCCGTCGTGGAGGGCCGCCAGGTCGCCGACGGGGTACGGATGCTGGTCGTGCCGGGTTCCGTACGAGTCGCGCTGCAGGCCGTCGAAGAGGGCCTGGACAAGGTGTTCAAGGCCGCCGGCGCCGAATGGCGGCACGCGGGTTGCTCGATGTGTCTGGGCATGAACCCCGACCAACTCGCCCCTGGCGAGCGCTCCGCGTCCACGTCCAACCGCAACTTCGAGGGACGGCAGGGCAAGGGCGGCCGCACCCACCTGGTCTCCCCGCAGGTCGCGGCCGCCACTGCGGTACTCGGCCACCTGGCCTCGCCCGCTGATCTCACTGCCGAATCGGGCCTGGAGGCCTGAGCAGTCGTGACTCCTCCCCCGAAGGGGCTTCTCGCTCAGCTTGTACGGCTTCGCGACGGACAAGCCCTGCCCGTGTTGCGCTGAGCACATTACCGCAGTGAAGGAAGAGCAGATGGAAGCGTTCACCACCCACACCGGCCGGGCTGTGCCGCTGCGCCGCAGCAACGCCGACACCGACCAGATCATCCCGGCCCACTGGCTGAAGAAGGTCACCCGCAACGGCTTCGAGGACGGCCTGTTCGAGGCCTGGCGCAAGGACCCGTCCTTCGTCCTCAACCAGCCCGAGCGCAAGGGCGCCACCGTCCTGGTCGCCGGCCCCGACTTCGGCACCGGCTCCTCCCGCGAGCACGCCGTCTGGGCCCTGCAGAACTACGGCTTCAAGGCGGTCATCTCCTCCCGCTTCGCCGACATCTTCCGCGGCAACTCGCTGAAGAACGGCCTGCTCACCGTCATCCTCCCGCAGGAGACCGTCGAACAGCTCTGGAAGCTCACCGAGGCCGACCCCACCGCCGAGATCACCGTCGACCTCGAATCCCGCGAGGTACGCGCCGCAGGCATCACGGCCCCCTTCGAATTGGACGACAACGCCCGCTGGCGGCTGCTGAACGGCCTGGACGACATCAGCCTCACGCTCGGAAACGAGGCCGACATCTCCGCGTACGAGGCGAAGCGGCCCTCCTTCAAGCCGCGGACTCTGCACGTCTGACCTGGCACATAACGCAGCGCCCCCTGCCGACCGGCAGGGGGCGCTGCTGCTTGTTCGGCCCCGTCCTGGGCGACAACTCACCCCAGATGACACAATCGGCACATGGAACGCGAACACCAACTCACGCTGTACGCGTCCCTCGCTGCCAGGTTGAAGCAGGCCCACACCCGAGTGGCGGGTCTGCAAGTGTCCGAGGAGATCCGGGTGCAGTTGAGCCGGAAGCTCCTCGTCATCACCGCTGCCGCGAAGCACGATCTCGCAGGTGCGGCAAGGCGTCTGGATGCTCTGATGAAGGACCTCGATGAAGGCCGATTCCCCGATCAAGGCCCTTCCTGAGCGCCGAGTTCGTTGCGGCACAAGGGTGATTCGCCCGTTTCGTATTTGATTTGCGGTATATATCCGCCTAGCGTGCGAAAAAGCCCGAACTCAATCGCCGGGCAAGTTTCCGAAGGGGAAGACGTGAACAAGGCGCAGCTCGTTGAAGCGATTGCCGACAAGGTCGGCGGTCGGCAGGCCGCCGCCGAAGCGGTGGACGCGGTCCTGGACGCGATCGTCCGCGCGGTTGTCGCCGGGGACCGGGTCTCGGTCACCGGATTCGGCTCGTTCGAGAAGGTCGAGCGTCCGGCCCGCTACGCCCGCAACCCCCAGACCGGGGAGCGGGTCCGGGTCAAGAAGACCTCGGTGCCGCGCTTCCGCGCGGGCCAGGGCTTCAAGGACCTGGTCAGCGGTACGAAGAAGCTCCCCCGCGGCGGCGAGGTCTCGGTCAAGAAGGCGCCCAAGGGCAGCCTGACCGGCGGCGTCACCGCCAAGGCCACCATGAAGAAGGCGGCCGCGAAGAAGACCACCGCCGCCAAGAGGACCGCCGCGAAGAAGACCACGGCGGCCAAGACCACCGCCGCGAAGAAGACCACGGCGGCCAAGACCACGGCCAAGAAGACCACGACGGCCAAGAAGACCACGGCCAAGAAGGCCACGGCCAAGAAGGCCACCTCCAAGCGGACCGCCCCGGCCAAGAAGGCCACCGCCAAGAAGGCCCCGGCCAGGACCTCCGCGCGCAAGTCCGCCAGCAAGCGCACCGCCAACCGCTAGCCCTCCGGGAGTTCCCCTACCCCGCAGGCCGCGACGGACCGGGTCACCGATCCTCGACGCCGACCTCGCCCCGCTTCGCGGGCTTCGGGACGGCTGCGACGGACTCTCTCCCCCAGACTCCGTCCGGGGGCGCCCCCACCAGCCTGGCGGCTGGGAGGTGCCCCCATCCGTCGAGCCGGGGGCACCCTCCGCAGGCCGCGACGGGCCGGGCTCCTCACTGGAGCTCGGCCCGCGGTGCGTTCGGGCTCCAGCTCCAGCCCAACCCGGCCGCACCCGGCGACGGGCGCGCACCACGGCGGTGGGCGGCCGGCTCAGTTCTGCGGGTCCGGGAAGGTCTGCAGGGTCAGGAAGACCACGCGGCGACCGTCACCGCTTCCCTCGGTACGGATCCGGACCCGCTGACCGGGCCGGAGCAGCCGCAGGCCGCCGGCGTCAAAGGCCGCCGCGTCGAACGGCAGCGGCGTGCCGTCGTCGAGCAGCACACTGCCTTCACGGCTGTCGGGGTCGTACGTATACGCGGTCGCCTGCATGCGGTTCAGCCTAGCCGCTGGTCCTCGAACTCCAGCCGTGCCGCCGTGGCGGCCGTACGGGGCCCGACGCCCAGCAGGAGCGCGGCGCGCAGATCCGCCGGCGTATCCACGTCCTGGCGGACGGAGTCCACGCCGGACAGGCCGATCTCGCGGGCCCCGGAAGCGCGGTGGCGGGCGCGCGAGGGGCCGGAGAAGCCGGGAGCCAGCGACACCCAGGGGGCGGCGGCCAGCAGGGTCGTCCCCACACCGGCCGCGTCGGCCAGAAAGGCCCGCCCGGCGCCCGCCGCCGCGTCGTCGAGCACCCGGCGCAGCTCCTGGGGCCGGAGGGCGGGGAGATCGGCGTTGAGGGCCGCCACGGCGGCACCGGGCCGGGCCGCCCGCACGGCATCCGCACCGTGCCGCAGGGCGGCGTTGAGGCCCGCCGCCGGGTCGTCAGGCAGGACGTACGCACCGAGGGCAGCCAGTTCCGTACCGGCCAGCGGATCGTCGGTGACCACAGTCACATCCCGCACCGCCGCGCAGACCAGCGCCGCGGCCACCGTGTCCTGGGCGAACGCCAGCGCCAGCCCGGCCCGCACCGGCCCCGCCGAGTCTGCGAGGCGGCTCTTGGCGACGGCGAGCGGCTTGAGCGGGACCACCAGGGACCATGTAGACACCGAACTATTGTGCTCGCGCCAACCGGGTCGGGGGCGACCGGCGCCCCTGGCGTTACGGTGGGCGTACGGGCGACACTTGTGCGGCTGCGCCACCCGCACATGGCGCAGCCGTACACAGTGGCCGCGGCCCGGAGACCCCGGGCAGGCGGCGGAACGAGGAGGATGTTCTGGTGTCCCGCCGCAGAATCGGCTTCTGGTACCGGCTCGCAGCCGTCATCGCGAAACCGCCGCTTGTTCTCCTCTTCAAGCGGGACTGGCGTGGAATGGAGAACATTCCGGCCGACGGCGGATTCATCACCGCGGTGAACCACAACTCCGCCCTTGACCCTCTGTCGTACGGGCATTTCCAGTACAACACCGGACGCGTTCCGCGCCTGCTCGCGAAAGCCACCCTCTTCGACGTCTTCTTCGTCGGCATGATGCTGCGCGGCACCGGCCAGATTCCCGTCTTCCGCGAGTCCACGGACGCCGCCAACGCCTTCCGCGCCGCCGTCGACGCCGTCAACCGCGGCGAGTGCGTCGCCTTCTACCCCGAGGCCACCCTCACCCGGGATCCCGACTTGTGGCCCATGGTCGGCAAGACCGGTGTCGCCCGGGTCGCGCTGATGACGAAGGCCCCGGTCATCCCCGTCGCGCAGTGGGGTGCCAACGAGGCGCTGCCGCCCTACGGCAAGCTGCACCTGCTCCCGCGCAAGACCCTCAAGGTCATCGCGGGACCGCCGGTCGACCTCGGCGCGTACTACGGGCTCGACCCCACCCCCGACGTGCTGAGGGAAGTGACCGACGTCATCATGGCGGCAATCAGCGCGCAACTCTCCGAACTGCGCGGCAAGCCCGCGCCCGCCGTACGGTTCGACCCGCGCAAGCAGAAAGGGATCTCCAAGTGACTACGCGTTGCGCGGTGTACGGAACCGGCTCCTGGGGCACGGCCTTCGCGATGGTGCTCGCCGACGCCGGCGCCGAGGTGACCATGTGGGGCCGCCGCCCCGAAGTGGCGGAAGCCGTCAACACCACCCACACCAACCCCGACTACCTGCCGGGCATCGAACTGCCGGCCTCCATCCGGGCCACCACCGACCCCGCCGAGGCTGCCCGCGACGCCGAGTTCGTGTTCCTCGTCGTACCGTCGCAGACGCTGCGCGGCAACCTGGCGGAGTGGGCGCCGCTGATGCCGCCGGACTCGGTCCTGGTCAGCCTGATGAAGGGCGTCGAACTCGGCACCGCCAAGCGGATGAGCGAGGTCATCGAAGAGGTCGCCAAGGCCGGCCCCGAGCGCGTCGCCGTGCTGTCCGGCCCCAACCTCGCCAAGCCGATCGCCGCCCGGCTGCCCGCCGCCTCGGTGGTCGCCTGCCGCGACGAGGCGGTGGCCCGCAGGCTGCAGGCGGCCTGCCACACCGCGTACTTCCGCCCGTACACCAACACCGACGTCGTCGGCTGTGAACTCGGCGGCGCCGTCAAGAACGTCATCGGCCTCGCCGTCGGCATCGCCGACGGCATGGGCCTGGGCGACAACGCCAAGGGCTCGCTGATAACGCGCGGCCTCGCCGAGACCACTCGCCTCGGCCTCGTCCTCGGCGCCGACCCGCTCACCTTCTCCGGTCTGGCCGGGCTGGGTGATCTGGTCACCACCTGCTCCTCGCCGCTGTCCCGCAACCACACCTTCGGTACGAACCTGGGGCGCGGGATGAGCGTGGAGGAGACCATCGTGGCCACCAAGCAGACCGCCGAGGGCGTCAAGTCCTGCGAATCCGTGGCCGATCTGGCGCGCCGGCACGGCGTCGACATGCCGATCACCGAGACCGTCGTCGACATCGTCCACAACGGCAAGTCGCCCGCGGTCGCCGTCAAGGAGCTGCTGTCCCGGTCCGCCAAGTCGGAGCGCTGAGACGGTAGGGTCAACGCGACATGAGCAACCAGCCTTCTTCGAACAGCAAGCCGCGGGTCGCGGTCGTCTTCGGCGGCCGCAGCTCCGAGCACGGCGTCTCCGTCGTGACCGCCGGAGCCATTCTGCGCGCCATCGACCGTACGAAATACGACGTGCTGCCCATCGGCATCACCACAGACGGCCGGTGGGCGCTGACCGCCGACGACCCCGAGCGGATGGCCATCGCCGACCGGCGCCACCCCAGCGTCGACCAGCTCGCCGAAGCCGATGAAGGCTCCGTCCTGCTCCCGGTCGACCCAGGCAACCGCGAGGTCGTCTACGCCGAACCCGGCTCCGTGCCCAAGGTCCTCGGCGAGGTCGACGTCGTCTTCCCCATGCTGCACGGCCCGTACGGCGAGGACGGCACCCTCCAGGGCCTGCTCGACCTCTCCGGCACGCCGTACGTCGGCTCCGGCGTCCTCGCGTCGGCCGTCGGCATGGACAAGGAGTACATGAAGCGGGTCTTCACCTCCTTCGGGCTGCCCGTCGGCCCGTACACGGTGATCCGCCCCCGCGAATGGGAGAACGATCCCGCCGCCGCCCGCAAGAAGATCGTCGACCTCGCCGGCGAACACGGCTGGCCGCTCTTCGTGAAGCCCGCGCGGGCCGGCTCCTCCATCGGCATCAGCAAGGTCGACGACCTCTCCGGTCTCGACGACGCGATCGAGGAAGCCCGCCGCCACGATCCCAAGGTCATCGTCGAAGCGCTGCTGCGCGGCCGCGAGATCGAATGCGGCGTCCTCGAGTTCGAGGACGGCCCCCGCGCCAGCGTCCCCGCCGAGATCCCGCCGGTCAGTGCCCACGCCTTTTACGACTTCGAGGCCAAGTACATCGACTCCGCCGAAGGCGTCGTCCCCGCACCCCTCACCCCCGAGCAGACCGCCGAAGTCCAGCGCCTCGCCGTCGCCGCCTTCGAAGCCGCCTCCTGCGAGGGCCTCGTCCGCGCCGACTTCTTCCTCCTGGACACCGGCGAGTTCGTCATCAACGAGATCAACACCATGCCCGGCTTCACGCCCATCTCCATGTACCCCCGCATGTGGCAGGAATCCGGCGTCTCCTACCCCGAACTCGTCGACCGCCTCATCCAAGCCGCTCTGCGTCGCCCGACCGGCCTGCGCTGACGGCTCCGCCGGCGGGTTGGGGGTAGGCCGTCCTCCCCCACCCAAGGAAGCTTTGGGGGAGGACGGCCCAACCCGCCCGCACCCGGCAACGGCGCGCACCCAGATGGTGGGTGGCCGGGGTCCCGGTTAAAGCTCGGTCGGCACCGACCGCTTCACCGCCGCCGCCAAATCCGTCAGCGGATTGACCTCCGGCGCGTACTTCGCCGGCACCGTCACCTCGACGAAGGTCTTCCGCCCCGTAGTCGTGAACCGGTATCCATCGTCGAGCTTCTGGATGAGCCAGCTCACCCCATTCACATCGGCCGCGTCCGAGGTCGGGTCGTACGTCTTGTCGCCCGGGGTCAGGACGGCCGGCCGGGCCACGCCGCACCGCAGCACCACCGTAGGATCGCCCCAGCCGGCGGTGAGCCGGGACGCCGGCGAGAGGGTGCGCCGGGGAAGCCCGTCGACCTTGGCCGGGAGGGCGCTGTGGAGCTTGCCGCACATCGCGGTGGCCGCCGCCGAAGGCTTCGGTACGGCGACATTGCCGCCCCCGTCCCCGCCGGAGACGAAAACGTAGACCGCCGCCGCGGACAGGCACGCGACGGCGGACACGGACAACAGCACAGCACGACGACTTGGAAGACCGGGGCGGCGAACTATCACCCGCTGAGTCTAAAGGGGGGACCGGAGAGGACTCAGAGGTGGACCACCGGACAGGTGAGGGTGCGGGTGATCCCGTCCACCTGCTGTACCTTCGCGACCACCAGGCGGCCGAGATCGTCGACCGTGTCGGCCTCGGCGCGCACGATCACGTCGTACGGGCCGGTGACGTCCTCTGCCTGGATGACTCCGGGGATCTTGGAGATCACCTCCGCTACTGCCGAGGCTTTGCCCACCTCGGTCTGGATCAGAATGTACGCCTGTACCACGGAACCTCCAGGGCGGCTACGAGGATCATGTGGGAGGGGACGCTACGGTACCGCGTCGCCGCACGTCACGGGGAGACCCGCGCGGGCACGGCGTGCGGCGGTCCTGGCCGGACGGCCCATGGCAAGGGGAATGACCAGGTGAAGGGGACAAAGAGATGAAGGGGACCGTGGGCGAGTTGGGGGAGTTCGGGCTGATCAGGGAGTTGACCTCCCGGCTCACCTCCAGCCCCGCCGTACGGCTCGGACCCGGCGACGACGCGGCCGTGATCGCCGCGCCGGACCGCCGGGTGGTGGCCACGACGGACGCGCTGATCGAAGGCCGGCACTTCCGCCGGGACTGGTCCACCGCCTACGACGTGGGCCGCAAGGCCGCCGCCCAGAACCTTGCGGACATCGCCGCGATGGGCGCGGTCCCGACCGCCGTGCTGCTCGCCCTGGTCGTCCCGGCCGACCTGCCGGTCACCTGGCCGGTCGAGCTGATGGACGGCATCCGCGACGAGTGCCAGGTCGCGGGGGCCGCTGTGGCCGGCGGCGACGTCGTACGCGGCGACACGATCATGGTCTGCATCACGGCGCTGGGCGACCTGCGCAGCCGTGAGCCCGTCACCCGCTCCGGCGCCCGGCCGGGCGACATCATCGCCGTGACCGGCTGGCTCGGCTGGTCCGCGGCCGGCTTCGCCGTCCTGTCACGCGGATTCCGTTCCCCGCGCGCCTTCGTCGAGGCCCACCGGCGGCCCGAGCCCCCGTACCACGCGGGCCCGGCGGCCGCCGAGCTCGGCGCGACCGCCATGACCGACGTCAGCGACGGCCTCGTCGCCGACCTCGGGCACATCGCGGCGGCCAGCGGCGTACGGATCGACCTGAAGTCCGCCGACATAGACGTCCCCGCGCAGATGTCCGACATCGGCCAGGCCGTCGGCGTCGACCCCCTGCACTGGGTGCTCACCGGGGGAGAGGACCACGCGATCGTCGCCGCCTTCCCCCGCGACGTGAAGCTCCCGGCGCGGTGGCGGATCATCGGTGAGGTCCACAAGGCCGCCGGTACCCCGCAGGTCACCGTCGACGGCGCCCCCTGGGACAAGGCCGGCGGCTGGGACCACTTCGGCGGCGACGCATGAGCGCCCTGCCCCCGCCCAGAGTCCTGACCATCGCCGGCTCCGACTCCGGCGGCGGGGCCGGCATCCAGGCCGACCTCAAGACGATGCTGTCCCTCGGCGTGCACGGCATGAGCGTCATCACGGCCGTCACCGCGCAGAACTCTGTCGGCGTCCAGGGCTCCTGGGAGCTGCCCGCCGGAGCCGTCCGCGCCCAATACCGCGCCGTCGTCGACGACATCGGCGTCCAGGCCGTCAAGACCGGCATGCTCGCGTCCCCCGAACTGGTGGCGGTCGTCGCCGATCTGCTCGCCGACCTGGACGCCCCGGTCGTCGTCGACCCGGTCGGCGTCTCCAAGCACGGCGACGCGCTGCTCGCGCCCGAGGCCCTGGAAACCGTACGTACGCGGCTGCTGCCGCTGGCCACCGTCGCCACCCCCAACCTCGACGAGGTCGCGCAGCTCACCGGCGTCACCGTGGACAGCGAGGACGACATGCGGGATGCCGCCGCGGCGATCCTGGCGTACGGCCCGCGCTGGGCCCTCATCAAGGGCGGCCACCTCACCGGCGACGCCGTCGACCTGCTCTCCGACGGCACCCGGGAGCACTGGCTGCACGCCCCCCGCCACGACAACCGGCACACCCACGGCACCGGCTGCACCCTGGCCAGTGCCATCGCCTCACACCTGGCACGCGGCCTCGACGTCCCCGACGCCGTCCACGCCGCCAAGCACTACGTCACCGGCGCCATCGCGGCCGGCTTCCCCCTGGGCGCCGGCATCGGCCCCGTCGACCACACCTGGCGCCTCCCCGGGGCCTGAGGACACAGCGAGAAGCCGGCCCACCACGAGGGTGGGCCGGCTTCGAGTAGCCGCAAGGCTGCGCTACGACGTGTACGTCAGCGCGCGACCTTGCCGGCCTTGATGCACGAGGTGCAGACATTGAGGCGCTTCGGCGTCCGACCGACCACAGCACGCACCGTCTGAATGTTGGGGTTCCAACGACGGCGAGTACGGCGGTGCGAGTGCGAAATGTTGTTGCCGAAGCCCGGCCCCTTGCCGCAGACGTCGCAGTTGGCAGCCACGGGTCACTCCAAAGACTTCAGATGCACGTACGGTGAAATCCCTGCGGTGTCCGAACGCCATAACTGATGACCGGGTTGATCCGAGGGATGGCCCGAGATTGGTCCCGGGCAACCGGAGCAGCATACTACGACCGCTCCTGTGCAACGAAACTACCATGGTCAGCGGGCCCTCCGCCCCGGACAGCCCAGCCCGGGGACCTCCCGCTACTGTGCGTGGCAGCCCGAAGACGCCCGACGCAGTCGGCCCCCTGGAGGATCACGTGCCCGTCACGCACACGCTCGACGCTGCTGCCGTGCGGGCGTGGTGCCGACTGGCCCTGCAGGCCCTCGGCCGGGCCCGCGAGGAGATCGACGCGATCAATGTGTACCCGGTCGCGGACGGTGACACCGGCACGAACCTCTACCTCACCGTCGAGTCCGCCGCGGAGTCGCTGAAAGCGACCGTCGACGGCACCGCCCCCACCGACCTCCCGCAGGCCCTGCGAGCCATGTCCCAGGGCGCCCTCATCGGTGCCCGCGGTAACTCCGGCACCATCCTGGCCCAACTCCTGCGCGGCATGACCGCTGTCCTCGTGAACGGTGGCGGCCTGGGGGAGGCGCTGCGGGAGGCCGCGGATTCGGCGTACCAGGCGGTGGCCCACCCCGTGGAGGGGACGATGCTCACCGTCGCGGCGGCCGCGGCGGAGGCTGCCGCCGGTCAGGGCGACGACCTGGCTGTGGCCCGGGCCGCGTACGAAGCTGCTCGCGGCGCGCTCGCCGCCACGCCGGGACAGCTGGCCGAACTCGGCCGCGCCGGAGTCGTGGACGCCGGCGGGCGCGGGCTCGTGGCCGTACTCGGCGCCCTCACGGACGCGCTGTCCGGCCGGGAGCCGGCCGCTCCGGCAGTCACGGAACCCATCGGGACCGTCGTCCCCTTCGGCTGCGGATCCGACGGCGATC
Organism: Streptomyces soli; assembly: GCF_003999195.1. Classification (GTDB taxonomy): domain Bacteria; phylum Actinomycetota; class Actinomycetes; order Streptomycetales; family Streptomycetaceae; genus Actinacidiphila; species Actinacidiphila soli. Next base: position 35,420 of record NZ_RJVR01000181.1, read on the forward strand.
CGCACGTCACGCCGGGCGGTCCCGCGTACGAGGTGGTCTACCTCCTGGAAGCGGCAGACCCGGCCGTCCCTGCCCTGCGGGAAGCCCTTGACGGCCTCGGCGACTCCTTGGTCGTGGTCGGCGGCGACGGGCTGTGGAACGTCCACGTCCACGTGGACGACGTCGGCGCCGCCGTCGAGGCCGGCATCGCCGCCGGCCGCCCCTACCGGATCAAGGTCACCCACTTCGGCGACCAGGTCCGGGCAAGTGCCCCCCGGGGCGAGCGGGTGCTGCGCGCGGTCGTCGCCGTCGTACGCGGCGACGGACTGGCCGCGCTTTGCGCCGACGCCGGCGCGGTCGTCGTCGCCTCCGGCGAGGAGATCCCCGACGCGATCCGCCGCGCCAACGCCCGCGAGGTCGTCCTCCTCCCCAACGACGCCGACCTCCGCGCCGGCGCCGCCGCCGACCAAGCCCGCGCCGAGGGCGTCCGTGTCGCCCTCATCCCCACCCGCTCAGCCGTCCAGGGCATCGCCGCCCTCGCCGTCCACGAGCCCGCCCGTCGCTTCGACGAGGACGTCGTCGCCATGACCTCGGCGGCCGGCGCCACCCGTTACGCGGAACTCGGCGTCGCCGAGCACGAGTCCTGGACCTCCGCCGGCATCTGCCAGGCCGGCGACATCCTCGGCCTCATCGACGGCGACGTCGCCGTCATCGGCGGCAACCTCGTCGAGACCGGCGCCATCGTCCTCGACCGCATGCTCGCCGCCGGCGGCGAAATGGTCACCCTCGTCCTCGGCTCCTCCGCCCCTCCCGACCTCGCCGAGCGCCTCGAAACCCATGTCCGCGACGGCTACCTCGCCGTCGACACCGTCGTCTACCACGGCGGCGAAGCCGGCTGCCCGTTGCTCATCGGCGTCGAGTAGCGCGCCCTGTCCGTTGTGGGGTCGGGGCACCCCCGGACGAAGTCCGGGGGAGGTGGCCCGGCGGCGGCCCCGACCAACCGGCAACAGAACGCGCCCCCCGGCACACCGCCCGACAGGGCATGCGCACGCAGATTGTCCGCGCCGTGCGCAAAGATGGACCCGATGTCTGCCCTGGACGAATCCCTCAAGAAATCGGTCGGCGGCCGCACGGCAAAGGTGCTGGCCGACCATCTCGACCTGCACACCGTCGGCGACCTGCTGCACCACTACCCGCGCCGTTACGCCGAGCGCGGGGAGTTGACGCGCCTGGCGGACCTGCCGCTGGACGAGCACGTCACCGTGGTCGCGCAGGTCGCGAAGGCGACGAAGAAGACCTTCAACGGGGGCAAGGGCGTACGTCTGGAAGTGGTCGTCACCGACGGCAGCGGGTCGCTGACGCTGGTCTTCTTCGGCCGGGGCGTGTTCAAACCGGAGCAGGACCTGATCCCCGGGCGGCGCGGGATGTTCGCCGGCAAGGTGTCGGTGTTCAACCGGACGCGGCAACTGGCGCATCCGGATTACCAGTTGCTGGACGCCGAGGCGGGCCGGGACGCCGTGGACGCGTTCGCGAACCAGCTGATCCCGCTGTATCCGGCGTGCAAGCAGTTCGCGTCGTGGCAGATCGCCCAGTCCGTCGAGGTGGTCCTCGACTCGCTGAACGCGGCCGGATGGGCCGGTGTCGGCGAGCCGTTGCCGGCCGCCCTGCGAGAGGCGCGCGGCCTGGCGCCGTTGCCGGAGGCGCTGGAGAAGGTCCACCGGCCGCGTACGAAGGCGGACGTCAACGACGCCAAGGACCGGCTGAAGTGGGACGAGGCGTTCGTGCTGCAGGTGGCGCTGGCCCGGCGGCGGGCGGCGGAGTCCGCGTTGCCGGCGGTGCCGCGCGTGGCGGCGAAGGACGGCCTGCTGACGGACTTCGACGCACGGCTGCCCTTCACGCTCACCGAGGGGCAGCGCAAGGTCACCGGGGAGATCTTCGGAGACCTCGCGACGGATCACCCGATGCACCGTCTGCTCCAGGGCGAGGTCGGTTCGGGCAAGACACTGGTGGCGTTGCGCGCGATGCTGGCCGTCGTGGACGCCGGAGGGCAGGCGGCGATGCTGGCGCCGACCGAGGTGCTGGCCCAGCAGCACCACCGGTCGATCACGGAGATGATGGGCGACCTGGCGCAGGGCGGAATGCTCGGCGGGGCGGAACACGGCACGAAGGTGACGCTGCTCACCGGCTCCATGGGCACCGCCGCGCGCCGGCAGGCGCTGCTGGACCTGGTGACCGGTGAGGCCGGCATCGTCGTGGGCACCCATGCGCTGATCGAGGACAAGGTGCAGTTCCACGACCTGGGCCTGGTCGTGGTGGACGAGCAGCACCGCTTCGGGGTCGAGCAGCGGGACGCGCTCCGGGCGAAGGCGGGACAGCCGCCGCATCTGCTGGTCATGACGGCGACGCCGATTCCGCGCACCGTGGCGATGACGGTCTTCGGTGACCTGGAGACCTCGGTCCTGGACCAGTTGCCGGCCGGGCGTTCGCCGATCGCCACCCATGTGGTCCCCGCCAAGGACAAGCCGCACTTCCTGGCCCGTACGTGGGAGCGGGTGCGCGAGGAGGTCGAGGGCGGCCACCAGGCGTACGTGGTCTGCCCCCGGATCGGGGACGAGGAGGCCGACCCGAAGAAGAAGTCCGCCGAGGACGAAGCAGAGCGCCGCCCGCCGCTGGCGGTGCTGGACATCGCCGAGCAGCTGGTGAAGGGACCGCTGGCCGGGCTCCGGGTGGAGGTCCTGCACGGCAGGATGCACCCGGACGCCAAGGACGACGTGATGCGGCGCTTCACGGCCGGCGAGGTGGACGTCCTGGTGGCGACGACGGTCATCGAGGTCGGCGTGAACGTCCCGAACGCCACCGTGATGGTGATCATGGACGCGGACCGCTTCGGCGTCTCCCAGCTGCACCAGCTGCGCGGCCGCGTCGGCCGTGGCACCGCCCCCGGTCTGTGCCTGCTGGTCAGCGAGATGGCCGAGGCCAGCCAGGCCCGCGCCCGCCTCGACGCGGTGGCGGCCACGCTGGACGGCTTCGAGCTGTCCCGTATCGACCTGGAGCAGCGCCGCGAGGGCGACGTGCTGGGCCAGGCCCAGTCCGGCACCCGGTCGTCGCTGCGCATGCTCACCGTGATCGAGGACGAGGACGTGATCGCCGCCGCCCGCGAGGAGGCCACCGCTCTCGTCGCGGCCGACCCGGAGCTGACCGGGCACCCGGACCTGCGCAGCGCCCTGGAGAGCCTGGTGGACGCCGACCGCGAGGAGTACCTGGACAAGGGGTAGGGCCTGGCCGGTGGATCTCCGTGGCGTCGCGTGCCCTGGCACTGGGGGTCCCCGCAGCCTTCGGCCGGGGGGACCCCCCCACCCGGCCGAAGGCTGGCCAGACCCCGCTCCTTCTCCCACGGAGATCCACCGGCCAGGCCCTCGCCGTATCGTGGTTGAGCCAGAACGTCGCCTCAGCCCCTCAGGACGTGACATGACCCGCGTGATCGCCGGAGCCGCCGGTGGCCGCCGCCTCGCCGTACCGCCGGGGACGGGGACCAGACCGACCTCGGACCGGGCGAAGGAGGGGCTGTTCTCCACCTGGGAGTCGCTGCGCGGCACCCTGCGCGGGGCCCGGGTGATCGACCTGTACGGCGGATCGGGCGCCGTGGGCCTGGAGGCGCTGTCGCGCGGGGCGGAGCACGTCCTGCTGGTCGAGGCCGAGCCGCGCGCCGCCCGCGTCATCAGGGAGAACGTGCGGGCGCTGGGCCTGCCCGGCGCCGAGGTGCGGGCCGGCAGGGCCGAGAAGGTCGTCGCGGGGCCGCCGCCGGCCCGGCCGTACGACCTGGTCTTCCTGGACCCGCCGTACGCGGTGGAGGACGACGAGCTCCGCGAGATTCTGCTCACACTCCGTACCGGGGGGTGGCTGGACGAGGACGCGGTCGCCACCGTGGAGAGGAGCACCCGGGGCGGGGAATTCCGCTGGCCCGAGGGATTCGAAGGACTGAGGGCCCGTCGCTACGGCGAGGGGACGTTTTGGTACGGTCGCGCCGCCCAGGTTACCGACGAGTCATGACGCACCCGCAGAGCGAGGAGTTTCCATTGCGCCGCGCAGTCTGTCCGGGGTCCTTCGACCCCATCACCAATGGACACCTCGACATCATCGCCCGCGCCTCCCGGCTGTACGACGTGGTGCATGTGACCGTGATGATCAACAAGGCCAAGCAGGGCATGTTCACGGTCGACGAGCGGATCGCCCTCATCGAGGAGGTCACCGCGGAGTTCGGCAACGTGCAGGTGGAGGCCTTCCACGGGCTGCTGGTCGACTTCTGCAAGGAGCGCGACATCCCGGCCATCGTGAAGGGCCTGCGCGCGGTCAGCGACTTTGACTACGAGCTGCAGATGGCGCAGATGAACAACGGTCTGTCGGGCGTCGAGACCCTCTTCATCCCCACCAGCCCGACCTACAGCTTCCTGTCCTCTTCTCTGGTCAAGGAAGTCGCCCAATGGGGCGGCGACATCTCGCACTTGGTGCCGCCAACGGTCCTCGACGCCCTCAATCGCAAGCTCGGGCAGCGCTAGGCTCTTCGCTGTGGACGTCCAGAAGAAGCTCGATGAGATCGTGGCCGCCGTCGAGGCCGCCCGGTCGATGCCGATGTCGGCCTCCTGTGTGGTCAACCGCGCTGAGCTGCTCGCCATGCTCGGTGATGTGCGGTCCGCGCTCCCCGACTCCCTCTCGCAGGCCGAGGCGCTGCTCGGCGGTCGCGAGCAGATGGTCGAGGAGGCCCGTGCCGAGGCGCAGCGGATCATCGAGTCCGCGCACGCCGAACGCGGCTCCATGATCTCGGACACCCAGGTCGCCCGGCAGTCGCAGGAGGAGGCCGAGCGGATCGTCGCCGAGGCCCGCCGCGAGGCCGAGGAGATCCGCGCCGAGGCCGACGACTACGTCGACAGCAAGCTGGCGAACTTCGAGGTGGTCCTCACGAAGACCATCGACTCGGTCGACCGCGGCCGCGAGAAGCTCCTCGGGCACGGCCCCGGCCTCGACGAGCAGGGCTACGTAGACGAGGACGCCCCCGAGCGCTCCACCGACCCCGAAACCCTGCGCCGCCGCGCGGACGACTACGTCGACGCCAAGCTCGGCGCCTTCGAGGCGGTGCTCAGTAAGACCCTGGAGGCCGTCGGCCGCGGCCGCCTCAAGCTCACCGGCCACAGCGCCACCGACGACCTGGGCGCCCACATGGCGGCCCAGGACGCGGCCGGCGTGCACGCCGAGCAGACCGACGCCGAGTACATGGCCGGCCTCGCCGCCCCGGTGCCCGCCCAGCAGCAGCCCCTGCAGCCCCAGCAGCCGCAGCAGCTTCAGCCGGCGGAGTACCAGCAGCAGTACGACCCGAACGCCGGCTACGGCTACCCGCAGCAGCAGGACCCGTACGGCCAGCAGCAGTACGTGCCGCAGGACCAGTACGCGGCCGACCCCTACGCGGCCCAGCAGCAGGGCTACCAGGACCCGGCGTACGGCTACCAGCAGGACCCGTACGCGCAGCAGCACCAGCAGCAACAGCCGCAGTACGGCTACCAGCCGCAGCAGCAGCCCGCCCTGGACGAGACCAGCTTCTTCGACACCGGCATGATCGACCTGGACCGGCTCCGTGAGCTGGAGAGGGAGCGCGGTTTGGGCTGAGCCCAGGGGACCGGTATCCTGATCCCTCAGCCGTGTAATCCGCCGGCGCTTTGGCGTGCCCGCCACCGTGAAACGGGTGGTGCACGCCGCACCGATGAAAGAGGAAGCCCTGAACACCCGCCTCGACCACCGCGACCCTCTCGTGTTCGACACACACGAGCTGGGCCGTCGTCCTGGGTCGATGCGGAAGGTCTCCCGCACGGTGCCTGCGCCCAAGGACCTCGGCATCGAGGTGATCGGCGTCCGCGAGGGCGCGGACATCCAGCTTGACCTCCGCCTGGAGTCGGTCATGGAGGGGGTACTCGTCACGGGTACCGCCAGTGCGACGCTCTCGGGGGAGTGCGTAAGGTGTCTGGAGCCGATCGAGCGCGAGCTCGACACGGAATTCCAGGAGCTGTACTCCTACCCCGACGCCGACACCCGGACCGGTGGGCACATCAAGCCCGCCGACGCCGGTGACGACGCCGAGGAGGAGGACACACTCCACCTCGAGGGCGACCTGTTCGACCTCGAACCTGTGCTGCGTGACGCGGTGGTTCTCGAACTGCCGCTGCAGCCGGTGTGCCAGGACGACTGTCCGGGCCTGTGCTCCGAATGCGGGGCGCGGCTCGCGGAAGACCCGGACCACCACCATGAGGTCACCGACATCCGTTGGGCGGCCCTGCAGCAATTTCAGAAGAGCGGCGCCGACCAGGGTGCCGACGAGAACCAGGAGAAGTAGCCGTGGCTGTTCCGAAGCGGAAGATGTCGCGCAGCAACACGCGCCACCGCCGTTCGCAGTGGAAGGCTGCGCCCGTGAGCCTGGTGGCGTGCGAGCGTTGCCACGAGCCGAAGCAGCAGCACATCGCGTGCCCGAGCTGCGGCACCTACAACCGTCGTCAGGTCCTCGAGGTCTGATCGGCGGGTGACGGGCTCCATGTCAGATACGGCAGCCTCGTCCCACACGCTTCTGGAAGGGCGGCTCGGCTACAAGCTTGAGCCCGCCCTTCTGGTGCGTGCGCTGACGCATCGCTCCTACGCGTACGAGAACGGTGGCCTGCCCACCAACGAGCGGCTCGAGTTCCTCGGGGACTCCGTCCTCGGCCTGGTGGTCACGGACACGCTCTACCGCACCCACCCCGACCTCCCGGAAGGTACTCTCGCCAAGCTCCGGGCAGCGGTGGTCAACTCGCGTGCCCTCGCGGGGGTCGGCCGTGGCCTCGACCTCGGCAGCTTCATCCGCCTGGGCCGCGGCGAAGAGGGCACCGGCGGCCGCGACAAGGCGTCGATCCTCGCGGACACCCTCGAAGCGGTCATCGGCGCGGTCTACCTGGACCAGGGTCTCGAAGCCGCGTCCGAGCTGGTCCACCGGCTCTTCGACCCGCTCATCGAGAAGTCCTCCAATCTCGGTGCCGGCCTGGACTGGAAGACCAGCCTCCAGGAGCTCACGGCAAGCGAGAGTCTCGGCGTCCCCGAGTACGTCGTCACCGAGACAGGCCCCGACCACGAGAAGACCTTCACGGCTGCCGCCCGCGTCGGTGGTGTCGAGTACGGCACCGGCACCGGCCGCAGCAAGAAGGAAGCCGAACAGCAGGCCGCGGAAGCGGCCTGGCGAGCCATCTCAGGGCTCAGCCTCTGACGGTCCGGGTTGGGGGCAGGCCGTCCGCCTCAGGCGGAGGGCCTGCCCAACCCGGCCACCGGAACCCGAAGGGAACGGCACGTGCCCGAGCTGCCCGAGGTCGAAGTCGTACGACGCGGCCTCGCCCGCTGGGTGAGCGGCCGGACCGTCACGGAAGTCGAGGTACAGCACCCCCGCGCCGTACGACGCCACCTCGCCGGCGCGGAGGACTTCGCGGACTGCCTCAAGGGGGCGGCCCTCGGCGAGGCGCACCGCCGGGGCAAATACCTGTGGCTGCCGCTCAACGGCGAAGCCGCACTGCTCGCCCACCTGGGCATGAGCGGCCAGCTCCTCGTCCAGCCGGAGCACGCACCGCCCGAGACCCACCTCCGGATCCGGATGCGCTTCGCGGACGACCTCGGTACGGAGCTGCGCTTCGTCGACCAGCGCACCTTCGGCGGCCTGTCGGTACACGGCACCACGCCCGACGGGGCGCCCGCCCCGCTCGCGCACATCGCGCCCGACCCGCTCGACGACGCCTTCGACGAGGGCGCCTTCCACGCGGCGCTGCGCCGTCGCCGTACGACGATCAAGCGGGCGCTGCTCGACCAGTCGCTGATCAGCGGGGTCGGCAATATCTACGCCGACGAGGCGCTGTGGCGCACGCGACTGCACTACGAGCGTCCGACGGCGACCCTCACCCGCCCCCTCACCGCCGAGCTGATCACCCACATCCGCGAGGTGATGGGCGACGCGCTCGCCGCCGGGGGCACCAGCTTCGACAGCCTGTACGTCAACGTCAACGGCGAGTCCGGCTACTTCGACCGGTCTCTGGACGCGTACGGCCGCGAGGGCGAGCCCTGCCGCCGCTGCGGGACGCCGATCCGCCGTCGGCCGTGGATGAACCGCTCCAGCTACTACTGCCCGCGCTGTCAGCGCTCGCCGCGCGCGTCGTAGCGCCGCTGGGCCTCGATCACCTGTGGCATCCGCTGCTCGACCAGCTCGATGAGTGCTCTCAGCCGCTCGGCGGTCTCCTGCCCCAGCAAGGTGAGGCTGTAGTCGACGCGCGGCGGATTGGTCGGCTGCGCGTCCCGGTGTACGAGGCCGGTCGACGACCTCGACGCTGACCAGGGTGCGGTGCACGACCGTGCCGGTGCCGGGGTCGTCGCCAGTTTGGAAGATCCCGTATGCGCCCGGTGGCTGACGTGGCAAGACGCTGATCTGCATGATCGTGTGCGACTCGCCGCTCTTTCCCCGTGGCTCCCCGTGGCGTGCCCTCCCACGGGCACGCCACGGGCAACGGTCACCTTCTGATCCGTAGCTCTAGCCGGAAGGGGCGCCTGCGGTCATTGAAGTCACCATGTGACCGGTGGCGGACGATACCGGCCGTGGTCGGTCGTGGGGGTTGTTGTACTTCACTGCTGTACCGGGGGTGTGAGTTCCTGTTCGGCCCATACGGTTTTGCCGTCGGGTGTGTAGCGGGTGCCTCGTCGGTGGGAGAGCTGGGCGACGAGGAAGAGGCCGCGGCCGCCCTCGTCGGTGGTCCGGGCGTGGCGCAGGCGGGGGAGGCTGTTGCTGGTGTCGGAGACTTCGCAGGTCAGGACCTGGTGCCGGATCAGGCGCAGACGGACGGGGCCGGTGCCGTGGCGGATGGCGTTGGTGACCAGTTCGCTGACGATCAGCTCGGTGGTGGTGGCCAGGTCCTCAAGTCCCCACTGGGCCAGTTGGCGGAGGGTCAGGGACCGGGCGGTGCTGACGATGGCCGGGTCGGTGGGCAGGTCCCAGGAGACCACCTGGTCCGGGCTGAGGGTGCGGGTGCGGGCGAGGAGCAGGGTGACGTCATCGGACGGCGCCCGGGTCGGCAGGGTGTCGAGCACGGCCGAGCCGAGGTCTTCCAGCGGGAGGCGGGGGTGGGCGAGGGTGGTGGCCAGGCGGTGCATCCCGGTGTCGATGTCCTGGTCGCGGGTTTCGACCAGGCCGTCGGTGTAGAGGGCGAGCGTGCTGCCTTCGGGAAGTTCCAGCTCGACGGACTCGAAGGGGACCATGCCGAGGCCGAGTGGGGTTCCGGTGGGGAGGTCGGGGAAGGTGACGTGGCCGTGCGGGTCGATGATCGCGGGCGGGGGGTGGCCGGCCCGTGCCATCGTGCAGCGCCGGGTGACCGGGTCGTAGACGGCGTACAGGCAGGTGGCACCCGCCACCGCGGTGGCCAGGTCCTTCGTGTCGGCGTCCTCCTCGGTGAGGCGGATGACCAGGTCGTCCAGGTGGGCCAGCAGTTCGTCCGGGGGCAATTCCATGTCGGCGAGGGTGTGCACGGCGGTGCGGAGCCTGCCCATGGTCGCCGCGGCGTTGATGCCGTGGCCGACCACGTCGCCGACGACCAGGGCCACCCGGGCGCCGGACAGCGGGATCACGTCGAACCAGTCACCGCCGGCGCCGTGGTGGATGTCGGCCGGCAGGTAGCGCGAGGCCACCTCAACCGCGGACCCGCCCGTCAGGCGCTGTGGGAGCAGGTTGCGCTGCAGGGCAAGGGCCGCGGTGCGTTCGCGCGTGTACCGGTTGGCGTTGTCCAGAGACAGCGCGGCCCGGGAGACGAGTTCCTCGGCCAGGAGCAGGTCGTCCTCCTCGAACGGCACCGGGTCCTCCGTACGGATGAAGACCGCTATGCCCAGCACCGTGCCGCGCGCGTGGATCGGCACGACCATCGCAGAGTGCATTCCGTACTCGCGGATCTTCTCCGCCCGTCCCGAGTCCTGGTCCAACCACGTGCCGGGGGAGGTGTCCACGACCGGCTCCAGGTAGGACTTCCCGGTCGACAGGACGCAGGTATACGGCGAGGTCGGTGGAACGAAGACCGCCTCCCCCCGGGCGCACCAAGCGTCCGGGGCCCCGGGGTGGATCGATGCCAGGCCCGCGCGGCGGAAGGCGGGGATGTGCCGGCCCGTCGACCCCAGCCGGGCCAGGGGCTCCTCGCCGAGCGGGACCGACTCCGCCAGGTCGACGGCGACGAGGTCGGCAAGAAGGGGCACTGCCAGGTCGGCGAGTTCCTGCCCGGTCTGCATGACGTCCAGGGTGCTGCCGATCCGCGCGCTCGCCTCGCTGAGGATCGCCAGGCGCTCACGCGCCCGCTCTCTGTCGGTGACGTCCACCCACATGGCGCACACGCCCAGCGCGTGGCCGTCCGCGTCCTCGATACGGAAGTAGGAGACCGAGAACGCGCGTTCCCGGCGCGGGTCCAACGGCACCCATGCCCGGAAGTCGTGGTCGACCGCCGGGGTGCCGCTGTTCAGAACCTGCCGCATCACCCTCTCGGCCGCTTCGGCCTCGGCGCCCGGCAGTGTCTCCGTCAGCCGGCGCCCCAGCCGCTGTTCACGGGGGATGCCGTCCTGGATCTCCATAGAGCCGTTCACCCAGGTGCAGCGCAGCTCCTGGTCGCGGACGGCGATGCCGATCGGTGCGCGGGTGAGCAGCGACTCCAGCACCAATCCGTCGGCCGCCCCCGAGGAGACCGTGGCCATGTCGGTCGCCGAGATCAGCCAATGAGCCCTGCCGTCCTGGCCCGACAAGGGGGAGACCCGCAGCCTGACATCGAGCCTGCGGCCGTCGCGGTGGCGCAGCGCCGCAAGACCGGACCAGCCACCCCGGGCACGGCACCGCTCGGCGAACACTGATGCATTCGGCACGTCCCCGGCAGGGAGCAGCATGACCGCGGCCGGTCGGCCCACCACCTCCGCAGCCGAGTAGCCGGCCAGCCGCTCGGCGGCCTGCGACCACCCGGCCACCGCCCCTTCCGCGTCGAGCACGGCTATCGCCGCGCCGGCCGGCCCCACCGACCCCTGCACCGCGTCGGGCACCATGCACTCAGGACCATCCACCGCGGCCGTCCCGCCTGCGAGGTGTGTTCCGGACCGGCCGGACGCATCGTTCGCGTCGGCCATGCGGTCGAGCCAATCGGCCGGCAGCGCGCGCTCAGAAAACATCGTTCGAAAATACATGGTTTAGGGACATATACAGTGTTGTGCAAATCACACACGGATCCGGACGATTTGACCTCCCTCGCCGTCATCGCGAATCTGGGCTCCGGCTGCTGGCCCAGCCCGCCCGTGCTGCGGAGCGAGCGTGCTCGAAGAGGGAGGGCCGCGCGGTGGGACCCCGCCGATCCCATGAGGGAGCGAGTTGGCCGGTCCGTTCTGGCGTGGCCCCGCTGTCGCCGGCGCACTCGCGCTGTTCGTTCCGGACTCGCAGATGCGTTATCAGCGCTCCCGTGACCGGTACGCCGCGCCCGCGACCAGTACGTCGAGGTCGTCATGGATGCGGTCGCCGATCTAGCCACCACGCGACAGGCCCGAGGCCAGCTGACCGCACGTGCGGGCGAGAGCATCAAAGCGTTGAGCGAGTACCTGGGGCATCACGATCCGGGCTACACCCTGCGGACGTACACGCACCTCATGCCGAGCAGCGAGACCCGTACGCGGGCAGCCGTTGATCGCGTCCTCGGAGGTGAGGGGCGCACGGATGACGGCCTCGACACGGCCCAGAGCGCTGGATAGGCCCCTGACCTGCGTCTATCTCAGTAGCCGAAGTCCTGGGTCCACCAGGGGCCGCCGGTGCCGAGGAAGGCGCCGACGCCGATCGTCTTGAAGTTGCAGTTGAGGATGTTGGCACGGTGGCCGGGGCTGTTCATCCAGGCGTCCATGACGGAGGCGGCGTCGGGTTGGCCGCGGGCGATGTTCTCGCCGCCGAGGCCGGTGATGCCGGCGGCTTCGGCTCGGTCCCAGGGGTCGTTGCCGTCGGGATCGATGTGGTCGAAGAAGTCCCGCTTGGCCATGTCGGCGCTGAAGGTCTCGGCCAGCTTGCCCAGGTCCGGGTCGGCGGTCAGCGCGGCGCAGCCGATCTTGGCGCGCTCGGCGTTGACCAGCGCCAGTATCTGCTCCTCGGCGGTGGTGCCGGTGCCGGTGCTCGGGGACGCGGTGGCGGTGCTGGACGCGGTGGCGCTCGGCGGGGCCGTGGGCGGCGTGCTGCTGCTGGACGGGCTGGGCGTCGCAACCGGCGCCGAGGCGCTGGGGGTGGCGGCGGGGGCCGAGGGCGTGGCGACGGGCGCGCTGGAGCGGTCGTTGCCACGGCTGGCGGGCTCGGAGGCGCGGTCGGTGGGCGTCGCGGAGGCGCCGCCCTGGACGCCGGTGTTCTCGGACTGGCCGCCGGCCTGGACTTGTCCTGCGTTACTGCCGGGGAAGGCGTACCCTCCCGACCCGTTCGGCGCCGGCAGCAGCCCCGCGGACACCGCGATCGCGCCGACCGCCATCGCCGCCGAGGTCGCCAGCAACCCGGTGCGTACCGGGTGGTGGCGGCGCCGCTTGGCGTTGACCAGGCTGGCACGGTTGTTCGTGCGGCGGCGCCGACCCCCGCTCGGTTTGACCACGGGCGGTGGGGCAGTACGTGAATGGCGACCCATCCGGTGCTGTCCTTGCGTCGTCGGGGATCACCCGAACGGGTGAGTCCTTTGCGGCGCGACTGTATCGAATGACGCACGGGACTGTGGTGAACCTGTGAGAACTGCCGGGATAACGTGCGGACATGAACGAGAATGTCCGGCTCACCGCCTGGGTGCGCGGCCGGGTCCAAGGAGTCGGCTTCCGCTGGTGGACCAGGGCCAACGCACTGGAGATCGGCGGTCTCTCCGGCTATGTGAGCAATCTCGCAGACGGCCGGGTGCAGGTCGTCGCCGAGGGGCCCCGAGCCACCTGCGAGCGCCTTCTGGCATGGTTACGCGACGGGGACACGCCCGGGCGGGTGGACGGTGTCACCGAGATCTGGGACGTACCCAGGGGTGGCTACGAGAGCTTCGAGATCCGCTGACCGCCGACACGTCATCGCAGGTGGACGCGCGGAGCGCGGGTAGGTGGCAATCGCATGAGGCAAGGTCTACGGGGAGGTTGCCTTTTGCGGAACGGCATGCAAGGCTGCCGTAATCGAGGGCGATCACCAGCCTCGCGGTACGCAACCGGCGCCATGTCCGCGCCGTGATTTCTTAGGCGTGCCCGACGAGTGGGCTGTGATCGTGTTGACCCTCAAACCATTTGGTGAGACGCTGGAACCCCCGCCCAACGAGGCTGTTATGGCTTGAAAACGGCAGCTTCGGCGCTACAGGGCGCGGGTGCCAAACCCCTCACTCACGACCCACACCGCTCCGGTTCGGTCACTCAGCGTGGAGGACCATCCATCATGGCAAAGGCGCTTCTCGGTTACGTCGGCGGCCCCGACCCGCGACTCCTCGCCGAGATGCGAAGGCTGCAGCAGCGTGTTCAGGACCTGGAGTCCGAGCTTGTACGGATCCAGGCCCAGAACGATGCGCTTGCTGCCGCGTCGCACGAAGAGTCGCTGCTCAGCAGCATCGACGTACACCACGCGGAGCCCGTTCTCGCTTGATCCTGCCTTTCGGCAGATCAGTGGCGACGTGCCCGCTTGGGATGTGCAAGGGACGCTTCGGCGTCCCTTCGTCGTTTCCGCCCCTGCCCTCGACCTCCCGTGATCTCCACCCTTACGCTCTCAATGCCCTGCGCGTCCTGCCGTGAAACGCCGGGGATAGACCCAAAGCGACGGGCAGGCGAAGGGTAGGGTTCTCTGGCGTGCACCTCAAGAGCCTGACCCTGCGCGGGTTCAAGTCCTTCGCCTCGGCGACGACCCTCCGATTCGAACCTGGGATCACCTGCGTCGTCGGCCCCAACGGCTCCGGCAAGTCCAATGTCGTGGACGCACTGTCCTGGGTCATGGGCGAGCAGGGCGCGAAGTCACTGCGCGGCGGCAAGATGGAGGACGTCATCTTCGCCGGCACCACCGGGCGCCCTCCGCTCGGCCGGGCCGAGGTGTCGCTGACCATCGACAACAGCGACGGTGTGCTGCCCATCGAGTACGCCGAGGTCACCATCACGCGGATCATGTTCCGCAACGGCGGCAGCGAGTACCAGCTCAACGGCGACACCTGCCGGCTGCTCGACATCCAGGAGCTGCTGTCCGACTCCGGCATCGGCCGCGAGATGCACGTCATCGTCGGCCAGGGCCAGCTCGACTCCGTACTCCACGCCGACCCGATGGGCCGCCGCGCCTTCATCGAGGAGGCCGCGGGCGTACTTAAGCACCGCAAGCGCAAAGAGAAAGCGTTGCGGAAGCTCGACGCCATGCAGGCCAACCTCGCGCGCGTGCAGGACCTGACCGGTGAGCTGCGCCGACAGCTCAAGCCCCTGGGACGGCAGGCCCAGGTGGCCCGCCGGGCAGCGGTCATCCAGGCCGATCTGCGCGACGCGCGGCTGCGACTCCTTGCCGACGATCTTGTCACACTGCGGGAGGCGCTGCGTACCGAAGTCGCCGACGAGGCCGCCCTCAAGGAGCGCCGGGACACCGTCGAGTCCATGCTCGCCGAGGCCGTCAAGCGCGAGGCCGGCCTGGAGGAGCAGGTCAGGGCGCTCGCCCCACGGCTCGCCGACGCGCAGGCCACCTGGTACGGACTCTCCCAACTCGCCGAACGGGTACGCGGCACCATCGGCCTCGCCGAGCAGCGCGTACGCCACGCCACCAGCCAGCCCGCCGAGGAACGGCGCGGCCGCGACCCCGAGGACATGGAGCGCGAGGCTGCCCGCATCCGCGAACAGGAGGCCGAGCTCACCGAGGCTCTGGACGCCGCCCAGCGCGCCTTGGACGACACCATCGGCCACCGCGCCGAACTGGAGCGGCAGCTCGCCGACGAGGACAAGCGCCTCAAGGCGGCCGCCCGCGCCATCGCCGACCGCCGCGAAGGCCTCGCCCGGCTCAGCGGCCAGGTCAACGCCGCCCGCTCCAGGGCATCCTCCGCCGAAGCCGAGATCGGCCGCCTCTCGGCAGCCCGCGACGAGGCCCGGGACCGCGCCGAGTCCGCCCAGGAGGAGTACGAAGAGCTCAAGGCCCAGGTTGACGAGCTCGACGCCGACGACTCCGAACTCGACGACCGCCTCGAAGCCGCCAAGCGCGACATGGCCGCCGCCGACGAAGCGTTCTCCTCCGCCCGCGAAGCCGCCACCGCCGCCGAACGCCAACGAGCCGCCGTCACCGCTCGCCGCGACGCCCTGGCCCTGGGCCTGCGCCGCAAGGACGGCACCGGCGCCCTCCTCGCCTCCGGCGACCGGCTCACCGGCCTCCTCGGCCCGGCCGCCGAACTGCTGAGCGTCACCCCGGGATTCGAGGTCCCCGTCGCCGCCGCCCTGGGCGCCGCCGCCGACGCCGTCGCCGTGTCCGGCCCCCCGGCGGCCGCGGAGGCGCTGCGCCTGCTGCGCGCGGACGATGCAGGGCGGGCAGCCCTGTTGGTCGCCGGTGGTTCAGCCCCTTCGGCGTTTGAGCAGCTGGGGTCTGGGGGCTCGGCCCCCAGTGGGGCCACGGTTTCGGGAAGGGGCGGGCTGGTGGGGGCACCTCCCAGCCTCCAGACTGGGGGAGAGATTCAGGCCCTGCCCACGATCCCGCACCCGGCAACGGCGCCCGGCCCAGAGGCAACCGCGCCCCTTCCCGTCCCGCACGCCCGCATCGAGGCGGAGGCCCCGCCCGGGGCACAGCACGCGGCAGCGTTGATCAGCGGCCCGGAAGAACTCCTGCCCGCGGTACGGCGACTCCTCCGGGACTACGCGGTGGTCGGCACCCTCGCCGATGCCGAAGCCCTGGTCGCCGCCCACCCCGACCTGATCGCCGTCACCGCCGAGGGTGACACCCTGGGCGCGCACTTCGCCCAGGGTGGCTCCGCCGGCGCCCCGAGCCTCCTCGAGGTGCAGGCCGCCGTCGACGAGGCCGCCGCCGAGCTCGAACGCCTGGCCAAGAGCTGCACGTCGCTCACCGAGGAGCAGGGCGCCGCCAAGGAGCGCCGGGCGGGGGCCGCTCGCCTCGTGGACGACCTCACGCAGCGGCGCCGTGCGGCGGAGAAGCAGAAGTCGTCGGTCGCCCAGCAGCTCGGCCGCCTCGCCGGCCAGGCCCGTGCCGCCGGCGGCGAGGCGGAACGTACCGCCGCAGCCGTCGGCCGGGCCGAGGAGGCGCTGGCGGCCGCCACCGAGGAGTTCGAGGAGCTGTCGTACCGCCTGGGCGAGGCCGAGGCCGCCCCCGCGGAGGAGGAGCCGGACACCTTGGTACGGGACCGGCTGGCCGCCGACGGCGCCAACGCACGCCAGACGGAGATGGAGGCCCGGCTCCAGGTCCGTACGCACGAGGAGCGGGTCAAGGGCCTGGCCGGCCGGGCCGACGGCCTGGACCGCGCCGCCCGCATGGAGCGCGAGACCCGGGCCCGGGCGGCCCAGCGCAGGGCCCGCCTGGAGTACGAGGCCAAGGTCGCCTCCGCCGTGCTGGCCGGGGCGCGCGGGCTGCTCGAATACGTACAGGTCTCCCTCGCCCGGGCCGAGGAGGAGCGCGCGGCGGCCGAACTGGCGAAGGCCGAGCGCGAGGCCGAACTGGCCGAGGAACGGCGGCAGGGCCGGGAGCTGAAGTCGGAGCTGGACAAGCTCACCAACGACGTCCACAAGGGCGAAGTCCTCGGCGCCGAGAAGCGGATGCGGATCGAGCAGCTGGAGTCCAGGGCGCTGGAGGAGTACGGCGTCGAGCCGGCAGGGCTGGTCACGGAGTACGGCCCCGAGAACCTGGTCCCGCCGTCCCCGCCCGCCGAGGGCGAGGAGCTTCCGGAGGACCCGGAGCACCCGCGCAACAAGCCCCGCCCCTACCACCGCGCCGAGCAGGAGAAGCGGCTCAAGGCCGCCGAGAAGGCGTACGCGCAGCTCGGCAAGGTCAACCCGCTGGCGCTGGAGGAGTTCGCGGCGCTGGAGGAGCGGCACCAGTTCCTCAGCGAGCAGCTGGAGGACCTGAAGAAGACCCGGGCCGATCTGCTACAGGTGGTCAAGGAGGTCGACGAGCGGGTCGAGCAGGTCTTCACGGCGGCGTACCACGACACGGCCCGCCAGTTCGAGGGCGTCTTCTCGCGGCTCTTCCCGGGCGGCGAGGGCCGGTTGATCCTCACCGACCCGGACAACATGCTCACCACCGGCGTCGACGTCGAGGCCCGCCCGCCGGGCAAGAAGGTCAAGCGGCTGTCGCTGCTGTCGGGCGGCGAGCGCTCGCTGACCGCCGTCGCCCTGCTGGTGTCGATCTTCAAGGCCCGGCCGAGCCCGTTCTATGTGATGGACGAGGTCGAGGCGGCCCTGGACGACACCAACCTGCAGCGGCTGATCCGGATCATGGAGGAGCTGCAGGAGAGCTCGCAGCTCATCGTGATCACCCATCAGAAGCGCACGATGGAGGTCGCCGACGCGCTGTACGGGGTCTCCATGCAGGGCGACGGCGTGTCCAAGGTGATCAGCCAGCGGCTGCGCTAGAAATATGGTGCTTACATTCAACTCATAAAGCCAGGTCGTAAAGCCGTGTGGTCGAAGACAAGCCGCAGGCTCCGCCAGCCCTCGTCGACCGGCATGCCGCCGCACAGCGGATGCAGGACGAGGCTCGCCTGCTCACCGCCCGCCTCGGCGAAGGCCACGCACTCGTCCGGCGTGAGGATCCGGTAGACGCCCTCGCACCGCAGCTCCTCCACCGTCCCTGCCGTCGACCGGACCGCCGACCGAATCCCGCCGTTCTGCCAAAAGGCGTACGTGAGCGCCTCCCGCAGGAAGTAGGAGCCGTATTCCGCCCAGGCCCGGTCCGGGTCATTCGCGATGTGCAGCAGGGGGACCTCGGCCGGAGGCATCAGGCACCAGCCTTCGGTGCCGTACTCCTCCATCCGTGCGTAGTAGTAGGCCTCCAGCTCGGGCAGATGCGCGCTGGGGAAGAACGGTAGGCCCAGCCGGGCCGCCCGGCGGGCGGCGGCGCGCGAGCTGCCAGCCACCAGCAGCAGCGGATGCGGCCGGGTGTACGGGAGGGGGGTGACCCGGACCGTACGGCCCCGGAAGGGGAAGGGCTCGCCGGTCCAGACGGCGAGGAGGGTCTCCAGGACCTCGTCCTTGAGGGCGCCGCGCCGCCGCCAGTCGTGACGCAATGTCAGATTTACAGAGGTGTGGCTCGCGCACTCGTCGGAACGAACGACCACCTACCGGGTCCCGCATACTGGTGTGCGTTATGGAAACCGTCATCCTTGCCGTAGTCATCGCCCTGGTCGCGGTCATCGCGGCCGGCGGCCTCGTGGTCGGCAGTCGTCGCAAGAAGCGGCAGCTGCCCCCCGCGCCGCCCGCCGCGCCGACGATCACCACCCCGCCCGCCGAACCGCACGTCGGTGAGGACGCCGAGGTCCCCCGGGACGAGCCCCGGCGGACCATCGAAGAGGTCGATCTCCCCGACTCCACCGCCGCCCCTGAAGCCCCGGTCCTGGAGCTCGAGAAGCCCGAGCCGACCGCCGGGCGGCTCATCCGGCTGCGCTCACGGCTGTCCCGCTCCCAGAACACGCTCGGCAAGGGGCTGCTCTCGCTGCTGTCCCGAGAGCACCTCGACGAGGACACCTGGGAGGAGATCGAGGACACCCTCCTCACCGCCGACGTCGGCGTCGCCCCCACCCAGGAGCTGGTCGAGCGGCTGCGCACCCGCGTGAAGGTGCTCGGCACCCGTACGCCCGCCGAGCTGCGGGAACTGCTGCGCGAGGAGTTGCTCGCCCTGCTCGGGACGGACTTCGACCGCACCCTGCACACCGAGAGCCACGAGGAGCAGCCGGCCGTCATCATGGTCGTCGGCGTCAACGGCACCGGCAAGACCACGACCACCGGCAAGCTCGCCCGTGTCCTGGTCGCGGACGGCCGCAGTGTCGTCCTTGCCGCCGCCGACACCTTCCGCGCCGCCGCCGCCGACCAGCTGCAGACCTGGGGCGAGCGCGTCGGCGCCCGTACGGTGCGCGGGCCCGAGGGTGGCGACCCTGCGTCGGTGGCCTACGAGGCCGTAAAGGAGGGCATCGCCGAGGGCGCGGACGTCGTCCTCATCGACACCGCGGGGCGCCTGCACACCAAGACCGGCCTCATGGACGAGCTCGGTAAGGTCAAGCGCGTCGTCGAGAAGCACGGCCCCGTCGACGAGGTCCTGCTCGTCCTCGACGCCACCACCGGCCAGAACGGCCTCGTCCAGGCCCGCGTCTTCGCCGAGGTCGTCGACATCACCGGCATCGTCCTCACCAAGCTCGACGGCACCGCCAAGGGTGGCATCGTCATCGCGGTCCAGCGCGAGCTGGGCGTGCCGGTGAAGCTTGTCGGGCTCGGCGAGGGTGCGGATGATCTGGCGCCGTTCGAGCCGGGGGCGTTCGTGGACGCGCTGATCGGCGAGGCGTAAGTGCAGGCCGTCGGACGGAGTCTGGCGCAGCGGTCCGAAGCCTGGGAGGCCCCCCTGGGGCCGAGCGGTGTGAGGGGCGCGTCGAGGGATGGGTCGGCACCGCCAAGGGTGGCATCGTCATCGCGGTCCAGCGCGAGCTGGGCGTGCCGGTGAAGCTTGTCGGGCTCGGCGAGGGTGCGGATGATCTGGCGCCGTTCGAGCCGGGGGCGTTCGTGGACGCGCTGATCGGCGAGGCGTAACCCTAACCTTTACGCCCGGCCCCGATGGCAGACGTACGCCAGCGTTCCCAGCAGCAGCCGGGCTTCCGGGGGCTGCTGGGCGCCGTCGAGGGCCGGGGGGCGGAGCCAGCGGACGGGGCCGTGGCCGCCGAGGTCGGAGGGGGGAGCGGTGACGTAGTCGCCGGGGCCGAGGCAGCGGAGGTCGAGGTCGGCGTCGTCCCAGCCCATGCGGTAGAGCAGGTGCGGCAGCTCCGCGGCGGCGCCCGGGGCGACGAAGAACTGGGCGCGGCCGGTGGGGGTGGCGATGACCGGGCCGAGGCGCAGCCCCATGCGTTCGAGGCGGACCAGGGCGTGGATCCCGGCGCGTTCCGCCACGTCGATGACGTCGAAGGCGCTGCCGACGGGCAGCAGCACGGCCGCGCCGGGCACCTGCTCCCACGCGGCGGTGGCTTCCTCCAGCGTGGCGCTGGCCGGGATCTCCTCGGCGAAGGGGAGCGGATGCGCGCCGGGGGCTGCGCAGTGCGCGTCGCCGCAGGAGCATTCACCGCCGCCTCGCGAGGCGCGCGCGCCCGGCGCGACGGCCCAGCCGCACAACCCCGTGTACTCCGCCACTGTGGTGCACGCCGAGGCTCGCGTGCGGCGGCGTGCGCCCTGCCGCATGTACGGCATGTCGCGAATGGTCCGCATGCTGCCGATAGTGAAGCCCATGACACCCCCAACGGATCGCGGTCTCTGATGGTTACGCCCACTCCTGAACTGCCGACTCCGATGCAATCGGCATGTGTCAAGTGAATCGTCTGCGGCGGGGGAGTAGTTCATTCGAAGGGGTGGCGAATGGTGGCGATTCCGCAGTGAGGGTCGCCGGATGGGTGATCGTAGGATTACTTTCGGTGCACAAGCTCGCAGGAACCGCCGCCGCAGACGGGTATGCCGAAGGCAAGCGCGGGGCCGCGGGAATGATCAAGCTCTATCGTTGACAACAGTTCTGGTTGGCAGCGGTGTTGGGCGACTCGGGATGTACTCGGGATGGGGGCATTGCGGTGGGCGGCACACAAGACAAGCAGCCCAATGCGCAGTTGAACTCATGGTTCGTGCGCAGCGGCTGGTCCAAGGGCGAGTTGGCGCGCCAGGTGAACCGCCGGGCCCGCCAGATGGGTGCTCTCCACGTCAGCACCGACACCTCGAGGGTGCGCCGCTGGCTCGACGGTGAGCAGCCGCGTGAGCCGATCCCGAGAATCCTGTCCGAGCTGTTCTCCGAGCGCTTCGGCTGTGTGGTGCCGGTCGAGGACCTGGGTCTGCGCTCGGTGCACCAGCCGACGGCCTCGTCGGGGGTCGACCTGCCGTGGGCCGGTCCGCAGACGGTCCAGCTGATCAACGAGTTCTCCCGCAGCGACCTGATGCTCGGCCGCCGCGGCTTCCTCGGGGCCTCGTTGATGCTGTCCGCCGGACCGGCCCTGGTCGAGCCGATGCAGCGCTGGCTGGTGCCGACGCCCCTGGGCTTCCCCGATGCCACCGGGGCCGGGGTGCCGCTGCCCCGGGAGTCCGGCACGAGCGGCGGCCGGGTGTCGCGGCTGTCGGAACCGGAGCTGGAGCTGCTGGAGACCACCACCGTGATGTTCCGGCAGTGGGACAGCCAGTGCGGCGGCGGCCTGCGCCGCAAGGCGGTCGTCGGCCAGTTGCACGAGGTGACCGACCTGCTCCAGGAATCGCACCCGCAGCGGGTGGCCAGGCGCCTGTACCGGGTCACCGCCGACCTCGCGGCACTGGCCGGCTGGATGTCGTACGACATCGGGCTGCAGCCGACCGCCCAGAAGTACTTCGTGCTGGCGCTGCACGCCGCCAAGGAGGCCGACGACCGGTCGCTGGGCGCCTTCATCCTCTCCAGCATGAGCCGCCAGATGATCCACCTGAACCGTCCCGACGACGCGCTGGAGCTCATCCACCTCGCGCAGTACGGCAGCCGGGACAGCGCCACCGCCACCACCCAGGCGATGCTGTACGCGATGGAGGCCCGGGCCTACGCGAACATGGGCCAGGTCAGCAAGTGCCATCGGGCGGTGCGGATGGCCGAGGACGCCTACACCGAGTCCCGGCCCGTCGAGGACCCGGACTGGATCAGCTTCTTCAACGAGGCCGAGCTCAACGCGGAGAACGCCCACTCCTACCGCGACCTGGCCTATGTGGCCGGCCGGAGCCCCACGTACGCCTCGCTCGCCCACCCCGTCATGCAGCGGGCCGTCGAGCTCTTCAGCCACGACCCCGTGCACCAGCGGGCGTACGCCCTCAACCTGGTCGGCATGGCCACCGTCCACCTGCTGCAGCGCGAGCCGGAGCAGGCGGCGGACCTGACGATCCAGGCCATCGAGGTCGCCCGGAAGGTCCGCTCCGAGCGGGTCAACACCCGCATCCGCAAGACCTCGGACACCGCCCTGCGCGACTTCGGGGAGGTGCCGGCCGTGGCCCAGCTCACCGAGAGCCTGGCCGCGCATCTGCCCGAGGTCGCGGAGACCGCCTGACCCGGGAAAGACCCACCCAGAAGACCCCGGCCGCGGCCGCCATCCCGATCAGCCCGACTCGGCTCCCCCACGCCAGGTCAACCGGGTGGCTGCCGCGGCCGGTCCCGTATACAGGATGCAGGGGCCCCCAAAGGGGTCACAGAGTAATCACGGCCGCTGCCGTTGGGGTGGCGATTCACTTTGGCGTAACACGCCCGACTTCTTCGTCACCTCACGGAAACATCGAGCGGCACTGGCGGAAACCCGGCTTAGGCAATCTCATGGCCAAAACCGGCCCACCGTACCCCACACCCCGCACGGGCCGTTCGGATGACGATACGACGAGGAGACGCAGATGGCAGCAGGCATCCTGACGCTTGCCGCGGAAGCCCCCAAGATCGATACCGGCAATACGGCGTTCATGCTGATCAGCGCCGCGCTGGTGCTGGTGATGACCCCTGGTCTCGCCTTCTTCTACGGCGGCATGGTCCGGGTCAAGAGTGCCCTGAACATGCTGATGATGAGCTTTATCGCGATCGCCATCGTCACGATTCTGTGGACGCTCTACGGCTTCAGCATCGCCTTCGACAGCGGCAGCGGCCTTCTGGGCGGCTTCGACTGGGTCGGCATGCGGGGCATCGGCAAGACCGAGGTCTGGGTGAACGGCGTCCCGACCTATGTCTTCGCCGTCTTCCAGCTGATGTTCGCGATCATCACCCCGGCGCTGATCAGCGGCGCGCTCGCGGACCGCGTGAAGTTCGTCGCCTGGTCGGTCTACATCACCCTGTGGGTCACGGTCGTCTACTTCCCGGTCGCCCACTGGGTCTGGGCCTCGGACGGCTGGCTCTTCAAGTACGGCGTGATCGACTTCGCCGGTGGTACGGCGGTCCACATCAACGCCGGTGCCGCCGCGCTCGGCGCGATCCTCGTCATCCGTAAGCGCGTCGGTTTCAAGAGGGACCCATTCCGGCCGCACAGCCTTCCGCTGGTCATGCTCGGCGCCGGTCTGCTGTGGTTCGGCTGGTTCGGCTTCAACGCCGGCTCGTGGGTCGCGGCCGACGGTGTCGCCGGTATCGCCTTCACCAACACCCAGGTCGCCACCGCCGCGGCGGTCCTCGGCTGGCTGGCGTACGAGAAGATCAAGCACGGCTCCTTCACCACCCTGGGTGCCGCCTCCGGCGCGGTCGCCGGTCTGGTCGCCATCACCCCGGCCTGTGGCTCGGTCAGCCCGCTCGGCGCCATCGCGGTCGGCGTCATCGCCGGTGTGCTCTGCGCGGCGGCGGTCGGCCTGAAGTACAAGTTCGGCTACGACGACTCGCTCGACGTCGTCGGCGTCCACATGGTCGGCGGCATCGTCGGCTCCCTGCTGATCGGCTTCTTCGCCACCGGCGGTGTCGGCCAGACCGCCAAGGGCCTGTTCTACGGCGGCGGCGGGGCGCAGCTCGTCAAGCAGCTCGTCGGCGTCAGCGTGGTCCTGTTCTACTCGCTGATCGTCTCGGCCATCCTTGCCAAGCTCATTGACCTGGTGATCGGATTCACCGTGAGCGAGGACGACGAGGTCGCGGGCATCGACCAGGTCGAGCACGCCGAGACGGCGTACGACTTCGCGGGTGTCGGCGGCGCGGCCCGGGCGATCGCCTCCGCTCTGGACGGCAGCAGCGAGACGAAGAAGGTGGACGCGTGAAGCTCATCACCGCGGTTGTGAAGCCGCACCGGCTGGATGAGATCAAGGAGGCTCTGCAGGCCTTCGGTGTACAGGGCCTCACGGTCACCGAGGCCAGCGGCTACGGCCGTCAGCGTGGTCACACCGAGGTCTACCGCGGTGCCGAGTACACCGTGGACCTCGTACCGAAGATCCGGATCGAGGTCCTGGTCGAGGACACCGACGCCGAGCAGCTGATCGAGGTCATCGTCAAGGCCGCCCGCACCGGCAAGATCGGTGACGGCAAGGTCTGGTCGATCCCGGTCGAGACGGCGGTCCGGGTCCGGACCGGCGAGCGCGGACCCGACGCGCTCTGAGATCGCGAGGCGCGGCCGGGGAATTACCTGGCCGCGCCTCACACTTGCACTTAGAAGCACGGGAAGTAACAGAAGTACGAAGCACAGCCTGCGTCTGGAGACAGCGTGACGGAAAGCGTCGAAGCGAAAGCGAACGACGAGAACGACCCCGCAGGCTACGCGGCGGCCCGGTTGCACCTCCTCAACGAGGAAGAGCAGTCCGGGCCGCCGCGTCGTAAGGCCCTCGCGGAACTCACCGACCGCTGGCTCGCCGCCCTCACCCACGGCGCGGCCGCCGAGGCCGGGGTCGCCGGATACGCGCTGGTCGCCGTCGGCGGCTACGGCAGAGGCGAACTCTCCCCACGCAGCGACCTGGACCTGCTGCTGCTCCACGACGGTTCCGAGAAGGCCGGCCAGGTGGCGTCTCTCGCCGACAAGATCTGGTACCCCGTGTGGGACCTCGGGCTCGCCCTCGACCACTCCGTACGCACCCCCGTCGAGGCCCGCAAGACCGCCGCCGACGACCTCAAGGTCCAGCTCGGCCTGCTCGACGCCCGGCACATCGCCGGCGACACCGCGCTCACGGCCGGCCTGCGCACCGCGATCCTCGCCGACTGGCGCAACCAGGCGCCCAAGCGGCTGCCCGCGCTGCACGAGATGTGCCTCGAACGCGCCGAACGCCAGGGCGAGCTGGCCTACCTCCTCGAACCCGACCTCAAGGAGGCCCGGGGCGGCCTGCGCGACGCCACCGCCCTGCGCGCCGTCGCCGCCTCCTGGCTCGCCGACGCGCCCCGCGAAGGCCTGGAGGAGGCCCGTACGCGGCTGCTCGACGCCCGCGACGCCCTCCACCTGGTCACCGGGCGCGCCACCGACCGGCTCGCCCTCCAGGAGCAGGATCAGGTCGCCACCGCCCTCGGCCTGCTGGACGCCGACGCACTGCTGCGGCAGGTATACGAAGCGGCGCGCACCGTCTCGTACGCCTCCGACGTCACCTGGCGCGAGGTCGGCCGTGTGCTGCGCTCCCGCGAGATGCGGCCCAAGCGGCGCGGACTGCTGGGGCTCGGCCGCACCGAGGCCGCCGCCACGCCCGCCGAGCGCACCCCGCTCGCCGACGGTGTGGTCGAGCACGAGGGCGAGGCCGTACTGGCCCGCTCCGCCCGGCCCGACCGCGACCCGGTGCTTCCGCTGCGCGCCGCCGCCGCTGCCGCCCAGACCGGGCTGCCGCTGTCGTTGCACACCGTACGGCGCCTGGCCCAGGCCGCCCGTCCGCTGCCGGTGCCGTGGCCGGCCGAGGCCCGCGAGCAGCTGCTCACCCTGCTGGGCGCGGGGGAGTCCACCGTGCCGGTGTGGGAGGCGCTGGAGGCCGAGGGCCTGATCACCCGGCTGCTGCCCGACTGGGAGCGGGTGCGCTGCCGGCCCCAGCGCAACGCCGTACACATCTGGACCGTCGACCGGCACCTGGTGGAGTGCGCGGTGCGCGCTTCGGCGCTCACCCGTCGCGTCAGCCGCCCCGACCTGCTGCTCATCGGCGCCCTGCTGCACGACATCGGCAAGGGCTGGCCCGGCGACCACTCGGTGGCCGGTGAGGTCATCGCACGCGACGTCGCCGCCCGCCTGGGCTTCGGCCGCGCCGACGTCGACACCCTGGCCCTGCTCGTACGGCATCATCTGCTGCTGATCGACACCGCCACCCGGCGTGACCTGGACGACCCGGCCACCGTTCAGGTCGTCGCCGACGCCGTACGCGACACCGAGACCCTGGAACTGCTGCACGCCCTCACCGAGGCCGACGCCCTGGCCACCGGGCCTGCCGCCTGGAGCGCGTGGCGGGCCTCGCTCGTCTCCGACCTGGTCAAGCGGGTCGCCGAGGTCCTCGCGGGCGGCGCCGTCCCCGAGCCGGTCAGCCCCGAGCCCACCGCCGAGGAGGAACGTCTCGCCGTCGAGGCCGCCCGCACCGGCGGCCCGGTGCTGGCCCTGCACGCGCACACCGAGCCCGACCCGGACGCCGAGTCCGAGGCGCCCGAACAGGTCGGCGTCGAGTTGCTGCTCGCCGTTCGCGACCGGCCGGGCCTGCTCGCCGAGGCCGCCGGCGTCCTCGCCCTGCACCGGCTCACCGTCCGCGCGGCCGACCTGCGCTCCGTCGACCCGATCGGGGAGGGCCCGGTCACGCTGCTGCGCTGGCGCGTCGCCGCCGAGTACGGCTCCCTCCCCGAGGCCACCCGGCTGCGGGTCGACCTCGACCGTGCCTTCGCCGGCACCCTCGACATCGAGGCCCGCCTCGCCGAACGCGAAGCCGCGTATCCCCGCCGCCGGGGCGTCACCGCCCCTCCGCCGCGCGTCACCGTCGCCCCCGGCTCGTCCGACTCGGCCACCGTCATAGAGATCCGCGCCCAGGACGCCCCCGGGCTCCTGCACCGCATCGGCCGCGCCATGGAGATCACCGGCCTCAACGTTCGCTCCGCCCGCATCAGCACCCTGGGCGCCAACGCCGTGGACGCCTTCTACGTCACCGGTAGCGACGGCTCTCCCCTCACCGACGTACGGGCGGCCGAGGTCGCCCGGGAGGTCGAGCGCGCGCTGCGCTGACCGCGGGTATGCGGGCGAAAGCGAGGTGGGGTCTCCCCCAAACTCCGTTTGGGGGAGACCCCACCGGCCGGAGGCTGGGGGAGGGTGGGATACACCGGCACGCCCGGATACTCTTGAGGACGACCACCCGCCCCCGACACGAGGATCCGCGACCGACGTGTTCGATACCCTCTCCGACCGCCTTGCAGCGACTTTCAAGAACCTCCGGGGCAAGGGCCGCCTCTCCGAGGCGGACATCGACGCCACCGCGCGCGAGATCCGTATCGCGCTGCTGGAGGCGGACGTCGCGCTGCCGGTGGTCCGCGCGTTCATCAAGCAGGTCAAGGAGCGGGCGGCAGGCGCCGAGGTCTCCCAGGCGCTGAACCCCGCCCAGCAGGTCATCAAGATCGTCAGCGAGGAGCTGGTCGGCATTCTCGGCGGCGAGACCCGCCGCCTGCGCTTCGCCAAGCAGCCGCCGACCGTCATCATGCTCGCCGGCCTCCAGGGCGCCGGTAAGACGACGCTGGCCGGAAAGCTCGGCCACTGGCTCAAGGGCCAGGGCCACACCCCGCTGCTGGTCGCGGCCGACCTCCAGCGCCCGAACGCCGTCAACCAACTGTCGGTCGTCGCCGAGCGCGCCGGGGTCGCGGTCTTCGCCCCGGAGCCGGGCAACGGCGTCGGCGACCCGGTGAAGGTCGCCAGGGACTCGATCGATTTCGCCAAGAGCAAGCTGCACGACGTGGTCATCGTCGACACCGCCGGCCGGCTCGGCATCGACGCCGACATGATGCAGCAGGCCGCCGACATCCGTGACGCGGTCAGTCCGGACGAAATCCTCTTCGTCGTTGACGCCATGGTCGGCCAGGACGCGGTCAACACCGCGGAGGCGTTCCGCGACGGCGTCGGCTTCGACGGCGTCGTCCTGTCCAAGCTGGACGGCGACGCGCGAGGCGGCGCCGCGCTGTCGGTCGCGCACGTCACCGGCAAGCAGGTCATGTTCGCCTCCAACGGCGAGAAGCTGGACGACTTCGACGCGTTCCACCCGGACCGCATGGCGTCCCGCATCCTCGGCATGGGCGACATGCTCAGCCTGATCGAGAAGGCCGAGCAGACCTTCAGCCAGGCCGAGGCCCAGAAGATGGCCGAGAAGCTGGCGAAGGGCCCGAAGGAGTTCACCCTCGACGACTTCCTCCAGCAGATGGAGCAGGTCCGGAAGATGGGCTCGATCTCCAAGCTGCTCGGCATGCTGCCCGGCATGGGTCAGATCAAGGACCAGATCGCCAATCTCGACGAGCGGGACGTGGACCGCACCGCGGCGATCATCAAGTCGATGACCCCGGCCGAGCGCCAGGACCCGACGATCATCAACGGCTCCCGCCGGGCCCGCGTCGCCCGGGGTTCCGGCGTCGACGTCAGCGCGGTCAAGAGCCTGGTCGAGCGCTTCTTCGAGGCCCGCAAGATGATGTCCCGCATGGCCCAGGGCGGCGGCATGCCCGGCATGCCGGGGATCCCCGGCATGGGCGGCGGCGGTGCCCGTCAGAAGAAGCAGGTCAAGCAGGCCAAGGGCAAGCGGAAGTCGGGCAACCCGATGAAGCGCAAGGCCGAGGAGCAGGCCGCCGCCACCCGCCGCGAGCAGCAGCCCGGGGGCGCCTTCGGCCTCCCGCCGGGCGGCGGGGCGGACAACTTCGAGCTGCCGCCGGAATTCAAGGACCTGCTGCCGCCCAAGTAGCGGCCCAGCGACCTTCCAAGGCGGCGGCCGGGCGGGTGGTTCATGAACGACAATGAGCCCATGCGAGTCACGATCCGCGAGCCGCGTCCCGCCGACGCCGCCGCCTACGCGGAAGCCGTCATCCGCTCGGCCGAGCACATCGGGCGCTGGAATCCCGTCGACCCGGACGGTTTCCACGAGCTGCTGCGGCAGCAGGGGCTGGGGTTGCGTACGTTCATGATCATCGACGGCGAGAGCGGCGGGATCGTCGGCAAGTGCAACGTCGCCAACATCGCGCGCGGCCGGTTCCGCAACGCGACGCTCGGCTACGACAGCTACCTTCCGTACTCCGGGACCGGCCGGATGAGCGAGGGGATGCGGCTGGTCGTCGACCGGTGCTTCGCCGATACCCGGGACGGCTTGGCGCTGCACCGACTGGAGATCAATGTGCAGCCGGAGAACGAGCGGTCCATCGCGCTGGCGAAGCGGCTCGGCTTCCGGCACGAGGGCTTCTCGCCGCGCTTCCTCTTCCTGAACGACGCATGGCGCGACCACGAGCGGTTCGCGCTCACCGTCGAGGACTGGCCGGGCCTCTGACCGCAGGCCCTGACCGCAGAGCTGACGGCAGGCACTGACGGCCTACGTTCCGGGGCGGCGCCCCAAGGTGTGTCCGTATTGTTAACTTATGAGCAATTCCGTGCCGCCCCGGCAGCAGCCCCAAGATCCGTGGCGGTCGGAAGGCGCGCCGCCGAAGCCGCCGCGACGCCGGCTGGGCGGCTGGGGCGGGATGATCCTCACCGCGCTGGCGGTCTTTCTGATCACGAACCTGCTGCTGTCGCAGTTCTCCGGCGCCAACACGCCGACGGTGTCGTACACGGAGTTCGAGAGACAGCTCCAGGCCAACAACATCTCGAAGATCTACTCCAAGGGTGACGCGATCGAGGGCGCGCTCAGGAAGGAGCAGACCGTCCCCAAGGTTGACGGTAAGGGGACGTACACCCAGTTCAAGACGGAGCGGCCGGTCTTCGCGGACGACAACCTGTGGGCCACTCTCGTCAAGAACAAGGTCACCGTCACCGCCGCGCCCGTGGTCCAGCAGCGCAGCTTCCTCTACAACCTGATGATCTCGCTCGCGCCGATACTGCTGCTCGTGGCGTTGTGGATCTTCATCGGGCGCCGGATGAGCAAGTCCCTGGCCGGGGGACTGGGCGGTGGCCTCGGCGGCTTCGGCCGCAAGGCGCCCCCGAAGCCGGTCGTCCCCGAGGAGGGCAAGCGCATCACCTTCGAGGACGTCGCCGGTATCGACGAGGTCGAGGCTGAGCTCAGCGAGGTCGTCGACTTCCTCAAGCGACCCGAGGCCTACCGCGCGCTCGGCGCGCGCATGCCGCGCGGAGTGCTGCTGGCCGGCCCGCCCGGCACCGGCAAGACGCTGCTGGCACGGGCGGTCGCGGGCGAGGCGGACGTGCCGTTCTTCTCGGCCTCGGCGTCCGAGTTCATCGAGATGATCGTGGGCGTGGGCGCGGGGAGGGTACGCGAACTGTTCGCCGAGGCGCGGAAAGTCGCCCCGGCGATCGTCTTCATCGACGAAATCGACACCATCGGGCGGGCGCGTGGCGCCGCCGGGGGCTTCGGCGGCCACGACGAGCGGGAACAGACGCTGAATCAGATCCTGACCGAGATGGACGGCTTTTCCGGCTCCGAAGGCGTCGTCGTCATCGCCGCCACCAACCGGCCGGACGTTCTCGACCCGGCTCTGACGAGGCCCGGCCGTTTCGACCGTACGGTGCACGTCAGCCCGCCCGACCGGCCCGGCCGCGAGGCGATCCTCCGTATCCACACCCGCGAGGTCCCGCTGGAGAAGGGCGTAGACCTCAGCCAGGTCGCCCG
Source organism: Streptomyces soli (assembly GCF_003999195.1). Classification (GTDB taxonomy): domain Bacteria; phylum Actinomycetota; class Actinomycetes; order Streptomycetales; family Streptomycetaceae; genus Actinacidiphila; species Actinacidiphila soli. The sequence goes on from NZ_RJVR01000181.1 coordinate 65,816, forward strand.
CAGCACGCCCGGCATGACCGGTGCCGAACTCGCCAACCTCGCCAACGAGGCCGCCCTCCTCGCCGTCAAGCGGGGTAAGAAGGCCGTCGGGCAGAGCGAGTTCTCCGACGCCCTGGAGAAGGTCCAGCTCGGCGCCGCGCGCCCGCTCGTCATCCCTCCGGAGGAGCGCAAGCGCACCGCCTACCATGAGGCCGGCCACGCCCTCCTCGGCATGCTCCAGCCCGGCGCCGACCCCGTCCGCAAGATCACCATCGTCCCGCGTGGCCGCGCCCTCGGCGTCACCCTCTCCACGCCCGACTCCGACCGCTACGCGTACACCGAGGAGTACCTGCGCGGCCGCATCATCGGCGCCCTGGGCGGTATGGCCGCCGAGCACATCGTCTTCGGCGTCATCACGACCGGCGCCGAGAACGACCTCGAACAGGTCACCAATCTCGTCCGCGGCATGGTCGGCCGCTGGGGCATGAGCGACCGGGTCGGCCCCCTCAGCGCCATCCCCAACGACCCCCAGCAGCCGTACGGCCTTTCCGCCGCACCCTCGACGCTCGATGTCGTCGACAGCGAGATGCGGCGCATCGTCGACGAGTGCTACGGCACCGCATGCCGGCTCCTCGACACGCACCGGGAGCAGCTCGACGCACTCGCCACCGCCCTGCTCGAGGCGGAGACCCTGGAGGAGGCCGAGGCGTACGCCGCCGCGGGGATCCCGCGGCTGTCGAAGCCGGACGTCTGACGGATTTACGGGCGACGGATTTACGCGCGACGGATTACGCGCGGGCGATCAGATAGCGGAAGACGTTGTCCATCCGGACGGCACCGTCCGGGCGTCGGAAGGGGTGGAGGGCCTCCGCGAGTTCCTTCTCGACCTGCTCCTGATCGGTCGCGGCGACGGCGTCGTCGAAGAGCCCGGTGGAGATCATGCCGCGGACCGCGCTGTCCATGTCGGCGTAGCCGAAGGGACAGGAGACGCGCCCGGAGCCGTCGGGCCGCAGCCCGGCGCCGAGGGCCAGCTCCTCGAGGTCGTCGCGGCCGCTGAGCCGGAGGCGCCCGGCGGGGCCGCGGGGCTCGGCGAGGCGGGCGGCGACCCGCAGGACGCGGTGGGTGGCGCAGCGTTCGGACGGCCCCCAG
>NZ_RJVR01000061.1 GCF_003999195.1 Streptomyces soli
GACGTCCGCAGCTGGCTCCTCGGCCCTCACGGGTCATGGCTGCCGATCACCGCGGACGGGATCGAACTGATCAACTTGGCGCGGACACCGGCGATCACTCGGTACCGCTACCGGGGCGACACGATCCCCAGCCCTTGGCCCACAGCCTGACATTCAGCCCGACGGCAGGAACTGTGGAGAGCCCGGTACTCGGAGACGGGTACGCCGGGTTCGGAGAGCGGCCTGGAGAAACGGGCCGGTGGCAACACCGGAACCGCGCTTCAGGCCGACTCAACCGGGGCCGGTGGCGCTGCGTTCGGCGCAGGCCTCGGCCAGGACGAGTCGAACCAGGGACGCGAGAGTGTTGGGGCGGCCCTCGACCGGTGCGCCGGTCGTGGTGGTGATCGCCGGTCGCTGGGCCTTGCTGAGCTTCACGGGGTTCTCCTGGGTGGAAGGGGGCCGGGGTCCGGGTGTCCGGGCCTGGTGGGGTGGTCAGTGCTGGGCGCGGTGGACGGCCAGGGCGAGCATCCGGACGCGTTCGGGCCAGGTGAGGCCGTACAGGGGCGGGTACTCCTGGGGCTGGCCGCCGACGGTGACTGTCCACGGGCTGTCGCTCTAACTGGCCTGGGCGTCATGGCGGATGACCACTGCGTGGCCGTCGGTGGTGAACTCGGCGCGGATGGTGCGGGGCCGGTGTGCCACGTAGGGCGGCCGTTCGCGTCGGCGGCGGTCTCCTCGAAGTACGCCACGTCGGCGATGGTGTGTCCCCATGCGGTGACGGCGTCGGCAAGCTGCCGCGTGACCTGCTGCGCCCCGGTGAAACCGGGGGCGGGGAGGGGAGGGTGTCGGGCACGGGGTACTGGCGGTCAACCCACGTGATCTCGGCGGTGTCCATGAGCGCGCTCCTTGGCGGGGAGGGGCCGGGGCCCGGGTGACCGGGCCCCGGCGGGGCGGTCACTGCTCGGGCTGGTCGTCCTCGGCGTGGTCGGTCGGGGCGACGGCGGCAAGGATGGTCTTTGCGGCGGCCATGACCCGGTTACCGGCGGCCTTGATGGTCTCGGCGACTTCCTCGGGGTTCTTGCCTGCCCAACCGGCCACGTATGGGACGGAGTAGGCGGCGGAGTTCAGTCCGAACACTGCGCACACCACGTAGGCGACGGATTCGGCCTCGGTCTCCATCAGGCCCCGGTGCTGCCGGTACTCGTTCATGTCCGCGACGTGCGCGCACTGGATGTGCGCGACTTCGTGCGTGAGGGTCTTGGCGGCGTGGGCATCGTCCAGGGCGCTGCTCACCCGCACGGTGCGGGTGTCGGGGTTGGTCCATCCGTTGGTGGTGCCGGTGTTGCCGCGCTCGAGGGCGTAGCCGAGGGACACGGCGTGGGCGGCGAGGCTGTCCCACATCTTCGTGGGAGCGTCACCGGTCAGCCTCGGCGCTCCGGGTGCGACGGAGTCGGGCTTGCCGTCGTTGCGGTCGGTCTGAGTGATGTCCCACACGGGAACGGGCCGGTAGAGCACCCGGCGGCGTTCGTCGTCCTGGTCGGCGCTGCCCTTGGCGGCATCGCTGTCGCTGTCGCGGAGGGTCATCGGGGCCAGGATCCACACAGCACGCTCACCCGGGCGCACGTGGCGCTCGCGCCTCTGCCACTCGCGATAACCGGCGACCTGGGTTGCGTGCGGGCATTGTGAGAGGAGCAGCAGCATGTTCCGGAAGCTGTAGCGGTGGAAGTGGATCGCGCCGTCCAGCATGGTTCGCCACGAGTCGGTGGTGACCAACTGGGAGACAGCCGTGTCGAACTGCCCCTTGAGTTCGGCGACTCGGGCGGCCTGCTTCTCGGCGCGCTCCTGCGGGGTGCTGGTCCGGCGACGGCTGGGGGCCTTCGTGGCTGCCAATGTGACTCCTTGGTGGGTTGGAGCCGTCGGCCGGAGTTGCCGCTCCGGCCGACGGTTCGAGCGGTTTGCCGTCCACTCTTTCCGACATTCATAATCATACTCTTTCACTCAAGCTCTGGCAACATCACCTGCACCATTACTTGCGGCATCCCTTGCACCATTCCTTGCACCATCACTTGCGGCGCTCTTCGTGGTGAGTCCGCGTTTCCCCTGCTCAGCGACCCTGTTCGGCGCTTCCGTCGTGCTGACTTTCCCCTCTCTGCCGCCTCTTCCTGTCCTTGGGTGTTGGTGGTGTGTGTGGTTGGGTGGTGGCGGGCGGCGGCGAGGGGAACGGCCGGGCGCTGGGCTGGCTGCTGGGGGTGGCGTCGGCCGGGGCCGCCGCGCGGGGGCGGTGGGGCGGCTAGAGCCTGTCTGGAGTCGTGATCAATGCGGTCTGTTTCGGACCCGAGGGTCACGCCGAGCTGGTAAACGCTGCGGTGATGCGACGTGAACTGAGCGATGGTGAGTGGGAACTGATAGAGCTGTTCCTGCCGATAGGACGGTACGGCCCGGGGTCGCGGTCGCGGCGCCCGGCTGGCGAGCCGGACGCCGCAACCGCGCAGATCAGGCCGGCGAGGTGACTGCTCCGCCGAAGTGCCGGGCGAAGAAGCGGACCGCGCTGTCGGCCTCGAACCGGGGCAGTTCCTTGTGCTTGCCCGCGTTGGCGTGCAACGTCTTCTCCTTCGAGGCGAAGGCGTCGAACAGCGCGAGACCGGCCTCGCGCGGGATGTGCTCGTCATCCCACTGCATGTCGAACTCGATCGGGATGGTGATCTGCTTCGCCTTCTCGGCCAGGACATCGGGCCAGTGTTGACCGAAGACCGCGGCGGTGATCCTGGGTTCGATCGCTACGAACAGTACGCCGATCGCGGTGCCCATGTTGATGCCCCAGAAGCCGACCGGCTCGTCGGTGCCGATCTCCGGGAGTTCCTGGAGGGCATCCAGGGTCGCCTGGTACTCGGGCACGGCGAGCTCCGCCAGGTGGTCGTTGTAGCGCACGACGATCGGGCCTTCCGGCTCGCCCGCCGCCCTCGCCCGGAACAGCTCGGCGATTTCCGCCTCGTCGTGCGCCGTGCGCGGCCGGTCGCCGTGACCGGGCGCGTCGATGACGGCGACGTGGAAGCCGCAGCCGGTCACGAGGCGCTGGGCGCGGCCGGACATCGCCGGGTGCTTCTTGTGGTTGCCGCCGCCGTGGGCCATCAGGATCAGGGGCGCGCGATCGGCTGCGTTGGAGGCCGGCGACCAGAGGACGCCGGGGACGTCGCCCACGGTGAAGTCGCGTTCGAGCATGCCGTTCGACGACGACTCGGCGGTGAACTGCAGAGAATGCATAGGTGTTGCCTTTCGGGAGTGCCTTGTTGTCGAGGCGCTCCCGGCGACGTCTACGTCAATCGCCGGCCGTGACGGGAAGGGGGAGCACCCACGTCGATACAGCGTTCATGGGTCTCACCTCCTCGGGCGGTGTCACGGTCGCCTGAAAGCTACCAGCCCGACGATCATCCCTCCAACCCTTTTCCCGCCACGTGATCACAACTCCAGACAGGCCCTAGGGCCGCCTCTGGCCGCCGTTCTTCCCCTGGGGGGGATGGAGGAGGACGTAGGGTCCGGGCGGCCCGCCACGTGCGAGGTAATGGTGATGCCTTGGCGGGTCCTGCCGAGTGAGGGGGCCGCCGGACGGCGGGGCGTGAAGCGATCACAGCGACTTGCCGTCCGGCGGCGGATGATCCAGCGCCCGGGGGGGTGGGGCCTGATCATCCACCACAGCATACGGGCCTGCGCTGGGCCGTGATCATCTGGTACTGCGCGTGGCCGCATCGTTCGTCCGGCGGCCTCCCCATGGGCCGTGTGCCTGGGGGCCCGTCCGGGTCCCCAGGGTCCCAGCGCCGGGTAGCTGCACGCCGTGCGGTGCGGGAAGAACAGGAGCTGACCGCCGGTGCGATGATTCATCGTTGACATTATGCAGGTGAATACCTGCATAATCGGGGCGTGAGCCTCTCGAGAGCGATGGATTCGGTCTTCAAAGCGCTGGCCGATCCCACCCGGCGACTCCTGCTCGACCGTCTGCGGGAGCACAACGGCCAGACACTGAGCGAGCTGTGCGAAAGCTTGGACATGGCGCGCCAGTCGGCGACACAGCATCTCGACATCCTTGAGCGGGCCAACCTCGTGACCGTCGTGCGACGCGGGCGGGAGCGGCTTCATTACCTCAACCCGACACCGATCCACGAGATCGAGGAGCGCTGGATCTCGGGGTTCGACAAGCCCCGCCTGCAAGCGATCAGTGCCATCAAGAACCAGGCAGAGGAGTACGCCATGACCAACGGACCCACGTCCGTGCCGACCTACGTCTATGTCACCTACATCCGCGCAAGTGCGGAGCAGGTGTGGCAAGCCCTGAC
>NZ_RJVR01000220.1 GCF_003999195.1 Streptomyces soli
CCTCAAAACCCACACCACTTACGACGAAGCGACCGCCTGGTCGCACCACGCCCAACCCCATGCCGCTTGACACCCAACGACATGGGGTGTCTGACCCAACCCCGACCACCACCCCGATCCCGACCACCACCAAGCACCGGTCCGACGGCATCGAGCCGCCAGACCGGTATCCCGCATGCCCGGATCAGCCCCAACTGACCGTTATTTTCGGATCAGGCGGCGGCGATCAGCGTTTCGGCGGCAGCCCGCGTGGCGGCGATCAGCCTGCTGCGCCGGCTGCTGCTGCTGACGACGACATCGGCGCCGTGGAACAGCGTGTGCAGCTGGGCGGCGAGCATCTCGGGATCCCGCACGTCTGCCCGGGTGGCCAATTCTGTGAACAGCTCATGGACCGCAGCACGGTAGGCGTCGGTGGCCCGCTGGACCTGCACGCCCGCGGCGGGCTCGGCGCTGGCCCGCGCGAACGCGCAGCCACGATACGCACGGCGCCGCAGCCAGCGCGCCTGCGTGTCGAACACCGCGAGGATGCCATCACGAGGATCCGAGAGCCGCCCGGCGGCGGTACGCAGTTCGGCCAAATTCCGCTCGTGCCGGGCGCCCAGGTACGCGGCGACGAGCTCTTCCTTGCTGCCGAACAGGCGGTACAGCGATGCCTTGGCCACCCCGGCGTGCTCGATCACGCGGTCGATGCCGACGGTGTGCACACCCTCGCTGTAGAAGAGCTCGTCGGCGGAGGCCAGCAGGCGTTCGCGGGGGGAGCGCGCCGGCGCTTTGCCGGTGATGTGAGTGGTCACGAGTCCGTCCCTTCGTTGTCACCGGTCAGGCGGAGGACACCGGCCGCCGTCGCGGCCAGCAGCGCGAGAACGACGGTGTAGCCGAGCGTCGTCGCGGTCAGGTTTCCGGTGCTCTGCAGCGCGATGCCCGCCACGATGGCCGGTACGCCGAACCCGAGGTAGGAAGCGATGTAGAGCAGCGACAACGTGCCCGCACGCTCGGACTCGTCGACGGCGGGCAGCACCAGGTCCATAGCACCGCGGAAGCCGAAGCCGAATCCGGTGCCCGCCACCACCGCACCCGCCAGCAGGAGCCACATCTGGCCCAACAGCAGCGAAAACGCGGTGATCACGACCGCCGTCAGCAGGCCCGCGATGCCGTACGCCAGCGACCTACGCCCGGCCAGCCCGGCGGTGGAGAACGCGACCACCGGGGCCACCGCCCCGACGATCGCGATGGGCAGGGCGCCGAGTATGGGGGATGACGACCCGGTGAGCAGGGCGGCGAGGTGCGGGCCGAACGCCCCGAACAGGCCCGATACGGCCCATACGGAGAACAGCACGGGCACGGCGGCGCCCAGCCGCGCCAGTACTCGCCGCGGTGCGTGCAGCCTGGGCCGCAGGGAACGCACCGCTCCCGGCGTGCGCGGCGCGGTCTCCGGCAACCGCGACAACGCGACGATCTGCAGTACCAGCACCATGGCGAACACCAGGTACACCAGGCGGGTCGGCATGGGCGCGAAAGTGACCAGCACGGCCGAGCCCAGAGCCCCGACTGCCGACCCGATCGGAGGCGCTGCGGAGTTCGCGATCCGGCCACGCTCGGCGTCGGTGTCGAGCAACGCCGCGCCCACCGCCGCGAGACCCGCGCCCGTGGACAGCCCCTGAAGCACGCGCCCCACGAGCAGCTCGCCGACGCCCCCAGCGGTGGCGAACACGAGCATCGCCACCACCTGCACGAGGAGCGCAGGCCAGATGACCGTCCGACGTCCGATGTGGTCGGAGACCCGACCGAGCACCAGCAGGGCCAGCAGCAACGCGAGGGCGTACGCACCGAACACCACCGATGTCGCCGCCGCCGACACACCCCACAGCCGGGCATACACGCCGTAAAGCGGAGTCGGGGCGCTAGAGGTCGCGAGGAACATCGCGCTGATCGAGGTCAGCAGCGCGATATGGACCGTCACGCCGGCACGTGCTGACACGGCCCAACCTGGTCGAGCGTCCGTTGCAGCCATGTCCGAAACCCTACCCGAATGAGACAGATCTGTCTCTTAAAAAGAGACAGATCTGTCTCAGGCTCGGTTCGCCCGCGCGGAAGCGCGCTCGCCCGGGCCGGACGAGCTGCCTTGTACGGGGACCCCACAGCCGTGAAAACCGGCTCGTACCAAAGTCGAGGACGGTGCGGTCGGCTCCGGCAAGAGACCGTCCCCGCGAGTGCGGGGAGCACCCTCCCGGGCGGCCTTGATGCACCGCCCATCCGCCGGGCCGGGGAGTCCGCGATCTCGGCCAGGCTCCGCCGCCGTGCGTGGACCACCGCCAGCCGCCGGTTCTCGGCCGGTTTGTGCGGCAGCCGCCACCACTTCTCCGTCTCGCCGCGCAACACCGGATGCGCCGCACGCACCAGTACGCCCAGCAGCGCCGACTTGCCTGCTCCCGGCTTGCCGGTGACCACCCGCAGGAAACTGCCGGAGCCGTTGAGCCAGTCCGACAGGTCCTTCACCTCAGCGGCACGCCCACGGAAACAGCTGTGCCCGATACCCCGGCCCAGGGCCTCGGCCCCCGAATCCCGGTACAGGGAATGACGGGGGTCGAACGCCTCGTCCAACAGCGACTGCTCCGCTCCGATCGGCGCTACCGATCGGACATCGACGGGCACCGCCCAGTGCTTGCGGGTGTGCAACCTGGTTCATTAAAGGGTCACAGCCTCCGCCCCCGGGTGAAGGACGCTCGTATCTGGGCCCCAGTCACCTGCCGGCAAAACCTTTGCTCGCCACGATCGGATCGCGAATGTCGATGTCGCCGAGTTGCTGGACGACCTCCTCGGCCATCGCCTCTCGGCCAGTGACGACGCGTCCGCAGTCAGCGGCCGCTCATTCGGGGAGCAGAGGGAGGAGGTGGGGCATGATCTGCTGGAAGGGGTCCAGGGACTGGTGGGCGCGGGCGAGGATCATGGCGCCTTCCAATGCGCAGAGCAGGAGTGTGGCGAGCCCGCGGGCCTGTTCCGGGGAGGAGACTCCGTAACCTTCCAGGCCTTTTTGCAGGGCCGACACCAGCGACTGGTAGCCCTCGCGGCAGACGGTGCTGAGGGCGGTGGAGCCGGGCACGGAGTCGAGGGTGACGGTTGTGATCGGCATCCCCTCAGTGAAGCCGCTGTCCTGCAGATTGCGTGAGCAGTTCTCGAGCAGCGCGGTGACCCATTGCCGGGCGGTGCGGCTGGCCTGGCGGGTGGCGTCGATGAAGGCCACTGAGTCCGCCGTGGCGATCCGGACGGCCTCGACCGCGATCTCCTCCTTGCCGCCTGGGAAGAGGTAGTAGACCGATCCGCGGGGCGCGCCGGATTCCTCGATGATCTGCGCCAGTCCTGTCCCCTTGAAGCCCTGGCGGCACAGCAGTAGATGCGCCCTGCAAAGGATCTTCTCCCGTGAATCCGACTTGGGTCTCGCCATGCCCGTAAGTATAGTGGCCGTCATAGCTATGTCGATCGCTATAGTAAGGGGCCTATCGTGGCTACCGTCTTCGTCACCGGCGGTTCAGGGTTCGTCGGGAGCCGGCTGATTGCCCGCTTGATCAAGCACGGCCATGCCGTCCGCGCACTGGCACGCAGTGACGCTGCGGCCGGCAAGGTCAAAGACCTGGGCGCCGTCCCGGTGCGGGGGGACCTGGCAGACGTGGCCGGCCTGCGCGCCGCCGCAACAGGGAGTGAGCTGGCCTTCCATGCCGCAGCCCGCACCCCTGGCCGCGGCACCCGCAAGCAGTTCTGGACCGATAACGTCGACGGCACCGCCAACCTCGTGCGCGCCGTGCGTGAGGCCGGGGTGCAACGACTGGTCCACGTTGGCACCGAGGCAGCCCTCATGAACGGCCAGCCACTGGTCAATGTGGACGAGTCAGCCCCGCTGCGGCCGGACTCGCGCGCCCACTACGCCGCGTCCAAGGCGGCAGCTGAACAGGTCGTGATCAAAGCCAACGGCAGCCTGGAGACCATCGTGGTGCGTCCGCGTTTCGTCTGGGGCGCGGGAGACACCATGGTGCTGCCCGAACTGGTGGACATGGTCAACAGCGGCCGCTTCGCATGGATCGATGGCGGCCGGCATCTCACCGACACCACGCACGTCGACAACGCCGTGGAAGGGCTGATGCTCGCGGCCGAGCGCGGCCGCCCCGGCCAGGCGTACTTCGTGACCGACGGGGCGCCCGTCGTCTTCCGCGACATCCTCACCGAGCTGCTGGCCACCCAGGGCGTCTCCGCGCCAAGTCGGTCCCTGCCCTACGGCGTGGCCAAGTCGGTCGCCGCAGCCGGCGAAACACTCTGGCGCAGCCTGCGACTCAAGGGCGCGCCCCCACTGGACTACATGAGCATGTGGGTGTCCAGCCGCGAGTGCACCATCGACATCACCAAAGCACGCGCGGAACTCGGCTACCAGCCCATTAAGACCCAGCAGCAGGGACTGGCCGAACTGCGCTGACGCCGGACAGGCGGGTTGTGCCGGTCAGCTCGCTACGGCGGGGGCGGGCGCGGTGGTGGTGAGCAGTGGTCGCAGGGGTGTGCGGGTGAGTGTGTCCAGCAGTCGCAGTGCGATGTTGCGCAGGGCGGCGTAGCCGGCCAGGACGACGGTGGTGCCGATGGCCAGGCCGATGATGACGTCGTGGGGGTAGTGGACGCCGACGTACACCCGGGAGGCGGCCATCAGCAGCGCGGCGGCGGCGGCGAGCACGCCGAGGCGCCAGTTGATCAGCAGTACCGCCATTGCGACCGCGCCGGCCATGGCGGAGTGGTTGCTCGGGAAGGAGTAGTCGCTCGCGGCGGGGCAGGGTTCCACGGTGAACGCGTGGGGCAGGGCCCGGCAGGGGCGGGCCTCGGCGACCACGCTCTTGAGCGCGGCGTTCACGGCGAGGGCGGCGGCGATGGTGACCGGCGCGCACAAGGTGGCGGCCATGGCCCGGCCGCCGGTGTGGCGTGCGGACCACCAGGCCGCGGCGAGCAGGACACCAAAGAGCAGCACGCCGTAGGTGGTGTAGGCGTCGACCGCGCCATTGGCCCAGGTGTTGCGGCGGGCGAGGTCGGTGACCTCGGTGTACCAGTCGCCGTCGAAGGAGGGGCCGTCGAAGGCGGACAGCGGGCCGGGCAGCGCCAGCACGGAGGGCGTCATGCGGTGGGGTCTCCCGAGAACGGATCGGTGCGGTGGCGGCCAGGTGGCCGCGGCGCGGTGACGGGGTCGGCGGTGCCCGCAGTGCCGGGGCATGGCACACTCGGAGCAGCACGCGACTTCTACAAAGTCGTAGAACTTCTACAGGACTGTAGACGATGAACGGAAGGTCTCCAAGCCGTGAACCCTGATGCCCCCGCAGGACCACCGGGCGGCCGCCGGGCCCCTGGGACCCTGGAGGCCGAGGTCCTCGCCGTACTCCAGGCAGCTCGCCGGGAGCTGACCGCGGCGCAGGTCATGGAGCAACTGGGCGGCGACCTCGCCCACACCACCGTGGTGACGATCCTGTCCCGCCTGCACGTCAAGGGCCTGCTCACC
>NZ_RJVR01000323.1 GCF_003999195.1 Streptomyces soli
GCCCACACCGGCCGACGGCGTTGCCGTTGCGCCCCCCGCGGTGCCCGTCGCCCGGGGCGACGCGGACGCGGTCGCCCGGGCCGACGTGGTGGCCCGGGGCGTCGCCGGTGCCGTCCGGCCGGCCGTGTTCGCCTTGGCGTACCCGGGCGTACGCCCGTACCCCACGCCCGCCGTCGTCGCCGGCGACGGCTCCGACGGCAACTCCACCGTCCCCGCCTCCGCCTCCCCGTCCCCCGGCGCCGAACTCGGCACCCCCGGCAGCGGCAACAGCGTCCGCGGCGCGATCGGCGTCGCCCCCGTCAGGCTCAACACCAACCCCACCGTGTACACCCCGCAGGCCGCCCCCACAATCCACCCCACCCGGCGCACCCTCCGCGCCCGTCTCCCACTGCTGTCCACAAACACCGGCCCCGACAGCGGTATCAGCTCCGCTTCGGGCCCGGGTTCGGATTGGGGTTCGGCCCATACATCTGCGTCTATGGGAGTTACGGCTGTTACGGCTGTGTCGTGGTGCCTGGTGAGCATGCCGCAACGTAACGTGCCGGAACCGGTCCTATGGGCTGTATTTCGGACTTGACCGTTTCCGTACGAAAGATGATCGCCTCAGCCTCGGCCGATGTACGGCATGGTGGTGGCCATGACGGTGGCGAACTGCACGTTCGCTTCGAGTGGCAGGGATGCCATGTGGACGACGGTGCGGGCGATGTCGGCTGCGTCCATGACGGGTTCGGGCATCACGGTGCCGTTGGGTTGTTTGATGCCTGCGGACATGCGGGCGGTCATGTCGGTGGCGGCGTTGCCGATGTCGATTTGGCCGCAGGCGATGCGGTGGGGGCGGCCGTCCAAAGAGAGGGATTTGGTGAGGCCGGTAACGGCGTGCTTGGTGGCGGTGTAGGCGATGCTGTCGGGGCGGGGGACGTGGGCGGAGACGGAGCCGTTGTTGATGATGCGGCCGCCTCGGGGGTTCTGGGACTTCATGGCGCGGAAGGCGGCTTGGGCGCAGAGGAAGGCGCCGGTGAGGTTGACGTCGACGACGGTGCGCCATTGGTCGTAGGTGAGGTCTTCGAGGGGGACGGGGGGTGCGCTGGTTCCGGCGTTGTTGAAGAGCAGGTCGATACGGCCGAAATGGGTGCGGGCGGTGTCGAAGAGGGCGGTGACGTCGGCGGGCAGGGTGACGTCGGTCGGTACGACGGCGGTCGCCCCGTCGGGAGCCGCAGCGGCGGTCCGCCGCAGGGCGTCCTCCCGGCGGCCGGCCAGGGCGACGCGCCACCCGGCCCCGGCCAGGGCGAGCGCCACGGCCCGCCCGATTCCCGAACCGGCGCCGGTCACCACTGCCACGTTGTCGCTGTCGCTCATGGGACGGAAGCCTAGGCCTCGCCGGGGTAGCGGACGCCGATGCGGTCGCGGACCGTGTCGAGGGTGCGCATGACGGCGAGGGTGCCGTCGAGGGGGACGAGGGGGGACTCGAGGGCGCCGGTGCGTAGGCAGCGCATGACTTCGGCGGCTTCGTGCTGGAGGCCGTGGAGGTCGCCCGGCGGGGCGGTGAACTCCTCCGGGGCCCTGCCGTCGCGGTGGAGGACGAAGCGGTCGGCGGAGAAGAAGCCGGTGGGGAGCTCGATGCGGCCCGTCGTGCCCGTGACGGATGCCGTGGTGGCCGTGCCGGCGGTGATGGAGCAGCTCAGTACCGCCAGGGCACCGCTGTCGTAGCCGAGGAGGATGCCGGTGTTGGCGTCGACGCCTTCCTCGCTGAGCCGGGCCCAGGCCTGGACCTCGTCGGGCTCGCCGAGGAGGAGGTGGGCGAAGGAGACGGGGTAGACGCCGAGGTCGAGCAGGGCGCCGCCGCCCTGGGCGGGGTCGCGCAGGCGGTGGTTGGGGGCGAAGGGCCCGGCGAGGCCGAAGTCGGCGTGGACGGCGCGGACTTCGCCGATGGCGCCGTCCCGGACGAGTTCGGAGAGGTGCCGGATGACGGGGTTGCAGTACATCCACATGGCCTCCATCAGGAAGGCCCCGCGCCCTCGGGCAAGCTCGACCAGCTCGCGCGCCTCGACCGCGTTCACGGTGAAGGCCTTTTCGCAGAGCACCGCCCGCCCCGCCTGGAGGCAGAGGCCGGCGGCGGCCCGGTGGGCGGAGTGCGGGGTGGCGACGTACACCACGTCGACGTCGGCGTCGTCCGCCAGCGCGGTCCAACTCCCGTACGCACGGGGGATCCCGAACCGCTCGGCGAAGGCCTCGGCGGAGGCCGTGCTGCGCGAGGCGACCGCCACCACCTCCGCGTCCTTCAGCTCCAGCAGGTCCGCCGTGAAGGCCGCGGCGATCCCGCCGGTCGCCAGGATGCCCCACCGAATCTTCCGCGACTGTTCCATGTCCCGCCCCACCATCTGGTCTCGACCACTCCGTAAATCCTGAGAGCATAGAGAACGATTCAACGACCATGGAGACCCGCATGCCGGAAGCAGGCCCGATCCCGCCCGACCAGATATTCACACTGGACGGGTCAACTCCGGTAGGACGCGCCGAGGGGCCCGCCGGGCACCACGCCGAGGCGCCCGTCACGCGGGCCCGGCGTACGAGCATCCTCGTCACCCTGGTCCTCGGCGGGCTCACAGCCCTTCCGCCGCTCTCCATGGACATGTATCTGCCGGCGCTGCCCGCCGTGACCCGGGCGCTGCACAGCCCGGCCGCCACCGTGCAGCTCACCCTCACCGCCTGCCTGGCCGGGATGGCGCTGGGCCAGCTGGTGGTCGGGCCGATGAGCGACCGCTGGGGGCGGCGCAGACCGTTGCTGGCCGGCATGGTGATCTACGTACTGGCCACCGCCGTGTGCGCCTTCGCGCCGACCGCCGAGCTGCTGGTGGCCTTCCGGCTGCTGCAGGGCCTGGCGGGCGCGGCCGGGATCGTGATCGCCCGTGCGGTGGTGCGCGACATGTACGACGGCATGGACATGGCCCGCTTCTTCTCCACCCTGATGCTGATCTCCGGGGTCGCTCCGATCATCGCGCCGGTGATCGGCGGCCAGGTGCTGCGGGTTACCGACTGGCGCGGCGTCTTCGCCGTCCTGACCGTGGTCGGCGGCCTGCTCACCCTCGTCGTGTGGCGCTGGTTGCACGAGACGCTCCCGCCCGCGCGCCGGCAGAGCGGCGGCCTGGGTGACACGCTCCACACGATGCGCGGGCTGCTCGCCGACCGCCGGTTCACCGGCTACATGCTGGTCGGCGGTCTGACCTTCGCCGCGCTCTTCGCGTACGTCTCGGCCTCGTCCTTCGTCGTGCAGGAGATCTACCGGGCCTCGCCGCAGACGTACAGCCTGCTCTTCGGGGTCAACTCCGTCGGCCTGGTCGCCCTGGGCCAGCTCAACGGCAAGGTGCTGGTCGGCCGGGTCCGCATGGACCGCGTGCTGGGCCTGGGCCTGGCGGTCATCACGCTCGCCGCCGCCGCGCTGCTGCTGATGGCCTCCGGCACGCTGGGCCCGGTCGGGCTGGTGCCGGTCGCCGCCGGGCTCTTCGTGCTGATGGCCGCGATGAGCCTGGTGCTGCCCAACGCCAATGCGCTGGCCCTGATGCGTACGCGCACTCCCGGCGCCGCCGGATCCGCGTCCGCCCTGCTCGGTACGTGCTCGTTCCTGATCGGCGCGGTCGCCTCGCCGCTGGTCGGCATCGCGGGGGAGCACACGGCGGTGCCGATGGCGGTGGTGCAGCTGGTGAGCGTGCTGGCCGCCGGCGCCTGTTTCGTCGGGCTCTGCCGTCCGTGGCGGCGTACTGTGGATGCACCGTAGGCCGTAAGGCGTAGCGTGTGTGGCGTCAGGAGGCAGAAATGTCGGAGCCGATCGACGAGCAGAATTGGGCCTGGAAGACGGCGGACAGCCTTCTTCACACCGGATCCGAACACCCGATCGATCCCGAGGATCTGGTGCTGGCCTCAGGGCGCGAGCCCACCCCCGCGCGGATCGAGAAGGCCCGCAAGGACCTGGAGGAGCATGGCGCCGCGGCTGTCGAAAGGTACCTCCCCTGACAGCGGTCCCGGCCGGGCCGGGCTGCGAGCCGACGAGCTGAGCGCGCTCGTCGCGGATCTCACGACATATCTTTCCCCGGCTCCCGCGCGCCCCCACCCGTGGTGCGCGGGCGCCGTCGTCCTCGCCGGCCGCGGGCACACGGTCGCCCTCCACCAGGCCGTCGGCTGGGCGGTCCGCTACGCCTCGTACGACAGCGAGCTGCCCCGCGACCGGTGGGTGCCGATGCGCCCCGACACGGTCTTCGACCTGGCCTCGCTGACCAAGCTGTTCACGGCGGCGGTGACCGCCTCGGTCGACGCCGTCGGGCCGGACGAGCCGGTCGTCTCGTACGTCCCCGAATTCGGCGCGGCCGGCAAGCGCGGCATCACCGTACGGCAGCTCCTCGACCACACCTCGGGGCTCCGCCCGGAGCTGCCCTTCTACGACTGCCCCGACGCGGCCGCCCGCGCGCGGCTCCTGTGGTCCGAGGCGCCCGTCGCCGAACCCGGCACGGTCCGGATCTACTCCGACCTCAACCTCATCGCTCTCCAGCACGTCCTGGAGCGGGCCACCGGCGAGGCCCTCGACGCCCTGGTCCGCGAGCACATCACGGATCCGCTCGGCATGTACGACACCCGCTTCAACCCGCCCGCCTCCTGGCTGCCCCGGATCGCCGCCACCGAGGACCAGCGCCGCCCCTGGGGCCGCCTCGACCGGGGCCTGCTGCGCGGCGTCGTACACGACGAGAACGCCTACGCCATGGGCGGCGTCGCCGGCCACGCCGGGCTCTTCTCCACCGCCTGGGACCTGGCCCTCTTCTGCCGGGCACTGCTGGACGGGGCGTACGGCGCCCGTAACGGCTTCCTCGGCTTCGAGCGCGACCAGCCCTGGTTCATGGGCGAGCTGGCGGGGCGCGGCGCCGTCGGCCATTCGGGTTTCACCGGCACCAGCCTCGTCCTGGACCCGGCGACGGACTCCTTCCTGGTGCTGCTCGCCAATTCGGTGCACCCCTGTCGCACTTGGCGTGACGGCAGCGCGATCCGGGCGGGCGCCGCGACACGGCTGGCGCGGGCTCAGAGCCTGTCGGGTGACCTCTGATCGGGCGGCCACGCCCCACCCAGCCTGGCGGCTGGGTGGGGGTACCCCCAGGCACGCACGCTTCCCGCGTTGCCGACATGCCCTAGTAGCTCTCCCCCAGCCTTCGGCCGGGAGGTACCCCCACCCCCAAGCTCTCGGCTTCGCTCGAGCAGGGGGGACCCCCATCGAGGGCATCCTCCCCCAGCGCCTTGGAATCGCACGCACCAGACCGCGTCCGCTCTCCGATCGAAGGTCACCCGACAGGCTCTCAGCGGAAGATGCCGGTGTGCCCGAGCGAGTAGCGGCCGGGCTGCGGGTAGACGGCCAGGCCGTGCGGGCCTGAGCCGACCGGGATCTTGGCGATGGTGTGGCCGTCGGTGGTGTCGATGGCGTAGACCTCGGAGTTGTACCGGCCGGAGAGCCAGAGCACCTTGCCGTCGGCCGAGACGCCGCCCATGTCGGGGCTGCCCCCGCCGGGGATGTGCCACTTGTGGACGAGCCTGCCGGAGGCGAAGTCGAGGACCGAGACGCTGCCTTCACCGCGGTTGGAGATGTACATGTACTTGGAGTCGCGGCTGACGTAGAGGCCGTGGCAGCCCTTGCCGGTGTGCAGCAGACGTGGCGGGCCGAAGGTGTCACCGTTTAGGACCCACATGCCGTCGGCCATCATGTCGGCGACGTACCAGGTGTGCCCGTCCGGCGAGATCTTGACGTCCTGGGGCATGGCGCCCCGCATGGGGAGCCGTTCCTTGGCCACGACCGCCATCTCCTCGGTGTCGACCTTCAGCAGCTCGCCCGAGAACTCGCAGGAGACGATGAAGTACCGCCCGTCGGGGGAGAAGTCAGCGTGGTTCACGCCGTAGCAGCTGACCGGCACGACCTTCCTGACGGCCATGGTGTGGGCGTCGCGGAAGACCAGCTGCCGGTCGGCGGAGGCCATGACGACGGCGTATCGGCCGTTCGGGGTGAAGTAGAGGTTGTACGGGTCGTGGACCGGGACGCGAGGCCCGGCGATGCGGCCCGTGGCGGGGTCGATCGGGGTGAGGGTGTTGCCGAGATCGTCGTTGACCCAGAGGGTTTTGAGGTCCCAGGAGGGGACGACGTGCTGGGGCTGGCGGCCGACTCGGAGGGTGTCGATGACCTTGTACGTGGCCGGGTCGATGACGGAGACCGTGTCGGAGTTGGTGTTCGGGACGTAGACCCGGGAGGGGAAGTCGCGGACGACGGGGGAGAGGTTGCCCGGGCGGTCGGCGGCGTAGAGGTCGTTGGGGTCCAGGAGGGGCGGCATGCCCGGGAGCATCCTGGCGGCGACGGGGCTCGCGGCAGCCGAAGGCGACGGGGAGGCGGCATGGGACGGGGCGGTGTGCCGCTGTCCGCTGAACGGGGCGCAGGCGGTGAGGGCGCAGGCGGTGAGCAGCAGGGCGAGGCGGCGGCGCATCACGTCAGAAGCTCCGTGGTGGTGACGGCACGCAGGCCGCGCCTGCGCAGACCGTCGAGGATGGCGGGGAGGGCGGCCACCGTGCCGGGGTGGCCGAGGTGCAGGCTGACGACGGACCCGGCGCGGACCTGGCGCAGCACGTTGTCGCGTACGGCGTACTCGCCCGGGTCGGTGTAGTCCAGGGAGTCGACGTCGTACGAGAGGCAGTGCGGGTACCCGGCGCGCAGCGCCGCCCGCTGGACGGTGGGGGTGGCGAGGCGGGTCTGGGAGGGCCGGAACCAGCGGCCCGGGGAGCCGGTGAGGCGGCGCAGCCGGTCGGCGCAGCCGGCGATCTCGGCGTAGGCGCCGGCCGCGCTCATGGCGTCGATATTGCCGTGGGTCTGGGTGTGGTTGCCCAGCTCGTGGCCGCCGTCGAGGATCCGGCGGGCGAGCTGCGGATACGCGTCCAGCCAGGTGCCGACAGCCATCACGGTCAGCCGCGCCCCCGCTCGCTCGGCCTCGGCCAGCAGGGCGGTGGCGAGGGCGGGCTCGCCCTGGCCGTGGAAGGTGAGCGCGACCTGGGGGCGGGTGAGCGGGCCGTGCGTGATCTGCGCGGGCAGCTGAGGAATCGCGGCGGTGGGCGAGGCAGTGGTGGACGAGGCGGTCGTGGACGAGGCAGTC
Organism: Streptomyces soli; assembly: GCF_003999195.1. Classification (GTDB taxonomy): domain Bacteria; phylum Actinomycetota; class Actinomycetes; order Streptomycetales; family Streptomycetaceae; genus Actinacidiphila; species Actinacidiphila soli. Next base: position 7,164 of record NZ_RJVR01000323.1, read on the forward strand.
GTGGGCGAGGCGGCGCCCGGCGTCGTCGCCGGCGCGGCCGATCTCGCACCGACGGCGGAATGACGCCCGGAGGTGCCGCAGCCGGAGGCGAGTGCGGCGGCCCCGGCGGCGGCAGCGAGTGCGGCGGCCTGGAGGACAGTGCGGCGGGTCATGGACACGCTGTCCATCTTATTCATTAATAGGGCTTTTGCTCAGGGGTGAGGGGTAGTCGGGTGACGCCCACTCAGTACCTTCACTCCATGGGCTTATTGACGTGCTCATGCCGTAACCTGTCCGGCCTCTGCCTGGACACGATCAGCGACGGCACCGTGAACGGCACCCTCCTCGACCTGTTCGTCCTCGGCGACCACAGCAAGGTGCAGATCTCTTCATGACCACGAAACGGCGACGGCCCGCGCAACCTCGCCGAGGCGTGCCGCGAGTACGGCGCCGGCGCCGCCCCCGCCGGGGTCTGCAACGGCACCAGCAGCGGTGAGACGACCTGGGCCGGATCGACCGATCCGCCCGTGGCGCGAAGCGCTCCGGGCGGCGTTTCCGGCTCTGCTCAAGTCCGAACGGCCCTGAACGTTCTGGCTCGGGCGAATAGAGCGGAAACGGACGCCCAGGGGGACCGGTGCCTGCCATGATGTGCGCGCCGCACTGCCCGTGATCCTCCCCGGAAAGGTCCAGCCCTGTGAGCGTCAGCGTCAGGATTCAGCCCACCGCCCAGGTCGACAAGACGGCCGAGATCGGTGACGGGACCACGATCTGGGACCTGGCGCAGATCCGCGAGCAGGCCCGCCTCGGCCGCAGCTGCATCGTGGGCCGGGGAGCGTATGTCGGCCCGGGGGTGCGGATCGGCGACAATGTGAAGCTGCAGAACTATGCGTTGGTATACGAGCCCGCCGAGCTCGGCGACGGGGTGTTCGTCGGCCCGGCTGTGGTGCTCACCAACGACTACTATCCGCGTTCGGTGGACGCCGAGGGCCGGCAGAAGCGCGGTGGTGACTGGGAGGCCGTCGCCGTACTGGTTGCCGAGGGGGCGTCGCTGGGGGCCCGTTCGGTGTGCGTCGCGCCGGTGCGCATCGGCCGTTGGGCGCTGGTCGCGGCGGGTGCCGTGGTGATCCGGGATGTACCGGACTTCGCTCTCGTGGCGGGCGTACCGGCGCGCCGGATCGGCTGGGTCGGCCGGGCCGGTGTGCGGCTGGTGGAACGGGACGGAGAGCCGGGCGGATGGGAGTGCCCCGCCACCGGCGCGCTGTACGACGAGAAGGACGGCGAACTCGTCGAGCGCGCGTGACGCCCTCATTTCCCCAAAACGCCAATCCTCGAACATCCAGAGGCATATCGTGTGTACGAAACGTGCAGACTGAGCACATCGAGCACACAGGTCAGTAGTGCGCAGTGGGGGGTTACCGGGTGGGGGCACCTGTGCCTGAAGCGTGGAGCGAGAACAGCTCCGACGCCTGGCGTCTGTCTATGCCTGTGCACGCCCGCGGCCGACTCACCGTTGGGGGGAGCGCGGGCGGCGCGTCATCGGATTGGTTCGCGGCGCGGTCAGCCGTGCGGCGACGAACTCAAGTCTGATCAAAACGACCCACAGGGGGGTTGGTGTGCCCAAAACATGACCACCACACGTCTGACGGCGCTCGGCCGTGAGGAACCGAAGCTGCTCGCGCTCGCCCAACGGCTGCTCGCGGTGGCCGAGTCGGGACTGCCCGCGATGCTCCTTCCCGGGGGCGAGAACTTCGCCTTCACCATGGCCGGACAAGCGGCGCCCGAGGGGACCTGGAGCCTGGAGCGGAGGGGAACCAGCACCCGGTACGCGGCCATCACCGCGCTGGGAGCCCGATTCCTCCCCGAGGACCGGCAGCGCGCCGTGCTCGGGGGGCACACCGCCGAGGAGTTCACCGGACTGCTGATCGAGTCGCTGCCTGCGGTAACCAATCTCGGTGACGCGGCGCTCATCGCGTGGACCGCCGCCGAGACCGGGCACCCCAAGCTGTCCGACGCCCTCGCGCGGCTCGCCGCCCTGGATGATGACGGCCGGCCGCAGTACACGGTCGAGGCGGCGTGGGTGCTGTCGGCCCTTGCCGCGGCCCGGGGCACGGTAGATGTGGAGAATCGTTTAACCGTCGCCCGTGACCGTCTGCTGCGGGCCCGGATCGGGGACAGCCCGCTGTTCCCGCACGCCACCGAGCCCGGCCTGGTGCCCTGGTACCGGGCGCATGTGAGCTGCTTCGCCGACCAGACGTATCCACTCCAGGCCCTGGCCCGCGCGCACGCCAGTGGTGGCGGCGATCCGGAGGCGCTGGCCGCGTCCGAGGCGTGCGCCGCACGCATCTGCGAACTGCAGGATGACGGCGGCCAGTGGTGGTGGCACTACGACGCGCGCCGCGGCACCGTCGTGGAGGGCTACCCGGTCTACAGCGTCCACCAGCACGCGATGGCGCCGACCGCCCTGTTCGATCTCGCCGACGCCGGCGGCACCGACTTCGGCGCGTCGATCCGCAAGGGCCTGCGCTGGATGGCGGACGTGCCCGAACTGGCCGGCAACCCGGAGCCGATGATCCTCGACGAGCTCGGGGTCACCTGGCGCAAGGTTTACCGCGGTGATTCGAAGAAGGCCGTCCGCGCCGCCCGCGGGCTCGGCACCCGGGTGGCGCCGAACCTGCGGTTGAAGTCCCTCGACCGGGTGTTCCGTCCCACCTCGGTGGACCGCGAGTGCCGTCCGTACGAGTTCGGCTGGATGCTCTTCGCCTGGCTCGGGGGTGAGCGAATATGACGAAGCGTCAGAGTCTGTTCGGGGTCGAGCTGGACGCGCTGACCATGGACGAGACCGTAACGCGCTGCCTCGACGCGGTCCGGGACGGCGAGCAGCTGGAGATCGGCGTGGTCAACGCCGCGAAACTGGTGAACATGCGGCGCGACCCCCGGCTCGCCCAGGCGGTGACCGGCTGCGACCTCGTCCTCGCCGACGGGCAGGCCGTGGTCTGGGCGAGCCGGGTCCTGCGCGCACCGCTGCCGGAGCGGGTGGCCGGCATCGACCTGTTCATGCGGCTGCTGGCCGAGGCCGAGTCGGCGGGCATGTCCGTCTACTTCCTCGGCGCCAAAGAAGTCGTACTGGAACAGATGCTGCGCCGGGTCGCCGACCGTTTCCCGGGCCTGAAGGTGGCCGGCAGCCGCAACGGCTACTTCGACGACTCCGAGCAGGAAAACGTCGCCGGTGCGATTGCCGACAGCGGCGCACAGATGCTGTTCCTCGGCATGACCTCGCCCAAGAAGGAGATCTTCACCGCCGGTTACGGGGAACGCACCGGGACCCGCGTGGTGCACGGCGTCGGCGGCTCCTTCGACATCCTGGCCGGCGTCACCCGACGGGCCCCTGAATCCTGGCAGCGGATGGGAGCCGAATGGCTCTACCGCGCCCTGCAGGAACCGCGACGCCTGGGCCGGCGCTATCTCACCACCAACGCGGCCTTCCTCCTCATGACGGCGCGAGAGCTGATCCGTCTCACCCCGTCGACCGGTCCCGCGAACAGGAGACACTGATGCGCGTCGTCGTGGTTGGACAGGGATACGTCGGACTGCCCCTGGCCATTCGTGCCGCGGAGGTCGGACACGAGGTGATCGGCTACGACGTCGATCCGCGGCGGGTCAAGAGCCTTGCCGCCGGGGAGTCCTTCGTCGAGGACGTCTCCTCCGAACGGCTCCGTGAGGCGATGGACCGCGGTGCCTACCGCCCGAGTGAATCGGCCCGCGACTGCGGCGGCTTCGATGTCGCCGTGGTGACCGTACCGACCCCGCTGCACGAGGGCACCCCCGACCTTCGCTACATCGAGGAGTCGGCGCGTACGCTGGCCCGCTATCTGCGCCCCGGAGCGACGGTCGTCCTGGAGTCGACCACGTATCCCGGCACCACCCAGGAGCTGTTCGCGCCGATCCTGGAGGACGGCTCGGGACTGACCGCAGGAACCGACTTCCACCTCGGCTACAGCCCGGAGCGCATCGACCCGGGGAACGCCGTCTGGGGCTTCAAGGAGACGCCGAAGGTCGTATCCGGCGTCAACGCGGGGTCGTTGAAGGTCGTGCAGGCTTTCTACGCGGATCTCGTCGACACCACCGTGCCGGTGAGCTCGCCGAAGGAGGCTGAACTCGCCAAGCTGCTGGAGAACACCTTCCGGCATGTGAACATCGCACTCGTCAACGAGATCGCGATGTTCGCGCACCACCTCGACATCGACGTCTGGCAGGCCATCGAGGCCGCGTCGAGCAAGCCGTTCGGTTTCATGAAGTTCACGCCGGGACCGGGCGTCGGCGGCCACTGCCTGCCGATCGACCCGTCGTACCTGTCGTGGCGGGTGCAGCGCGAACTCGGCCAGAGCTTCCGCTTCGTGGAGCTGGCCAACGACATCAACAACCACATGCCCGAGTACGTGACCCGCCGCATCATCGACGCGTTCAACCAAAGGCGCCGCTCGGTGAACGGCTCGCGCGTCCTGCTGCTCGGGCTGGCCTACAAGAAGAACACGGGCGACGCTCGTGAGTCGCCGGCGCTGCGCATCTCCCAATTGCTCCTGGACATGGGGGCCCAGGTCAGGGCGGCGGACCCGCATGTCGTCGAGAGCCTGCCGGTGGACGCGCGGCTGGTGCGGGTCGAACCCACGCCGGAGGAGCTGGCGGCCGCCGATGTGGTCGTCCTGCTCACCGACCACGACTCCTTCGACTACGAACTCGTTGCGGAGCACGCCCCCTTCGTCCTCGACTGCCGTCGGCGACTGTCCGGACCCACGATCGAGGTGCTCTGAACCGTGCTGCGAGTCGTCTGCGTCGCCGGGGCGCGACCCAACTACATGAAGATCAAGCCGGTGATGGACGCGCTGGAGCGCCGGGGCGCCGAGGTGGTCCTCGTCCACACCGGGCAGCATTACGACCCGGCCATGAACGACGTGTTCTTCCAGGACCTCGGCATCCGTCCACCCGACCGCTTCCTTGGGGTCGGCTCCGGCACCCACGCCGAGCAGACCGGACGCGTGATGACCGCGTTCGAGCCACTGCTCGACGAGGTGTCGCCGGACGTGGTCGTCGTGGTCGGTGACATCAACTCCACCCTGGCCTGCGCGCTGGTCACCGCGAAGGCCGGACCGTTGCTGGCCCACGTCGAGGCCGGCCTGCGCAGCCGCGACTGGAGCATGCCGGAGGAGGTCAACCGCGTCGCCACCGACCGGGTCAGCGACTACCTGCTGGCCCCCTCGCCCGACGCGGTCGAGAACCTGCGCGTGGAAGGGTACCGGGACGACCAGGTCCACCTCGTCGGCAACGTCATGATCGACACGCTGCTGGCCAACCTGGAACGGGCGAGGCAGTCGGACGTCCTGGACCGGTACGGGCTCAGCCGGGGCGAGTACGGTCTGGTCACGCTGCACCGGCCGGCCAACGTGGACGATCCCGAGGTCCTCACCGCACTGTTGAAGGCCCTGGGCGAGATCGCCGACCGCTGTCCGCTCCTGCTGCCCGTGCACCCCCGGGCAGCCGGGCGGCTGGCCGACATCGGGGTGCCCGGCGGAATCCGGCTCGTACCGCCCGCCGGATACCTCGACTTCATCGCCCTGCAGGATTCCGCCCGCCTCGTGCTGACCGACTCGGGCGGCGTGCAGGAGGAGACCACCGCGCTCGGCGTGCCGTGTGTGACGCTGCGGGACAACACGGAGCGCCCCATCACCGTCGAGCAGGGGACCAATGTACTGGCCGGCCGGGATCCGGTACGCATCGTGTCAACGGTGACCCGGGTGCTGGACAGCCCGCCCCCACCGCGCCGGCCCGAACTGTGGGACGGCCACGCGAGCGACCGTATCGCCGACGTGCTCCTGGAGGGAGGCACCGCGGACAGCCGGCCGAGACCCACCGACCAAACTTCGTTCGTATGATCCGGTTGCAACATATGCTCGACGAACGGCAGCGCCGCGGCACCAGCAGCGCGCCACTCACGCATCGGGTCGCGAGGGGGAACCATCATGGATCTCGCTGAGATCTTCCGGGTCATGCGCAGGCGCTGGTACGTCCTGCTGCCCGGACTGCTGCTGACCGCGGGTCTGACGGTCGCCGTCGCCCTGATGGTCCCGGTCACCTACCAGTCGCAGAGTACGGTGGTCCTCCTCAACTCCCAGAAGGCCACGGTCGCCTACGACGGCAACCCCTTCCTGAGCACTCAGACCTCGCTTACCGGAATGGCCGACAGCCTCGCCCGCAACCTCAACTCCGACGCCTCCATCCGAGAACTCAAGGCCCAGGGCGCAACCGGGACTTACGAGGCCAAATTGGCCGACAACGCCCAGGGGCCCCTCATGTGGCTCACCGTCACCGGCACCGACAAGGCCGCCGTCCTGGCGTCGGACCGACTCCTGACCACCTACGCCGCCGGGCGGCTGAAGGAGTTCCAGGCGAAGCAATCGGTCGCCTCGAAGGCCATGATCCGCATGACGACCATCGTGCCCCCGCAGAACCCGGTCGCGCAGACCAAGACCCGGATCGAGTACCTGATCATGGCCGGGCTGCTGGGGTTCGTCCTCAGCATGGTCGCCACCTTCTACGTGGAGGCGCGCAAGAGGACGGGGAAGCTTCCGCAGCTCGACCGCCCGGCCCAGCCCGCCGCGGCGGGGGCACCAACGACCGCCCCCAGGCGGAAGACCGAGGAATCGGTCGGGGAACAGACGCTCGCTCTCCGGCCGCCGCCCCGATGGTCGCGGTCCACCGAGACCGAGCCCGCCGCGGCAGAGCCCGAGGCGCAGCGGTCCGTGGTGACCGTCGCGTCCGCCGAGCCGCTCGACGAGGAGTCGTCTCATGGATACCGCCCGCGCACCGGGCAGCGAGACCGGTGAGACGAGCGACACCCCCGCCCCGGCAACCGACGCCGCCCCGGCATCGCTGGGCCGGAAGGTCCGTTCGGCGGCCCGCTGGAGCCTGATCAACACCGTCGTCATGCGCCTCGGCAACTTCGCGACCGGCATCCTGCTGGCGCGTTTCGCCCTGGGGCCGGCGGAGTGGGGCGTCTACGGGATCGCCCAGACCGTGCTGCTGGTCCTGCTGTCCGCGAACGAACTGGGCGTCGGGCTGGCCATCGTGCGCTGGGACGGCGACCCACGGCGGTTCGCGCCGACCGTACTGTCCCTCGGTGCCCTGTCCAGTGGCCTGCTGTATGCGGGGATCTTCGCGGCGGCACCGACGGTGGCCGGGCTGCTGGGGTCGCCGGATGCCTCGGGCGTGCTGCGCGTGATGTGCCTGTGCGTGGTGCTCGACGGGGTGGCCCAGGTGCCCGCCGGCTTCCTCACCCGGGAGTTCGCCCAAGGCAAACGGATGGTCATCGACGCGCTCAACTTCGTACTCAGTACGTCGGTGACCGTGGTGCTGGCCTTCGCGGGCTGGGGCGCGATGAGCTTCGCCTGGGGAGCGGTGGCGGGCAATGTCGCCGCCCTGATCGGCTGCGCCGTGGCCGCTCCGGGAACCCTGAAGTTCGGCTGGGACCGGGAACAGGCCCGGGCACTGCTGAAGTTCGGGCTTCCGCTGGCGGGCGCGAGCCTGCTGGCGCTCGCGGTGGTCAACGTGGACACCATGGTCGTGGGCTCGACCCTGGGCCAGGTGTCGCTGGGCTTCTACGTGCTGGCGTTCAACATGTCCGGCTGGCCCGTGCGGGTCATCTCCGAGGCCGCACGCCGGGTCTCCTTCGCCGGCTTCTCCCGCCTGGCCGGCTCGCCGCAGGCGCTCGCCCAGGGGTTCAGCCGCGCCCTGGGCGTCCTGATCACCGGCACCGTGCCCCTGTGCGTCCTGCTGGCGGGTCTCGCCGGCCCGGTCGTCGGGCTCGTCTACGGGAGCCAGTGGCTGCCCGCCGCCAAGGCGCTGCCCTGGCTGATGGCCCTCGGCCTGGTGCGGATCGGCTGCGAGCTGGCCTACGACTGCCTGGTCGCCACCGGACAACGCCGGTCGCTTTTCCTGGTGCAGGGCCTGTGGCTGGTCGCGCTCGTGCCCGTTCTGATCGTCGCCGCCCGCGCCAACGGCATCGTCGGCGTCTCGCAGGGCCATGTCCTGGTCGCCGTCGGCATCGTCGTGCCCGCCTTCCTCTTCGCCCTGAGCCGGGGAGGGATCGGCGTCGGCTGGATCGCCGGGGCCTGCGGGTGGCCCGCCCTCGGCGGAGCCGTGATGGCCGCGATCATCCTCGGCCTGGAGCGGCACCTCGGCGAGAGCGGGCCCGCGCTCCTCGCCATCGGCGCGACCGCCATGGCCGGCTACACCGTGTGCGTACTGCCCAGCCGCAACAGACTGCTCGGGACGGAGGTCCGCCGCGGCCGGCGCCGGACGTCCGCACCGGCCCGGCACACCCAGGGGGACACGACATGAGCCCGACGTCGCGCGACCGCGGCCGGACCGCACTCGCGGGGGCGCTGCTGGCGGCCCTACTGGCGCTCGTCACGTCCTGCTCCGCGGGCGGCGGGGACGATGACCGGGCATCGAAGTGCCCGGACACCGCACTGACCTGCGGTCCCAGCACGGCGTCCCCGACCGCCGCGGGCCCGTCGGCCGGCGGGACCACGACCGGTCAGGCCACAACTGGAAGTCCCGCCACCTCTTCGTCCGGCACGACGGGGCCCGCCGCGACGGCCGGTCCCAGCGGCGCCTCCACGAAGCAGCGGGCGGCCGGCGCCTGCGCCTCCCCGAGTGACTGCGGCTTCCCCGACGCCAGTACCACGGGCCCGCGCATCCCCATGACGCGCCACGACGTCGGGGCCATGAGCATCCGCACCGACGGGCAGGTCATCCGCGGCTGGGACATCACCGGCTCCCTCGACGTCTACGCGAACGACGTCACCGTCATCGACAGCAGGATCACCTCGGCCAACTGGTGGGGCATCAACCTGCGCTCCGGCTTCCACGGCCTGCGGATCCTCCACACCGTCATCACCGCCGTGCCGGGCAAGGGGCCCGACAACGGCGGCGTGGACTACGCGGTGTCGAACATGGGGAGCAGCTCCGTCGAGGTCGGCTGGTGCGACGTCTCGGTGTACGGCGACGCGCTGTCCATGGGACAGGGCAATCTGCATGACAACTACGTCCACGACATCAGGCCATTCCGGAATCTGGGCGGCGAGTGGCAGCACACCAACGCCGTGATCAGCAACGGCGGCAACAGCGGACACCTGATCATCCGTCACAACACGCTGCTCAACCCGACGGGCGTCAGCCAGGGGGCCTCGGCGAGCATCGGCCTGTTCGCGGACACCGGAGTCGTCAAGAACGCCACCGTGGACCACAACTGGCTGGCCGGCGGCGCCTACGCGCTGTACGGCGGTGGCGAAGGAGCCACCGGCATCCAGGTCACCGGCAATGTCTTCTCACGGCAGTACCACCCGGCTTCGGGTGGATACGGAGTGGTAGCCGCCTGGAACGCCACCGGCGCCGGCAACGTGTGGACGGACAACCGGATGTCGGACGGTACGTCGATCGCCCCCGAGGCCTCCTGATGGGCGGGGCGCTCTCCCAGGAGGGGACATGATGCGTCGTATCGCCCGGATCCCCTGGGCCCTGCTGAAGTGGGCGTTCGGGTGGCTGGTGCTCTTCGAGCTCAGGAACAAGGTCCTGCTGGCCCCCTCCGCCCGAAAGCTGCGCCGCCTGGAGGACACCGAGACACGACGGCTCCGGGCCATCCTGCCCTCGGTCCCCTCCGCCCTGGTCGCCACGGTGATCGCCACGCACCGGCGCCCCGAGGCGCTGCGCGCCGCCGTGCGCTCGGCCCTTGCACAGAGCGTCCGGGACCAGGTCGTCATGGTCGTCGACGACGGCGCCGGACTCCCCGAGCTGCCTGACGACCCACGGCTGTTCGCCGTCTCCTTGGCGCACAACACCGGTACCGCCGGGGTCGTCCGCAACGTCGGCATCCGGCTCACCCGGTCCCGGTACGTGGCGTTCCTGGACGACGACAATCTGTGGGAGCCGGATCACCTCGCCCGGGCGCTGGCCGTGCTCGAGTCGCAAGGGGCCCCCGACGGCGTGTACACGGCGCTGCGCCGCGTCCTGCCCGACGGAAGCGAACGGGACGTCCTCTCGGTGCCCTACGACCGGCGCCGGGCCGCGCGCGAGTCGTTCCTGGACACCAACGCCTTCGTTGCCCGGCGCAATCGCTCCCTGTACTTCAGCCGTCTGCGCCGGACACCGGAGGTGCTTCCCCGCGAGGACTGGGAGCTCATCCACCGGTACGGCCGCAGGCACCGGGTGCTGCATGTGCCGCATGCCACCGTCCGATATCTGGTGAACCCGGCGAGCTTCTACACAGAGTGGTAACAACCATGCGAAAGCGGGCCGCCCCCACTTATCGTTACATCCGCCGTACTCATCCGTACCGAACTCCAGGTGGTTGACCCGATGCCCAACTCCCGCGCCCTCCGCAACAGATTCGTCGACGCGCCCGGCTCGCTCGGCGAACGACTCCGCGTCGCCCGCTGGGAGCGCTTCCGGCGCTGCTTTCCCGGCATCGAGCAGATGAGCGTCGTGGACCTGGGCGGAACCGCGGATATGTGGCTGCGGGCACCGCTGCGCGCCAAGCACGTCCACCTGATCAACCTGGAGGAGCACCCCGCCGAGCTGCCCGACTGGATCACCGCAGAGGTCGCCGATGTGACCGATCCGGCGGTCGCCGCCGCTCTCGGCAGCTACGACCTGGTCTTCTCCAACTCGACCATCGAGCACGTGGGTGGCCACAACCAACGCCGGCGGTTCGTCGCGGCCGTCGAGTCACTCGCACCGCTGCACTGGATACAGACGCCCTACCGCTACTTTCCGGTGGAGCCGCACTTTGTCGCGCCCGGCTTCCAGTTCTTGCCGCTGGCCGCCCGCGCCCGCCTCGTACGACGCTGGCCGCTCGTCCACAGCCGTCCCGGCAGCCCGGAGGAGGGGATGAACGCGGTGATCAACATCGAGTTGCTGACCCGCGCCGAGATGCGCTACCTGTTCCCGGGATCGGCGCTCCTCAGCGAGCGGGTGCTCGGTGTCACGAAGTCGCTCATAGCTGTGCGCGCGGAACAGGGCCCGGCCTCCGGCGCAGCCGCCACGGGCTGAGCAGGGCCGCCGCGGCCGCCCTGCTGGGCGCCTTGCCGAGGGCCGCCCGGGAGGTCTCCCGCAGCAGAACCGCCGCCCAGAAGGCAGTGGTGGCCCATGCGCCGTGCCTGCGGTGATGCAGGCGGACCCGGTTGAGCGTCAGCAGCGTCCACAGACCCGGTGAGACCCTCGAGTCACCGCCGATGTGGACGGCGCTCGCGGCGGGCTCCAGGCAGGTGGCGTGGCCGCGGTCGCCGGCCCGCAGGCAGTACTCGGTCTCCTCCGAGTAGAGGAAGAAGGACTCGTCCCAGGCGCCGCAGACCTCGATGCACTCCCTTGACAGCGCCATCAGCGCCCCGGTGGCCCAGTCCGCACGCGTGGCACGGGTGTATGCGCCAGGGTCGGTGACCAGTTCGCTCCAGCGCGGGAAGCGGCCGGCCCGGCGGTTGCCCAGGACCGCTTCGCCGAATGCCCTGGTCACGCTCGGCTCGCGGCGCAGCGAGTGGACCAGGGTGCGCCGGTCCACCTCGTACAGCAGCGGAACGCTGATCCCGACCCGGGCACCGTCGGGCAGCGGGGCGCCGAGCGCCTCCACAAGGGTCCTGGCGCAGCCCGGCCGCATGCGGATGTCGGGGTTGCACACCAGGACCGCCCGGTAGCCGCCGTCCCACTCGGCGGCGGCGCCCAGGGCCGCGTTGACCCCGGCGGCGTATCCGGCGTTGCGGCCGGTCTGGACGAGCGTGGCGTCGGGGGCGAGGGCCTTGACCACGCCGACGGTGTCGTCGGCCGAGTCGTTGTCGGCGACGACGAGCCGCCAGTCGAGCCCGGCCATGCCCTCGGGCAGCGATTCGAGGAACTCCGGGAGCACGGCGGCACTGTTCCAGGTGACGACGAGGACGGCGATGGGGCCGGTGCCCGCGCTTTGCTGGGACATCAGGACTCCACGAGTTGGGATTCGGCTTTAGGGGGGGCGGCCGACTCGGCCATTGAGGTGGCAGGGATGGCGGTGGCAGGGGCGTCGGCGGCCTCACGCCGGATGAAGCCCAGGTAGCTGCCCCCGGCCCCGAGCGTCAGGAAGAACATTCCGGCGAACATCGGGAAGCTGAGCGAGTCGAAGGTGGCGCTGATGACCAGAGCGACCAGCGACGAGGCGAAGAACGCCTGCCCCAGCTCACGGTCGGACTCGGTGCGGGCCAGCCGCCGGACGGCACCGCCGTGGTGGATGCCGGTGATGAACAGGGCGAGGAGCGCGATCATCCCCAGGGCGCCCATCTCGGCCAGGGTCAGCATGTACTGGTTGTCGGTGAAGAAGTACAGGTCGGGCGTGAAGGTGCCGAATCCGCGCCCGAACAGCGGGTGTTCCCTGAGGTAGGGGGTGATCGCGCTGTACTTGACCGTACGGGCCTGGGTGCTGCTGTCCGAGTTGGACAGGAAGGTCGCGAACAGCGTGGTGATCGTGCCGATCAGCCCGGGAATGATCACCTTGAAGCCGCCCACGGAACCTGTCATCACGCCGAGCGCGGTCCAGCGCCGTTGCGGCTTCCAGCGGGGCACCATCACCAGGGCGATCAGCAGGATGCCGATGATGGACGTCCTCGACACCGTCAGCGGAAGCGCCCCGGCCATGATCGCGACGGGTCCCCAGCGGCGCAGGACGTGGAGGTGCCGGCGTACCGGATCGAAGGCCTGCTGGATGGCGAACGGCACCAGGATCGCCAGCATCCCGCCGAACTCCAGCGGCTGGGCGGTGGTGGACCGCGGCCGGGTGAACGAGCCGCGGTCCATGGCTGTGACCTGGGCAACGCTGGTCTGGAGACCGGGGATGTGGATGGAGTCGGCGATGTTGGTGGCCGAGAAGAAGTCGTAGTAGCCGATCGCGGCCACGACCGTCCCCATCACGACGACCCGGCGCATCAGCACGTCGAGGCGGCCCCGGTCCTGGATGCCGGCCGAGGTCAGGACCACCAGCGACACCCACACCATGAACCCGATGAGTCCCCGGTCGGCCCCGAGGACCTCCTCGTGCGAGCTCTCGCGGGACGCGTCAGCGATGTACGCCAGCAGTACGGCCGCGCCCAGCACGCACATCGCCACCCGGGCGAGCCTGGTCCCCGGCGCCGGAAGGATGCGGCCGCCGAGCCAGGTCGCGAGATACCACAGGAGTCCGAGCAGGGCGAAGACGTTGGCCGGGGTGCCGACGCCGCCCAGGGCAGGCAGGGCGAGGTTCGAGGGAATGAAGAAGGCCAGCACCAGGTAGACGGTGAGGACAGCGGTGGCGTCGACCCGCCGGCTCAGCAGGCCCCTGCGCTCCGGCGGGGCAGGCAGGCTGTCGCGGGGCCGGAGGACGACGCTCGTCCCGGCGCGGCCCCGGCGGCGGACCACCGCGACGCCTTCCATCAGGATCGACAGCAGGAACGCGCTGACGACGCCGAGGATGACGACCGCTGCGATGTCCTGGTAGCGGCTCTTCGACTTCGACACCGGAGTCTGCGGCAGGACGACGGGCGCGGTCTGGACGAAGTACACAGACGGGACCTTGGAGGCGGCCTGCAGGGCCTTGAGCTGCTCGCCGGCGAAGGCGGTCAGGGTGTTGGTCTCCCGGAGCACCTTCGCCCGGTCGGTTCCGGTGACGCTGAGGGAGAGCAGCGGGCTGTCGCTGTTCGACGCGAAGCCGGCCGTGTACCGGTCGGTGACACCACGGCCGCGCAACTCTTTGGCGGCGTCGCCCGATTCGAGGGTCCTGATCAGCACATCGGCCGTGACGACCAGCGAACCGCCCGCGTTCGATATGGGATTGCCGAACGTGGGGGCCAGCCGGGCGACGGCCGTGGAGTCGAGCAGCGCCACCGAGCTCTGCGACTGGTAGGAATCGGGCACCGTCGCGTACAGATAACCGCCGGCGAGCAGACTGAGCAGGGTGAAGGGCACCATGAAGTACCAACGCCTGCGCAGAATCGCCCAGATCTCGCCAAGGCTCACAAACCCTCCCCCCGGCCCGGTGCGCGGGACCCAGAGCCTGTCCGAACTGAGGGCAAGCTTAGGACCTGCCGTGATCCGGTGGCGGCCTGCCCCGCACCCTGCCAGTATCGCCAGTAACGGTGCTGACGGAAGGAAGTCCTGTGTCGCCTGGCGAGGTCGCCGATGCGCTGCTCCGTCGCTGGTACGTCGTGGTGGTCGCGCTGCTGGTGACGGCCGCAGGGTCGTACCACGTGCTGCGCCCCGCCCCCCAGTACCTCGGCTCGGCGGTGGTCGTGCTCAAGCCGCCGGTGACGCAGAACCAGCCGAACCAGCTCACGAATCTGCAGCCGCCGCTCGCCCTGGTCTCCTACTCGGTCATCCAGCAGTTGGAATCGCCCGCCGGGGGCAGGGAGTTGAGCGCTGCCGGAGTCCACGGGACCTACCAACTGATCCCGCGCAACAGTGGCACCAGCGCGACACCTCACTACCTGATCCCCTCGTTGCAGGTGCAGTCGCAGCGGTCCGACCCCGTCGCGGCCGAAACGGATGTCCGGCGGATCATCGAGGTCTACACCAAGCACGTCGGGGACCTGCAACAGAACCTGAAGGTCCCTTCCGGGTCGCAGATCATCGCGTCCGTCCTGGTGGCGCCGAGCGCGGCGGAGGTGCAGGGCACCAAGAGCCGCGGGCTGGCCGGTGCGGCCCTGCTGGGCGGGGCCGCCGGAATCCTGTCCGCGCTGTGGTTCGACCGGTACGCGCTGCGCCGACGGATGGGCTTCCCGGGGCCCCATCGCCGCCACGGCGGTGCGGTTACCGTGCCCGGCTGAACGCAAATGACGTATAGGGCGTATGGGATGTATAGGACCGGCCATCAGATGCCGCGGCGCTTCCAGGACTCCCACCACAGCCACTCCCGCCCGCGCTCGGCCACGGCCGACAGCACCAGCGGCTGAAGATACGGCATCGCCTTCGGGCCGATCCGCTGCCGCAGACGCAGCGCGCGGTACTCGGGAAGGGCCGCGTAGCCCGGCAGGCACTCCTCGGCGAACGCCACGCACTCGTCGACCGGAACGACGCCGGTGCGCCCCCGGTCGTACGCCCGGTAGGCCCGGCGCAGCGCGAAGCGGGCGAGCCGGGTGTGCACCGCGCCGGCCAGCCGGTCGGCCTGCGGGAGCCGGTCGGCGCACTTGTCGAGCACCGAGTCGAAGGCCACGAGGCGTTGCCGCAGGTCGTCGAGCTGACCGCCGAAGTCCGTCGTGGACATGTTGTTGCCGTGCACGCGGTAGAACGCCTGGTCCGCGCCGCGCACATAGCCGACGTCGGCGTGGGCCGCCAGCCGCATCCACATCTCGATGTCGCCGGCGTGGGGGAGCGCCGGGTCGTAACCACCCACTGCGCGCTGCAGGCTGGTCCGTACGACGACCTCGGGCGAGGTGATGCACCCGGTGGCCTCGCGGAAGCGCCGTTCGAGCCACCACTGTCCGGGATACACGACTGAGCCGGTGCTGCGGGTACGGGCCTGCGGCAGAGGCCCGCCGTGCTGGAAGCGCAGCGGACGGCCGTAAGCGAACCCCGCCTCCGGGTGGGCGTCGAGGAGCGCGGCGGCGCGCACCAGCGCCCCCGGGACCAGCCGGTCGTCCGCGGAGAGCAGCGCGACGTAGTCGCCGTCGGCCCACTCCAGCAGGCCCTCGTTGTACGTGGCGATGTGCCCCTTGTTGCGTTCGTGGACGCGGACCTCGATCCGGGGGTCGGCGGCCGCCAGCTTGAGCGCGGTCTCCGCCGAGTCGTCCGGCGAGGCGTCGTCGATGATCAGTACCCGGACGTCCACACCGTCCTGCTCGTCCAGGACACTGCGCACGCAGTCGGCGAGGAAATGGCCGTACTTGTAGCAGGGAATCACAACACTGACGGTGCTCATCGGTGAGAAGCCAATCCCCGGTGGTGGCCTCGGGGAGGCCACCACCGGTGGGTACGGGTTGAGATGTACGGCCGGACTGCTAGGGCCTGTCCGGCGGATCTCCGCGGCGTCGCGTGCCTCCCCCAGCCTGGCGGCGGGTGGGGGTCCTCCCCCTGGCTTCGCCGGGGGCACCCCCACCGGACGGAGTCTGGGGGAGAGTGTCCCCACCGCCTTGCGATCGCAGGCGCCAGACCCCGCTCCTTCTCCCACGGAGATCCGCCGGACAGGCCCTAGTCGCTCTTGTTGGTCTTGCGGACGGTCTTGCTCGTCAGGGTCCAGTTGCGGGACTTCAGCGCGTGGTGACGGTCGTCCCGGGCCGTGATCGTGACCTTGAACCGCGTGCCGTCCGGCAGCGGGGCGGACAGGTGGACGGACACCTCGTGGGTGGCCCGGTTGTAGGAGAGGACGGCGGTGACGTGGGCCTTCCTGGCGGCCTTGGTGCCCGACAGGACGGTGACGGTTGCCTTCACGGACGACAGCTTGGTCTTACTGGGCAGCGTCGTGACGAGGGGATGCGCCGCGTCGGCGGTGTGCGTCACGGCGGACGCGGTCACCTCCGAGGCGGTGGTGCTCGTCAGGGACGCCGTCGGATCGTCAGCGGTGAAGATCGGGCCGACCCAGTAGTTCGCGGATCCGTAGGAGCCGTTGGGGAAGGCCGAATCAGTGCCGTACCGGTAGAGCCCGTTGTGGCCCGCGGTGGTGTCGGCGGGCGCGGTCAGCGGATAGGACTGGTGCGCCGCCGTGAAGTAGCCCCCGTCGACCGCGTAGTTCCCGTTCGGCGCGTGGTAGGAGACGACGTACGGGGTGTCGGCGGTGATGGCCACCGGGGTGATGAAGGACAGCTGCTGCCATCCGGACGCCGTCTCGCCGGTGAAGGTGCCGGTGGCGAGGAGCGTGCCGTCGGCGGACCACAGGCTGCCGGTGTGGGTGCCGGTGTTGCCCGTGCCCTTGTAGAAGGTGACGCCGGTGACGTAGCCGCTCGCCGAGGACTGGAACCGGGTGCCCAGTTCAAGGGAGTTGGCGTCGCCGGTCATGTCCGTCGTGGCCGGCACGGTGTTGGCGTTCCACAGCGTGCAGGGGCAGGTGACCGCGGGGGGCGTGGAACTGGTGGTGAAGGTCCACGTGGTCGGGTTGGCCATCTCGTTGCCCCACAGATCGGAGGCCTGGACGGAAGCGGTGTACGTGGTGTTCAGCGCCAGTTCCGTGGACGGCGTGAAGGTCGCGCTGTTCGACGCACTCAGCACCTTGGTCCCCGGAACGGTGTTCCCGTCCGGGTCCTTGACGGTGAACACGAGCGTGTCGGCGTCGACGGCCTGGCTGAAGACGGCCGACACCGGTGAGGTGATCGACACGCCCGTCGCCGCCGACTTCGGCGAGGTCGAGGTGACCGTGGGCGGGGTCGTACTGGCCGACGATGTGTCCAGCACCGCGTCCACCCAGTAGTTGCTGCCCGACGACGGCGAGGACGGGAAGCCACTCGACGAGCCGTAGTGGTACACGCCGTTGCCGCCGTCGGTGCCGGACTGCAGCGCCGTGAGCGGGGCCAGACCGGCGGCGCTGCTGGAGAAGTAGCCGCCGTCGTAGGAGTAACCGCCGTTCGGGGCGAAGTAGGAGGCGACGTACGTGGTGTTGGCCTTGACCGACACAGGTGTGGCGAAGTTCAGCTGCTGCCAGCCGGACGCCGTCTCGTTGGTGAAGGTGCCGGTGGCCAGGCGGGTGCCGGAGGCGCTCCACAGGCTGCCGGTGTGGGTTCCGGTGTTGGCGGGGGACTTGTAGAAGCGGACGCCGGTGATCGATCCGGCCACCGTGGTGCGGATCTTCACACCGAGTTCCAGCGCGCTGCCGTCGCCGCCGTTGACGGTCCCCGGCACGGCCGAGGCAGGCCATATGGTGCAGGGGCAGGCCTGCGGGCCGACCGTTAGCGGAACGGTGGTGACAGCTCCGATGTTGACGCTGTCGTCCACCGCGCGGACCTTGACGGACGCCGAGCCCGGGGTCGTCGGCGTCCAGCTGTAGCTCCAGGACGTCAGGCCGGTGGCGGCGTGCCAGGTCGTTCCGCCGTCCGTGGACACCTCCACGCGGGCCACCACGCCGGCTCCGGAGTCGGCGGCGGTGCCGGTGATGGTGACCGGCTTGAGCGCCGGGACGGTGACGTTGGCGGCCGGGCTCGTCACGGTGACGGTCGGACCCGTGGTGTCCGTGGAGGCCGTCGCCTGGACGAGGCCGCTCTGCAGGGTCTGCGGCTGGACGCCCATGTCGGCGAGGATGTTCGCCGTGGCCTGCTGCATGCGGGCGTCCTCGGTGACCACCTCGTCGGCCGGGTTGTACGTCGGCACGTTGGTCAGACCCCACGACCACTGCACGGTTCCGGCCCCGAACACCAGGGCGCCCGAGGTCTGGTCGCGGAACTCGACGAGGTTGTGCGTCGCGGTGCCGTTGCCGTACGTGTTGCCCGCGTCCAGGCGGTACTTGCCGTCGGTGACGTCCACCGTGGTGGACGACAGGTCGATCTGACCGGCCGGCCTGGTGCTGTTCTCCAGGTCGCTGTCCCACTCGTAGCCGAGCGTCCCGGTCGGGAAGGTGGCCGTCTGGCTCGAGGTCAGGCTCGCGACCGACGTGTTGCGCCACAGCCTCAGCTTGCCGTACGAGCCGGGCACGGTGATCGCGTCGCTGCGATAGCCGTTGACCTGGAACATCGAACCGGTGAGGACGTTCGGTGGCTGGTAGGCCGTTCCGTAGTCGGTGCTCGTCGGGTCCATCCAGGTCCCGGTCCAGGTGCCGCTGGGGTCGGCGATGCCGTTGGACTGCGCCATCTTGGTCATCTTGTAGCAGACCAGCGTTCGGTTCGCCGTACTGGTGCCGTCGATGCTCGGGGCGAGCCGGGTCTTCCAGAAGACCTCGTTGCCGCTGAAGAAGGCCTGGCGAACACCGGCTTTACGGGCCGCCAGGACATTGGAGTACTGGTCCTGGGTCCAGTACTCGTCATGGCCCGACGACATGTACACCTTGTGGTTCAGCAGCAGGGATCCCTTGGTCGAGACGTCCACGCCGGACAGATAACTGACGTCGTATCCGTTGCGTTCCAGCCAGGACAGCATCTGGAACTCGGATCCGTAGATGCCGTTGTCACCGCCGATGTCCAGCGGCCGGTTGTAGCTGACCTGGTAGGCGCGTCCGTCCGGCGCGGGCCCGGTTCCTCCGTAGAGGTCCTGGCCGCCGTAGTTGTTGTAGGCCTGCCAGGTCTGGTCGCTGGTCTGCACGACGATGTCGGAGGTGCTGGACTCGTTCCGGACGACGAACGGGTACGGCATCAGGCCGTCGCCGTCCGTCTGGGCCAGGTTCGCGATGTACAGGCCGGACACGGCGTCGCTGGGCACCGTCCAGCTCACGGTCACCGGCCAGTTGCCGCAGTCGACCAGGCCGGTGCCGCTGCCGGACGTGCAGCTCTTCGGAGTCGAGGTGTAGTTGGCGGGATAGGTCACCGCCGCCTGGGCCGCGGTGGACATCAGGCGCGCCCCGTCACCGCCGTAGTAGCCGAGACGGTAGATCTGGACGTTGTACGAGACCCGGGACTGGACCTTGAACTGGACGGTTTCGCCCGCCTGGACGCTCTCCTTCGTGGAGAATCCCTGGATGTCACCGTAGGCATTTGGCGAGAACCAGTCGGACATCGGCGTGCCCGGCTTGGAGTTCTCACAGACGATGGGGTTCTTACCCGATCCACAGGGATCGGACGCCGCTTGGGCGACCACGGCCTGCGGGAGCACCGCCCATACCAACGCTACTACCAGGGCGAGGCGGCCGCCTCGGATCCGTCTGCTCCATCTGCGCATGTGTACCTCTCAGCGGTGCTGTGATACAGAGACCCGGCTCGGTGAAGTCGGGGTATTGCAAGAAGCGATGTCCGATCACACGGTCGCGGCCGAACGTCTCAGAGGAGGGCGTCGGCGAGCGCGTCCACGACCCGCTGCTGTTGGTCGGCGGTGATCTGCGGGTAGAGCGGAAGCGACAGGATCCGGTCCGCGGCTTCCTCGGCGTTCGGGAAATCGCCGCGGCGGTGGCCGAGGTGGCGGTACGCCGGCGTGAGGTGGACCGGGGCCGGATAGTGCACCCCTGCCCCGATGCCCTCCGCGTTGAGCTTGCCCACGACGTCGTCGCGGTCCGCCCCGGCGATCCGGACGACGTACAGGTGCCACACGTGCACGTTGCCGGCGGCCGTCGACGGCAGCACGACCCGGCCGGCCGCCGCCAGGTCCGCGAGCAGCGCGTCGTAGCGTGCCGCCGCCGCCCGGCGTGCCGCGTTGCCGTCGGCGAGCCGGGCCAGCTTCGCCCGCAGGACGACGGCCTGCAGCCCGTCCAGGCGGCTGTTGAATCCGGGTACGTCGTGGCGGTACTTGGCGACGCCGCCGTGGTTCGCCGTCGCGCGCACGCGGGCGGCCAGCTCCTCGTTGTCCGTCAGCACCGCGCCCGCGTCACCGTAGGCGCCCAGGTTCTTGCCCGGATAGAAGCTGGTGGCGGCGATTCCGCCGCTGCCCGGCGACCGGCCGTCGCGGGTCGCGCCCTGGCTCTGCGCCGCGTCCTCGACGACCCGTACGCGTTCCGGAAGCCCCGCGGCCAGCTCCGCCACGGCGGCGCACTGCCCGTACAAATGCACCGGCACCACCGCGCGGGTGGCCGGGCCGACCGCGTCCGCAGCAGCCTGATGGTCCATCAGAAAGTTGTCGGGCAGGCAGTCCACCAGCACCGGCCTGGCGCCGGTCCTGGCCACCGCGCCCGCCGTCGCGATGAAGGTGTTGGCGGGCAGCACCACCTCGTCGCCGGCCCCGACCCCGCCGGCACGCAGGGCCAGTTCGAGGGCGTCGGTGCCGTTGGCGACACCCACGCAGTGCGCGACGCCGCCGAAGTCCGCGTACTCGCGCTCGAACAGGCGGACCTCGTCGCCGCCGATGAACGCGGTGGCGGCCAGGACGCGCTCGAATCCGGCCCGCACCTCATCGGCGACTTCCTCGTGGGCCGCCTTCAGGTCCACAAGCGGAATGTTCATCTGACCGGTCTCCCCATTCTTTCCGTCCCGAGTTCGTCGAGAGCCGGGGCGGCTGCCTCACGCAGCCGCCGGGCCGGACTGCCGGCCCAGATCTCGCCCGGTGGCACATCGCCGAGTACGGTGCTCCCCATCCCGATCAGCGACCACGCGCCGACCGCCGTGCCCTCCCGCAGCAGGGCCCCCGAACCCATATAGGCGCCCTGCTCCAGCCGCGCGCCTCCGCCGAGCCGGGCACCGGAGGCGATCGTGGCGAAGTCCTCGACCACGTCGTCATGGGTCAGGACGACCTGCGGCATCACCGCGACATGCGCGCCCACCCGCACGGCGGCCGTCAGGTCGCAGTGCGCGAGCAGGACCGAGCCGGGGCCCACCTCCGAGGTCGCCGACACCGCCGCCGTCGGGTGGATCACTGTGGCGTAGCGGTCCTGAGGCAGGTCGAGCCTGCGGACCAGGCGGGCCCGGGCCGCGTAGTCCCGGGGGTTGCCGACGCAGATCACGACCTGCGCCCGGGGAATGTCGTGCACCAGGTCGCAGCCGCCCAGCACGGGCACACCGTCCACCTCGGTGCCGTGCAGCCCGGCGTTGTCGTCCAGATGCCCGAGCAGGCTCCACGCCCCGGCATCCCGGACAGCCTGCGCGGTCTCCCGCGCGAACCCGCCCGCGCCGACGATCAGCAGCCCGGTCATCGCCGCGCCTGGTCGCGCACCACCGCCACCACGCGGTCCTGCTGGTCGTACGTCATTGTGTGGAACAGCGGCAGGATCAGCGAGTCCCGGCTGATCCGCTCGGTGACCGGCAGCGGCGCGAACGGGTGCCCCGCGTAGGCGGGTTCGAGGTGCGAGGCCATGATCCCGCGCCGGGCGGAGATCCCGGCCTCGGCGAGCGCGGCGAGCAGATCGTCCCGGCTCACCGGGAAGTCCTCGGCCGGCAGCACCCAGTACGACTGGAAGTTGCCCTGCCCGTACGCGGGGTCGCGGACCGGGCTGAGACCGGGGACGTCCCGCAGCAGATCGTCGTAGCGGGCTGCCAGGGCGCGGCGGCGGACCACCATCTCGTCGAGTTTCCCGAGCTGGACCAGGCCGATCGCGGCCTGGACGTCCGTCATCCGGTAGTTGTAGCCGACTTCGAGGTAGCTCTCCAGGATCGGCTTGCTGCTCGCATGCCGCTGCGCCGCTGACGCGTTCATCCCGTGCTCGCGCAGCCGGCGGAGCCGCTGCGCCCACTGCGCGTTGTCGGTGGTCACCATGCCGCCCTCGCCCGTGGTGATCACCTTGCGGGGGTGGAAGGACCACGCCGCGAGCAGCGCGCCGTGACCGACGGACTTGCCGCCCACGGTCGAGCCGATCGCACAGGCCGCGTCCTCGACCAGTGCGATATCCCAGTCCGCGCAGGCGGCGCGCAGAGCGTCCACGTCCGCGGGCACGCCGCCCTGGTGGACCACGATGACCGCCTTCGTACGGGCCGTACGGACCGCGTCGACGGTGAGCGTCGTCAGGTTGCCGGTGGCGGGTTCGACGTCTGCGAATACCGGCTCGGCCCCGACGTAGCGCACGGCGTTGGCGGTGGCGATGAACGACAGCGAAGGGACGACGACCTCGTCGCCGGGCCCCAGATCGAGCGCGACGAGGGCCAGGTGCAGCGCCGTGGTGCAGGAACTGACCGCGATGCCGTGCTCGGCGCCCACCCGCTCGGCGAAGACGCGCTCGAACTCGGCGACCCGAGGACCCTGGGCGACCCACCCGGACAGCACCGCGTCGGCCGCCGCCTGAGCCTCCTCCTCGCCGAGCCACGGAATCATCACCGGGATACGAGCCGGGGTCTCCACCTGAGCGCTCATCGCCCGGCCTCGACGGCCGTGCCGGCGGCGTCGCTGCTGCGCTCCGCGCGCCACCAGTCCACCAGGTCCCGCAGCCCCGTCCGCAGGTCGATCTCCGCCGTGAATCCGAGGCGTTCGGCGGCCTGCGTCGTGTCCGCGAGGCGCCGGGTCACCCCGTTCACCGCGCGGGCGGGCCCGTGCACCGGCTCCAGGTCCGTCGCCCCCATCGCGTCGAGCAGGCCGAGGGCGAGTTCGCGCAGGCTCGTCTCCGTACCGCTCGCGACGTTGAACACCTCGTCGGTGAGGTCGGATTCGGCGGCCAGCAGATTGGCCCTGGCGATGTCCCTGACGTCGACGAAGTCCATGGTCTGCGTGCCGTCGCCGAGGATCAGCGGCGGCTCGCCCGCCTCGATCCGCTCCATCCAGCGGATGAGCACTTCGGTATACAGGCCGTGGATGTCCATCCGGGGGCCGTACACGTTGAAGTAGCGCAACGCCACATAGTCCAGGCCGTACATGGCGTGGAAGCTGCGCAGCATTCCCTCGTTGAAGGCCTTCGCCGCGCCGTAGAACGTGTCGTTGTTGTAAGCGTGGTGGCGCTCGGTCGTCGGGAAGGTCTCGGCCAGGCCGTAGACGGATGCCGAGGACGAGGCGATCACCTTTCCCGCGCCGGCCTGGGCCGCCGCCTCCAGCACGTTGAAGGTGCCGTCGACCATGACCTCGTTCGCCAGCCGGGGCTCCTCCGCGCACTGGGTGATACGGATAGCGGCGAGGTGGAACACCAGGTCGGCACCCTCGGTGACCTTCCGCACGGTGGCCGCGTCCCGGATGTCGCCCTCGACGATCTCCACGACACCGCTGCGCAGCGCCTTGGCGAGGTTGGCCGTCCGCCCGCGCACGAAGTTGTCGAGCACCACGATCTCGCGGGCGCCGCCCTCCGCCAGGAGGTCCACGAGGTTGGAGCCGATGGTGCCGGCCCCTCCGGTGACCAGGATCTTCTTGCCTCGTACGCTGCTCAACTGAAGTTCCCTCACTGAATCGGTCATGGTGTCATCGCGTTCATCGCGTTCATCGCGTTCATCGGAACCGTCAACGGCCCGCACGCAGGCCGACGACGGCGCCGCGGAATTCCAGACTCCGGGACGCCGCCTCAAGAATGTCCAGCACCCGCAGGCCCGCCCGTCCGTCGGTCAGCGGCGCCCGGCGCTCCCTGACCGCCTCGGCGAACTCGTCGACCATGCTGCGCAGTGCTTCCTTCTCCCCGATCGCGGGCGCGACCATGTCCCCGGAGCGGTACGAGATGAGCATGTCCCGGCGCTCGTCCACGCCGATCTCCTGTGGCGCCGCCAGGTCCACCCCGCGGTCGAAGACCGCCACGCGCTGCGCCGGGTTGAGGTCGTCCCAGATCAGGGTGCGTTTGGCGCCGCCCACCATGGTGGTGCGAACCTTGGTCGGCGACAGCCAGTTGACGTGCACGTGGGCGATGGCCCCCGTGTTGAGCTGCAGCGTCAGATAGGCCACGCAGGCCTGCCCCGCGCCGATCGGGTCGGCTCCGTGCGCGGCGACGGCGACCGGCTCGACGTGGTCGGGGAGAATGAAGTCCAGGATCGACAGGTCGTGCGGGGCCAGATCCCACATGACGTCGATGTCCTTCTGGACCAGCCCAAGGTTGATCCGGACGGAGTCGATGAAGTGGATCTCACCGAGTTCCCCGGAGCGGACCATCTCCCGGATGCGGCCTACCGCGGGCGTGTAGCAGTAGGTGTGATCGCACATCAGGGTGAGCCCGCGTTCCTCCGCCTCGGCCACCAGGCGCACCCCGTCTGCGTACGTCGCCGCCAGCGGCTTCTCCACGAGTACGTGCTTGCCCGCGCGAAGCGCCGCCAGCGCGATGTCGAGGTGGGTCCCGGCGGGTGTGGCCACGGCGACGGCGTCCACCGACGGGTCGGCGAGGACCGCCGCGTAGTCCGAGGTCGCCTGGACCGTCGAGTAACCGCCGAGCACCCGCTGGGCCCGGTCCACGTCGAGGTCGCACAGCCACCGCAGCCGGAACTGCGGACTGGACTGGAAGTTGCGGACGAGGTTGGGGCCCCAGTAGCCGGCGCCGACGACCGCGACTCCCAACGGTTCCGCCGGTCGCCGCCCGGGCGCGCTGGTCTTCGTCACAGTGTTTCTCTCCCCTTTGGTCATCAGTAGGCCCCCGTGCCCCGGACCACGGCCGAACCGGTGCGCAGCAGGATCAACAGGTCAAGGCTCACCGACCAGTTGTCCACGTATCCGAGGTCGAGCCGGACCGCCTCGTCCCACGGCAGGTCCGAGCGGCCGCTCACCTGCCACAGGCCGGTGAGGCCGGGCTTCACGAGGAGCCGGCGCTTGACCTCCGGCGTGTACTCGTCCACCTCCTCGGGCAGCGGGGGGCGGGGGCCGACCAGCGACATATGGCCGGTGACCACGTTGATCAGCTGCGGCAGTTCGTCGAGTGAGTACTGGCGCAGAGCCATACCCACCCGGGTGATCCGTGGGTCCTGCTTCACCTTGAACAGCAGGCCGTCACTGTTCTGGTTGAGGTGCGCGAGGTCCGCCCGGCGCTCCTCCGCGTCGTGCCGCATCGTGCGGAACTTCAGCATGGTGAAGTGATCGCCGTACCGGCCCACCCGCCGCTGTCTGAACAGCGCGGGTCCGGAGCTGTCCAGGCGGACGATCAGCACGATCAGCAGCATGATCGGCGCGAGGACCAGCAGGAGCGCCGCGGCCAGCGTCCGGTCCAGCAGCTCCTTGGGCAGCCGGGCGATCCGGGACAGGGTCGGCGCCTGTATGTACAGCAGCGGCACCCCGTTGGTGGGCCGGGCCGCCAGCCGGGAGGCGGCCACGTCGGCCAGCATGGGGGCCAGCAGGAAATCGGCGCCCTGCACGGCCGCGGTCCAGGACATCCGGCGCAGGACGGTGGCGTCGAAGTCGGGCGCCGGCAGTACCACCACGGTGCTGCTGCCCGTGGCCCGGATGACCTCGGACATGTCGCCGACGCCGCCACAGACGGGGAGCTCCAGCTTCCGGATCGCCGACGCGTTCTCGGGGTCGGTCAGGCACACCCCGGCGACCTGCAGTTCCTGCACTCCGCTGCGCCGCAGCACGGTGACCAGCTCCGCCACGCCACGCGACGGTCCGACCAGGAGCGTGGTGCTCCGGTCGTGGCCCCGTGCCCAGCGTCTGTGCAGCCGGCGGCGGAGCACATATCTGCCCAGCAGGGCGATCACGGCGGCCGGAGCCGTCGCCATCATGATGTCGTGCATGAGCCCCGAGTCGTAAGCGAACAACCAGTAGGCGCCTGCGGCCAGTGCCGGCAACGCGACGGCACCGCGTAATACGCGCCGATACTCCTCGGTCCCGAGGCCCAGGGCGCTGCGGTCGTAGGACCGGTGGACGCACATGGCGACGATCCACGTCGGGGGCAGCACCAGGGCCACGGCCCAGCGGCCATAAGTCCCGTGGATCACTAAGGCGGCGACCGCAGCCGCAAGGCCGTCCGCCACCAGCAGGACTATTCGGTACTTCCGCTCCCAACGTCTTCGGCGAGCTTCCGGACTCCTGTGTTCCACAACCCGTAGCTCATGCGTGACGTGCTCAATGGTCATGCCCCCCCCACCACATGCTCGGTTACCCCTGAGACCGAACGAGTTCGGACATACGGCCGCAAGACGTAGTCCGTGTTGAATCAGCACCGATGCGTCGTCCGCACAGCGGCACTTGAAAAGAGTGGAGCCTCAGAGCCTTGGCGGTTCCCAACCACCTGAGCTCACCTGTCGTTGGTCACGGCAGATTTTTCTACTCATGGCAAAACACACTGCCCTAGCGGTCAGTTCAGAGGCACTCGCTCTGCCCAAACCGGCCCGCCGACGCTCAATCTAGACCACGGGCCTCAGTAACGGGAACGGTTGGGCGAAACGCGCAGCGCCACGTTACGTATGACGGCATACTGCCCCAGTGACGAGCATCGTGATCCCGGCCCACAACGAGGCACGAGTCATCGGCCGGCTCCTCGACTCGCTTCTGGCCGACTCCTCCGATGACGAGATCGACATCGTGGTCGTGTGCAACGGCTGTACGGATGAAACCGCGCAGGTCGCGGGCGCTCGCGGCGCCCGGGTCAGGGTGGTCGAGACCCCCATACCCTCGAAGCATGCGGCGCTGCGGGCGGGCGATGAGCACGCGCGCGGCTTCCCGCGCCTGTACGTGGACGCCGATGTCGTGATCGCGGGCGCGGACGTGCGGGCACTGACCGATCCCTTGTTGACTGCGTCCCCGAAGGATTCCCCGGCCATCCTCGCCACAGCCCCCGAAAGGGAGCTCCCGCTGGCCGCCTGCGCGTGGCGGGTGCGTGTCTACTACCAGGTGTGGCAGCGGCTGCCGGCAGTACGTGACGGGCTGTTCGGCAGAGGCGTCATCGCGGTGTCGGAGGCGGGGCACGCCCGAATCGCCGCACTGCCGCCGCTGATGGCGGACGACCTGGCCGCATCCCTGGCCTTCGCACCGGACGAGCGGCTCGTGGTCGGCACGGCGGCCGTCGTCATCCAGCCGCCACGTACATGGTCCGACCTGATCAGGCGACGGATCCGGGCAGCCGTCTCCACCGCCCAACTGGAGGGCCACCAGCGGCCGGAGGCAGGGCCGGCGGTGGCCTCGGCTCGAACGAGCAAGGCGGACCTCCGCGCGATGTTGCGTAAGCAGCCGAGGCTGTTCGCGGGCGTCGTCGTCTTCGTCGCGGCGGCGGTCATCGCCCGGCGGGGGGCCAGGAAAGCCATCCGGGCGCAGGACTTCGGCACGTGGCTGCGGGACGAGAGCAGCCGGCAGGACTGATTACGGAACAAGATCGCGGAACAAGGCATCACCGGCACCGCACTGCCGCACCGCACTGCACCTGGAGTTCCTGGTCATGTATCTCGCCGACCGCTCATCCACCCCCGGCGGGGTGAACACCGCGTCGGTCCGCACCCGCGGCCTGATACCGAAGGTCGCCCCGATCGTGTTCGCGCTGGGCGCGGTCAGTCTGATCACCGACATCTCCTCGGAGATGGTCACCGCCGTGCTGCCGCTCTACCTCGTCACGAGGCTCGGCTTCAGTCCACTGGGCTTCGGCACCCTCGACGGCGTGTACAACGGCGTCAGCGCACTGGTACAGCTGGCCGGCGGTCACCTCTCCGACCGGGTGCGGAACCACAAGCTGATAGCCGGATTCGGCTATGGCCTGTCCGCACTGTGCAAACCGCTGCTGCTGCTCGCCAGCGGCCTCGGGTCGCTGGGGACGGTGCTCGCCCTGGAGCGTACCGGCAAGGGCCTGCGCACCGCCCCGCGCGACGCGATGATCTCCCTGTCCACACCACGGGAGAACCAGGGCCGGGCCTTCGGCGTACACCGGGCGATGGACACCACCGGCGCGATGCTCGGACCTCTCGCGGCCTTCCTGATCCTGCGCGCGACGGTCGACGGCTACGACGCCGTCTTCGGGGTGAGCGCCTGCGTCGCCGCACTCGGCGTGCTGGTGCTGGTGCTGTTCGTGCCGGGGAAGCCGCGCGGTACACAGGCTGCCGAGGGCGGCGCAGAAGGCGACGCTGACGGTGGTGAGGCCGCGGACCGGCGACCCGTCCGCGTTCGCGAAGCGCTGGCGCTGCTGCGCTTGCCGCGCCTGCGGGCGCTCGCCGGCTGCGCCGCACTGCTCGGCCTGACCACAGTCAGCGACGCCTTCGTCTATTTGCTGCTGCAACGACGCGGCGGCATTGGCGAGCAGTGGTTCCCGCTGCTGCCGCTGGGCACCGCCGCCGTGTTCCTGCTGCTGGCCGTGCCCGTCGGCGCCCTGGCCGACCGGGTCGGGCGACGTGGCGTATTCCTCGCCGGACATGGGGGGCTGCTCATCGGCTACGCCCTGCTGCTGTGGGCCCCGGCCACGCCTGCCCTGCCCTACCTCGTACTGGCCCTGCACGGCACGTTCTACGCGGCCACCGACGGCGTCCTGCCGGCCGCGGTCGCCGACATCGTGCCCGAGGAACTGCGCGCCAGCGGCCTCGCCATCGTCGGCACCGGCCAGGCGCTGGCCCGCTTCTGCTGCTCGCTGGCCTTCGGCGCGGCCTGGACCGTCTGGGGGGACGGCCGGGCGCTGGCCGGCTCCGCAGTCGGCCTGCTCTGCTGCGCGGCCGTCGCCGGCGTCGTGCTGCGGCCGACGGGCGGACACCGATGACCTCCACACCCACCCGCACCCGCACTTCCGCTCCGACGCCCGCAAGGATCCCGATGACGCCGCTACGCCGTCTGCTCATACTCGTCACGGCGGTGCTGCTCCTCGCGGGCCTGGGAACCGGAGTGGTTCTGCACGCGGCCTCCCGCGCGGCCCGGGAGAACCAGCCCCAGGCGGGCGGACCCTCGGTCAGCGCGGGCAAGGTGACGCTGAAGCAGACAGGGCGCCTGGCCTTCCTCAACGCGGCCTCAGGCCCGCACCGCGCCGCACTCGCCTCGGTCCCGGCCGCCGACCCCGCGGCCGGGCGGACCGCCTCGAGCCTGAAGTGCCAGCGCTTCTACGCCGCCGCGGGCACCGGCATCTGCCTCCAGTCCGTCCCCGGCGTGCTCAAGCAGAGCAACCGGGCCCTGCTCCTGGACGCCAACCTGCACACCCTGCGCAGCTTCCCGCTCGCGGGCACCCCCAGCCGGGCCCGGGTCTCGCCCAGCGGCAACTTCGTCACCTGGACAGTCTTCGTGTCCGGCGAGTCCTACAGCTCCGCCTTCTTCTCCACCCGGACCTCGATCCTGGACACGCGCACCATGCGACTCACGCCGAGCCTGGAGACGTACTCCGTACTCCTGGACGGCAAGCCCTACCACGCCTCGGACATCAACTTCTGGGGTGTCACCTTCGCGGCCGACGACGACACCTTCTACGCCACCCTCAGCACCTCCAACCGCACCTACCTCGTCCGGGGATCCCTTTCCCGGCGTACCGTCACCACCCTGGTCCAGAACGTCGAATGTCCCTCGCTGTCCCCGGACGGCAAGCGCATCGCCTTCAAGAAGCGGACCCTGCCCGGCGCGGCCCTCTGGCACGAGTACGTCCTCGACCTGAGCACCCTCCACGCGACACCGCTCGCCGAACAGCACAGCGTCGACGACCAGGCCACCTGGCTCGATGACCACACCATTGCCTACGCCCGACCCTCCGACGGCAAGGTCGGCAGCAGCGACCTGTGGAGCGTGCCCGCCGACGGCAGCGGTTCCCCTCACCTGCTGATCTCCGGCGCCACGTCCCCGGCGCCGCTGTGAGCGGCGCCGGGGACGCGAGGAGGGGTTCCGTTCACCGCGACGCGTAGGGCAGCAGGGCCGCTCGCATTAGGGCCTGTCCGGCGGATCAGGGTCGGGTGCCGCGGCTCCCCCAGCCTTCGGCCGGGGGGACCCCCTGGTGCGGTGCATCGCAAGGCGCTGGGGGTACCCCCGGACGAAGTCTGGGGGAGGAACGGGCTGGCACAACCCGGCCATGGGCCGTCGGCAGTCGACGCACCCCCGGCCACCCACCGCCGGGGTGAGCCCCGTCGCCGGCGCGGCCGGGTCGGCCAGCCCGTCCCGCCTCAGGCGGACGGCCTACCCCAACCCGGTTGGTTCTACGGGGCCAGAGGCGCCGCTTCGTCGGACTCGTCCTTCAACGCCACGCCCGTGAGCTCCAGCTCTCGGGCCCGGCGCATGAGGGCGGCGAGCTTCGTCGCGGCGTCGGAGTGGGAAAGACCCAGCGGGGGCCGGATGTTGGAGAGGCAGTTGCGGTCGGCGTCGGTGGTGGCACCCGGGCGGGGGCGGTAGGTGAGGTACGCGCCGAGGGAGTCGGCGGCTGACATGCCGGGGCGTTCGCCGATGAGGACGACGACCATGGTGGCGCCGAGGGCGTGGGCGATGTCGTCGCCGAGGGCGACGCGGGCCTGTTCGGCGAGGACGACGGGGGCGGTGCGCCAGCCGGGGCCGGGGAGGAGGGCGGCGGTGGCGCGGAGGACGGGGGCGGCGTGGTCGTGGACGGCGCGGCTGGAGAGGCCGTCGGCGATGACGAAGACCAGGTCCCAGTCGCCGCGCGGCAGCCGGGCGCGGTCGGCGGGGTCCAGCCGCCGGCCCAGGTCGGGCCGTTGGAGGTAGGTGAGCCGGTCGGGGGCGGCGCTGCGCACCCGCAGCGTCGGCACCCCGGTCAGCGCGCCGGCCACCGCATCGGCGTCGAAGGGGGAGTGGACGGCGTCCCGGGCGGCGGCGTGCGCGGCCTGGAGCGCGAGCCGGTGCTGGGTGGGCAGCCCAGAACCCGCCCGCCCGAGCCCGATACGGGCCTGGGTGTGGCGGCGAAGGGCGGCCCACATCGTGGCGTCCGTGGCCTGGGCGACGAGGTCGGTCATGCGGCCAGCTCCTTCAGCGGGTGGGCGGTGCCGGTGACGTCGCGTATGCCGCCGCGCTCGTCGAGCAGCCCGATCCGGTCCAGCCAGGCCTCGAACTCCGGCGCGGGGCGCAGCCCCAGCACCTCCCGCAGATACAACGCGTCGTGGTACGAGGCCGACTGGTAGTTGAGCATGATGTCGTCGCCGCCCGGCGTGCAGATCACGAACGATGCCCCCGCCACGCCCAGCATGGTCAGCATCGTCGCGATGTCGTCGTCATCCGCGTCCGCGTGGTTGGTGTAGCAGATGTCCAGGCCCATCGGCAGCCCGAGCAGCTTGCCGCAGAAGTGGTCCTCCAGGGCCGCCCGCAGGATCTGCCGGCCGTCGTAGAGATACTCCGGGCCGATAAAGCCGACCACCGTGTTGACCAGCAGCGGATCGTAGCGCCGGGCCACCGCGTAGGCCCGTGCCTCCACCGTCTGCTGGTCCACCCCGTGATGCGCGTCGGCGGACAGCGCGCTGCCCTGCCCGGTCTCGAAGTACAGCGCGTTCTGGCCCACCGTGCCCCGCCCGAGGGCGCTCACCGCTTCGTAAGCCTCGTCCAGCAGGCCCAGCGTGACGCCGAAGGAGGCGTTGGCGGCCTGGGTGCCGGCGATGGACTGGAAGACCAGGTCGACGGGCGCGCCGCGCTCCATGAGGCCGATGCTGGTGGTGACGTGGGACAGGACGCAGGACTGGGTCGGGATGGCGTACCGCTCGATCACCCCGTCCAGCAACTCCAGCAGATCGCGTACGGCCTTCGGGCTGTCGGTCGCCGGGTTGATGCCGATGACGGCGTCGCCGGAGCCCAGCAGCAGACCGTCGAGCAGTGCCGCCGCCACGCCCGCCGGGTCGTCGGTGGGGTGGTTGGGCTGGAGGCGGGTCGAGATCCGGCCGGGCAGGCCGATTGTCGAGCGGAAGGCGGTCACGACCCGCACCTTGCGGGCGACGGCGACGAGGTCGGCGTTGCCCATGAGTTTGGAGACGGCGGCCGCCATCTCCGGCGTGATGCCGGGCGCGACGGCGGCCAGCGCGATCGCGTCGGCGGCCTCCGACAACAGCCAGTCGCGGAACTCGCCGACCGTCAGCCCCGCCACCGGCGCGAAGGCGGCGGCGTCGTGGCTGTCGAGGATGAGCCGGGTCACGTCATCGTCCTCGTACGGAATCACCGGCTCGGCCAGGAAGCGCTCCAACGGCACTTCTGCCAGCGCCAGTCGCGCGGCGACCCGCTGTTGCGCCGACTCGGCGGCGAGCCCGGCCAGCCGGTCGCCGGAACGCTCCGGGCTCGCGGCGGCCAGCAGCGGCCCGAGGCCTGCGAAGCGGTACTGGCGACCGCCGAGCGTGGCGGTGTAACCGCTCATCTGTGTGGTGCTCCGTTCGTTTCTGTCCCAGGGCCGACGGTAGGAGGGCCCGGGCCGCCGGTCCACGCGGCGACGGAGAGTTAACACAGACGTTCCTTTCCTGCCCGTAGTTGACGCGGAGTTAACGCGCTGACCAGCAGAACGATGCATTTGGGCTGTCACCATGCGGTTCGCAGGACGCAACAGACAACATGCAGCGAAACGCGGAGAGGGGCCACTCGATGGCAGTACAAGAAGGCGTAGCCCCTGCGGCACCGGAGACGACCGAGGCGTCCCACCGACTCGCCTCCGGCGCGCTGGGGCTGCCGGGCGTCATCTTCTGCATCGTCACGGGCGCGGCGCCCATGACGGCGATGCTCTTCAACGTCCCCGTCGCCGTGATGGGTTCGGGATACAGCGCGCCCGCCGCGTTCCTGCTGGCCACCCTTGCGCTGACGATCTTCTCCGTTGGATACATCGCGATGAGCCGCCGGGTGACCTCCGCCGGCGTCTTCTACACCTTCGTCACGCGAGGCCTCGGCTCAGTACGAGGCCCTGGGCCACTTCGACCACGCCGACCCGGTCGACGCCGCTGACGCGGCGGTCCCGCCTGTCCCGCCCGTCGCCGACGAGCAGCCGGCCGTGAGCTGAGCTTCGCCCTCCGGGGCTGATCGGTAAGGGGCGGGTGCCATTGGCGCCCGCCCCTTACCCTTGACGCTTGTGTCCACTCTGCAAGCCGCCCTCGCGGACCTCCTCGACGGAATGCCGCCGGGCCGCGCCGCCCAGGCCGTCGACCGGCTGATCGCCACCTACCGGGGGCGTACGGCCGGCAAGACGCCCATCCTCCGCGACCGCTCCGACGTCGCTGCCTACGCGGCCTACCGGATGCCCGCCACCCACGCCGCCGTACGGGCCGCGCTCGGCGAATTCCGCGCCCGGGCGGGGGAGTGGACCCCCGCGACCCACCTGGACGTCGGCGGCGGCACCGGCGCCGCGACCTGGGCGGTCGCCGACGCCTGGGCGGACGCCGAAGCCGCGCACACCAGCACCGTCCTGGACTGGTCGCAGGCGGCACTCGACCTCGGCCGCGAGCTGGCCGCCGGCGCCGAATGGGCTTCCGTACGGGAAGCCCAGTGGCGCAGGGCCCCGCTCGGCGGCGCCTCCGCAGCACGCCTCCCGGAGGCCGACCTCATCACGGTCTCGTACGTCATCGGAGAGCTGGCCGACCCCGACCGCGCGGCCGTGATCGCCGAAGCCGCCCGCGCCGCCAAGGGTGCCGTCCTCGTCGTCGAGCCCGGCACCCCCGACGGCTACGCCCGCGTCCTCGCCGCCCGGGACCAGCTCATCGCCGCCGGCTACACCGTCCTCGCCCCCTGCCCGCACAACGCGGCCTGCCCGGTCCAGGCACCCGACTGGTGCCACTTCGCCGTCCGCGTCACCCGCTCCTCGCTCCACCGCCAGGTCAAGGGCGGCTCCCTCCCCTACGAGGACGAGAAGTTCAGCTACGTCGCCGCCGCCCGCTTCCCCGCGACTCCCGCCCCCGCGCGGGTCGTCCGGCACCCCCAGATCCGCAAGGGGCAGGTCCTGCTCGACCTGTGCACCGTGGAGGATGGCCTGCGCCGCAAGACGGTCACCAAGCGGCACGGCGACGCGTACCGCGCCGCGCGCGACGCGGACTGGGGCGACGCCTGGGAACAGCCGGACCGCTAAGGCCCCCAAGTGGGCGTTTGGGTTTGGTGGCTTTCCGAAAGTGTTTTCCTCGGTTCTCGGTCCTCGGTTCTCGGTCTGCGGCAGTCGTCAGCCCTCGGCACGCTCCAGCGCCAGTTCCAGGACGGCCAGCAGCGCGTCACGTACCGAGCCGCGCCGGCGGGCGTCGAAGGTGACCAGGGGGACCTGGTCGGCGACGTCGAGCGCCCAGCGGACCTGGTCCAGGTCGTGCTCGACCTTGCCGTCGAAGGCGTTGACCGCGACGACAAACGGGATCTGCTTGTGCTCGAAGTAGTCGACCGCGGCGTAGCAGTCGTCCAGCCGCCGGGTGTCGACGATGACGAGCCCGCCGAGCGCCCCCTCGACCAAGTCGTCCCACATGAAGCCGAACCGCTCCTGGCCGGGGGTGCCGAACAGGTAGAGCTTCAGGGTCGGGTCGATGGTGATGCAGCCGAAGTCCATGGCGACCGTGGTGGTCGTCTTGCGCGGCGTGTGGCTGAGGTCGTCCACGCCCGCCGCGACCTCGGTGATGGCCGCTTCGGTGGTCAGCGGGGCGATCTCGGAGATGGAGCCGACGGTCGTGGTCTTGCCCACCCCGAAGCCGCCCGCGATGACCAGCTTGACCGGCAGCGGCGGCCGGTCGGCGGTCTGCTGGGCGCGGCCGCGGGCAGCGGTCTCGGTTGGTGTCACGGAGTTGTCTCCCGGAAGTCGGGGATGGTCCGCAGACCATCGATAACCCTGCGCAGTATGGAGAGGTCGTTGGCGGCCTCGGACCTGGGTACGTACACCGACAGGTCGCCGGTGGACTCCAGGTCCTCGGCCAGGACGCGAACCACGTTCAGATGCAGCCGCAGCCGGGCCGCGACCTCCGCGAGCGACTGCGGCTGCCGGCACAGCGCGACAATGTCGCGCCGCTCGAAGGCCAGGCGCTCCATGCCCACGATGCCCGCCGCGGTCGATACGACCTGGGTCTCCAGGGGCATCGGCGTGCCGGCCCTGGTGCTCGCCACCCGGCCCGCGGTGACCAGGAACGGCCGCACGGCGGGGGCGCGCCCGACCGGGTCTGCGGCCAGGCCCGAGACGGCGTCCCCGTCGGCTTGCGTGTCGCCGGCCGTCATGGGCCCTCCTTCCCCTAACCCCGGATCCCTCCCCGGTACCGGTCACCCGGCGGATCTGGAACCGACGTTGTTCTTCAGTTCGAGGACGAGCTGCGGGCTCAGCGCGGCGCCTGCCCGGTTGGCGAAGACGGTCATCTCGTACGCGATGTTCCCCAGCTTGGCCTCCTTGGAGGTGACCACACCGAGCACGGCGCCGCTGCCGATCGCGGAGACCAGGACATGTCCCTCCTCCAGATCGATGATCACCTTGTTGAGGCCACCGAGACCGTAGTTGCCCGCGACGCCGGCCGCCAGGCTGGTCATGCCGGAGACGATGGCGGCGAGCCGGTCGGAGTCCGAGCTGTCACGTAGCTGCGAGACCGCGATCAACAGTCCGTCGGAGGATACGGCGATAGCGTCCACCACCCCCGCGGTCTCGGTGGCGAAACGGCTCAGCAGCCAGGTGAAGTCGGCTGCGGCGGCCCGCAGATCGCCGGGCGTGGCCTGCTCGGTCGAGGTGTCACTTGTCGGCGTTGTCACTGCTCCGCTCCTTCCGGAAGCCCTGCTTGCTGCTGGGCGGTGCTGGGGGCCGTGGCGTCGGCGCTGTCGCGGTGCGCGCGTGCCACAGCAGCTTCGAACTCGTCGAGTTCCGAGCGGACCGCCTCCGCATCGACGATGCGAGGCGCCTCGCGTGCCCCGCGTCCCCGGGTCTCGCCCAGCGTCGCGTGGAGCGTGGCTCCACGCACCCGGCGGTGCAGCGGACGTGACCCGCCGTCCTCCGGTTCACCGGCGGAGTGCTGGGCGGCAGGTTCGGCGGCCGCGGGTTGCCGGGCCGTGGGCTGGGAGGCACCGGCCGCGGGGTCAGCCGAGGGATGTTGCCGCTGGGGGACGCGCTGCGGCAGCGGAGCCGTTTCAGGACGCCGGTGGTCGTCGGCGTCGGCGGGCGGCAGCGCGGCGCGAGGTTGCGGGAGCGCCGCCGCGAGGAGCGCGGGCGCCTGCGGACGGCGGTCCGCCGAGGACAGCTGCGGCAGCGCGGCCCTGGCGTCGGCGTCCCGAGCGCCGGGGCGGTCGGTGTCGTGTGCCGGGCCGATGTCCTCCGCGAAGGGGCTCATCAGGAGCAGCAGCGCCGAGGGGATCGCCACCCGGCTGGTGACACCGCCGCCCGGTGTACGGCTCAGGGTGACGCGGACACCCCAGCGGCGGGCCAGGCTGCCGACGACGAACAGGCCGAGCACCTTGGTGGGCGCCAGATCGAGGCGTTCGCGGCGGATCAGCCGGGAGTTCTCCTCGGCGAGCCGTTCCTCGCTCATGCCCAGCCCGTGGTCGCTGATTTCGATCAGGGCGCCCTCGGCCCCGCTGCTCACCACCACCTCGACGGGGCTGTGGGCCGGGGAGAACGCCACCGCATTCTCCAGGAGCTCGGCGATCATCAAGGTCAGGTCAGCGATGATGTCGGGAGCCACCGTGACATCCCTGTCGCCGTCCAGGGAGACCCGCTGGTAGCCCTCGATCTGCCCGAGCGCGGCCCGTACGACGTTGGTGAGCGCGGTGGGCCCGGCGTCCAGGCCTGTTTCGCGGACGCCGGCCAGCAGCATCAGGCTGTCCGCGTTGCGCTGCAGGCGTACCGCGAGGTGGTCGATGCGGTAGAGGCGGTTGAGCAGGTCGGGGTTGGTCTCGCCGCGCTCGACGGCGTCGATCAGGGTGAGCTGGCGGGCGGTCAGATTGCTCACCCGGCGGCCGACGTTGCCGAACATCTCGGCCACGTTGCGGCGGCTGAGCACCTGGCGTTCGAGCAGCGCGGCGGCGGCGGTCTGAACCCGGTTGAAGGCGTCCGCCAGGTCACCGATCTCGTCGCGCGCCGTGACCGGCACCTTGCGCAGTCGGGGCGGGCTCGCGTCGTCGGTGTCGTCGTCGGCCACCCTGGCGAGTTCCTCGCCGGCGACCTCGGCCACCTGGGTGGCGGCGGCGGTGAGGGCCTGCACC
This sequence comes from Streptomyces soli, assembly GCF_003999195.1. Taxonomy (GTDB): domain Bacteria; phylum Actinomycetota; class Actinomycetes; order Streptomycetales; family Streptomycetaceae; genus Actinacidiphila; species Actinacidiphila soli. The sequence continues at coordinate 44,547 of NZ_RJVR01000323.1, forward strand.
GGGCGGACCACCGAGCGGCGGATGACCACCGAGAAGGCCAGCCAGAGGGCGAACGCCAGCAGCACGCTGACGAGCAGCCAGGCGGCCCGCCACCATGCGTTGCTGGACGCCTGGTCGACGTGGTCGGCGATCTGGCCGATCAGTGAGCCGGTGATTACCAGCCGGTTCTGCGCCTGTGTCTGGTAGTCCGGGTACGACCGCAGGGCCTTGGTGAACGCCTTCTGAATCTGTTCCGGCCCCTGGACCCGCAGAGCGCTGGGGTCGACCTGCAGCCCCGCGTACTGCGACAGGATGGTGTTCCACACAGGGGTCTGCTGGACCCTGGCGAGTTCGGTGCTCTGCGCTTCGGTGGAGAACCGGCCGAAGCGGGCGGCCTGGTAGGTGAAGAGCTTGTTGTCGCCGACCGCGTTGATGAACTCGGTCAGCGCGTTGGCGTCGCCGGTCTGCGCGGAGAACACCGCGGTCTCGAAGGATCGGTAGGAGGTTGCTGCCTGCAGCAGCGAGTCCAGCTGGATGGCGGTGATGGTGTCGTGCATGTTGTGGACGAGGCCGAGGCCATTGATCAGGCCGTCCACGGGCGGGAGGTACGCCTGGTCGATCTTGGCGGTGGGCAGGTAGCTCCGCTCGACGGTGGCCCGCAGGCTGCTCAGGCCGCCGACCTGCTTGAGGGCCAGCGCCTCGTTGGTGGACAGGCTGGTGCCGAAGCTCTCACGGACCGTGACGACTTGGGTGTCCACTGCGGCCTGGGCCTTCTGGTAGGCCGTGAGCGAGGGGCGCTCGCCGGAGGTGCCGGCCTCGTACCGCACTGACAGCAGCAGCGCCTGCTGATGCTCGCTCTGCAGCCGGTCGACGAGCTCGGCGACCGGCCGGCTGTCGCGGACCAACTGGGCGTCCGCGGCGGCGTCCTGGGCCTGCCCCACCAGGCCGCTGATCACATCGGCCATCAGCAGGCAGATCACCACCAGCGGCACGCCGACCAGCACGTTGAGCTTGAGCCGGAACGGCCATCGGTCGGTTATGCCCCGCCAGCCGCGCCGGTCGCGCTGCGCCGGGTCCAGCCGCGCGGGCCCGTTCACCTCGTCCACGGACACCAAGCCCTCCTGTGTTGCTTCTCCTCGGCATCAGGACGCCCCGGCAGCCGAACGGGCCGACCGGAAGCTGTGAACCGGCCGAAGGGGGACACCGCCGACATTCTTGACCAGGCACTTGGTATCCGTTTGAGACTGATTCCGGAACGAAGCGGATCAAGACAGACCGACCGACCGCATTGTGTCGATCACTGAGCCAACTGCCCGGAGACTACCGCGCTTCTTTCTGAAACTTCAACGACACCGTCGCCTAACATCTGCGTCAATTTTCCCGCCTGCCTCTGGCAATGGCCGATCCAGAGGAACCGATGCCAATCGGTGACTGGAACGCTCTTGACTTAGCTGGAGGCGGTGGCGATCCAGCGCGGGGATCAGGCTGAACCGACCTTTGACCGCTTCGCTGTGGCGGTTGCAGCGCCGGCGGCCTTGACCGCCGCGGGCACTACCGCACCGAGCGACCGCGGGCTGCCGGCCCGGCGTTCTCCTCGCGGCGGGTACGGAGCAGTAGCGCGACCCAACTGCGGAACGGCGCCCAGTGGTTGCTTATCCCGGCGAGCCGGCGCGCATCAGAGGCGTCAGGATCGCCAAGGCCGTAGGCCTCGGCCATCGCAGCGTGGAGCCGGCGTTCCAACGCCGAGCCGGCCCGCGGCACCTTCGTCACGCGGCAGTCCACACCGCGGCCCCGAGCGCGACGGCGACGAACGGACGCCTGACCCACCGGCAGGTCCGCGCCAGCATGATCAGCAGGCACACCGTCTCCAGCAGGCCCCAGTGGCCGCCGCCGTCCCGCCAGGCGAGCAGCATCCCGCCCGTCACCGCCAGCGAACCACACGCCGCCGCCCAGGCGCGCCGCTCAAGGGACAGCCACCGGTCGGGCACGAACAGCAGCACGGCGGCCACCGGCTGGGCCACCAGGGGAGGCAGCCAGTCGTACTGCGCGGTGCGCAACCCCTCGGTGGACTCCAGGTCGAGCAGCCACACCAGGGTGAGCACCGCGTACAGCGCGGAGGCGAGGAGCCTCTGTACGGGCCGGGGGAGGGGGTTGGTATCCGCGGGGTCCGCGGTCGGCGGGTTGTGCGCGTTCTCCACGCGGCGAGGCTATGCGATGCAAGCTGTCCGGCGGGTCGGCCGAATGGCCGATCCGGTGCGCCCAAGCGCTCGGTACCCAACGAGCACAGGACCGGCCGTTGGCCCTACAGCCAGCCGACCCGGCGGAAGGCCCGGTACGCGGTGTAGGACAGCGTCGCCGTGACGACCATCATCAGCGGGTAGCCGTAGAGCCAGCCCAGCTCGGGCATGTGCTGGAAGTTCATGCCGTAGAAGCCGGCGATCATCGTCGGGATGGCCAGGATGGCGGCGCCGGCGCTGATGCGGCGCATGTCGACGTTCTGCTGGACGGCGAGCTGACTGAGGTTGGCCGCGAGGAGGCCGTCGACGAGTTCGCTGTAGCCGGCGAGGCGTTCGCGGACCTGGGTGAGGTGGTCGTGGACGTCACGGAGGTAGCGGCCGGCCTCGGGGCCGATGCAGGGGAAGGGCTCCTCGGCGAGGCGTTGCAGGGGGCGGGCCATGGGCTGGACGGCCCGCTTGAACTCGATGAGCTCGCGTTTGAGCTGGTAGATGCGCTCCGCGTCGTCGCCGTGTCCGGCCGAGAAGACGTCGGCCTCCAGCTGCTCGACGTCCAGCTCGACGGCGTCGGCGACATCGAGGTAGTCGTCGACGACCTGGTCGGCTATGGCGTGCATGACAGCGGCCGGGCCCTGCGCGAGCACCTCCGGCCGGCCCTCCAGGGAGCGCCGTACGCGGCCGAGGCCGGGCGCGCTGCCGTGCCGGACGACCACGATGAAGTCCTTGCCGATGAACATCATGATCTCGCCGGTGTCGACGACCTCGCTGGTCGCCGTCAGCTGCTCGTGCTCGACGAAGACGATGGTCTTCAGGACGAGGAAGAGCGTCTCGCCGTACTGCTCCAGCTTCGGCCGCTGGTGGGCGTGCACGGCGTCCTCGACGGCGAGCGGGTGCAGCTCGAAGGCCTCGGCGACCTCGGCCAGATGCTCGGCGTCAGGCTGGTAGAGGCCGATCCAGGCGAAGCTTCCGGGCCGTTCGCGGGCGGCCTTCTTGGCCTCGCGCAGCGGCAGCGTCGCCTGCCGTATGCCGTCCTCGTACACGGCGCAGTCCACGACCACGTCATCGGTGCACTTGCGGGGCGGGGGCGGCCCGTCCGTGGCGCCGGACGCGCCAGCGGCTCGCCGGCGGCGCACCACCGGCATCCACTGCCGTCGTCCTGCCGTCGCGCTGTCCGTCATGCGTCACCCTCCCGTTCGAGCACGGCCATCGCAGCATTGTGCCCGGGAATGCCACTGACCCCGCCACCGCGGACGGCGCCCGCGCCACAGAGCAGGACGTTCGGGCGGGACGTTTCGACTCCCCACCGGCCGGTGTTCTCCCCCGCGTACGGGAAGGAGAGGTCCCGGTGGAAGATGTGACCGCCGGGCAGCCCGACCTCCCGTTCCAGGTCGGCGGGGGTCTTCGCCTCGATGCACGGGCGGCCGTCGGCGTCCAGCGCCAGGCAGTCCGTGAGCGGTTCGGCGAGGACGGCGTCCAGCTGGGCCAGCGTCGCCTTGAGCAGGGCGTCCTTGGCCGAGGACAGCCGCGCCGGGGCATGCAGGCCGAAGAGGGTGAGCGTGTGCGTGCCCTGCGCGGCCAGCTCGGGGGAGAGGATCGACGGGTCCGTCAGGCTGTGGCAGTAGATCTCCGACGGCGGTGCGGTGGGCACCGCCCCGGCCGCCGCCTCCTCGTACGCGGTCTGCAACTGCCCGTACGACTCAGCGATATGGAACGTCCCCGCGAAGGCCTCCCTCGGGTCCACAGCCCTGTCCCGCAGCCGCGGCAGCCTGCGCAACAGCATGTTGACCTTGAGCTGCGCCCCCTCCGGCTTCGGCGGCGCCGGCTCGCCCAGCAGCCCCGCCAGCGTGTGCGGCGACGCGTTCACCAGCACGTGCTTCGCCCCCACCCGGCCGCCGGCGTACGTCACTTCGGCCTGCTCGCCGTCCGTCTCGATCCCCGTCACCTCCGCCCCCGTGACGATCTCCGCCCCCGCCGCCCGGGCCGCGTCCGCCAGCGCGTCCGTGAGCGCGCCCATGCCGCCGACCGGCACATCCCAGTCGCCGGTGCCGCCGCCGATCACGTGATAGAGAAAACAGCGGTTCTGCAGCAGTGACGGGTCATGGGCGTACGTGAACGTCCCGATCAGCGCGTCCGTCAGCACCACCCCCCGCACCAGGTCGTCCGCGAACTCCGCCTCCACCGTCTCCCCCAGCGGCCGCTCGAACAGCGCCGACCACGCCTCCAAGTCGTCCACGATCCGCTCCAGCTCGGCCCGGGAAGGCAGCGGCCCGGTCAGCGTCGGGAAGATGCGCTGCGCGACCCGGTGCGTCATCCCGTAGAAGCGCTGCCACGACTCGAAGTCCCGGTCCGACCCCGTCACCCGCTCAAAGCTCTCCCGCGTACGCGACGCCGACCCCGAATCCACCAGCAGCCCGCCCTCCCCCTTCGGGGTGTACGACGAGATCCGGCGCCGCCGCGTCGCGAACTTCAGGCCCAGCTCCTCCACGATCTGCCGCGGCAGCAGGCTCACCAAATACGAATACCGCGACAACCGCGCATCCACCCCCGCGAACGCCCGCGTCGACACCGCCGCCCCGCCGGTATGTTCCAGCCTCTCCAACACCAGGACCGACCTGCCCGCCCGGGCAAGATAAGCGGCAGCGACCAGGCCATTGTGGCCTCCGCCAACGATGACTGCGTCATACGCGCTACGTAGGGGCATGCGCCCCTTCGTACCACGGCCGAGCTCTTGCGGGGCTACCGCCCCGGGCCCCGCGCCCTCCTGGTGGGTTGGGGGCAGTCGTCCCGCTGCGGCGAGCGAAGCGAGGTGGAGGTCCCCCCCACGCGAAGCTGTGGGGGAGGCTGGGCCCAGCCCACCCGCGCCCGCAACGGTGCGCACCCCGACGGACCTGGCCCGTGGCCTGAGGCGTCGTCGCCGGGTGCGGATCGCGCCGGGTTGGAAGCGCACCCGGCGCGAAGCGCCCGGGGGCGAGGGGTCTGGGGGCGAGGGGTCTGGGGGCGCAGCCCCCGGCGGGGGCCGGGGCGGCGCCCCGGTTTCGGGAAAGGGCGGGGTGGGGGAAGCAACCGCTAGTCGCGGAGCTCGAGCGTGCAGCATTTGACGCTGCCGCCGGCCTTGTGAAGCTCGGACATGTCGACGCCGACCGGCTCGTAGCCCCGGTCGTGCAGCGGCCGGAAGAGCCCGCCGGCACCTGCGGGCAGCAGGACGTGCAGGCCGTCACTCACCGCGTTGAGGCCGAGCGCAGCGGCGTCGTCCGCCGTGGCGGTGAGCGCGGTGGGGAAGAGGTGGGCGAGGACGGCCCGGCTGCCGGGGGAGAAGGCTTCGGGGTAGTACATGATGTCGTCGCCGGACAGCACGGCCAGCGCCGTGTCGAGGTGGTAGAAGCGCGGGTCGACCAGCTCCAGCCCGATGACGGGGCGCCCGAAGAACTCCTGGGCCTCGGCATGCGACAGCGGGCTGCTGCGGAAGCCCCGGCCGGCCAGCAGCCAGGAAGCGGTGACGACGAAGTCGCCCTCGCCCTCGTTGATGTGCACGGGGTCGTGGACCTCGGCGAAGCCCCGGCCGAGGAACCACTCGCGGTGGGCCGGGGCCTCGGCCGTGCGCTCGGCGTTGGCGAAGCGGGCGCCGAGGACGCGGCCGTCGACGACGGTGGCGCCGTTGGCGGCGAAGACCATGTCGGGGAGGCCGGGGAGGGGCTGGAGGATCTCCACGGTGTGCCCGAGGGCGCGGTAGCGGTCGCGCAGGTCTTCCCACTGGAGCAGGGCGAGCGCCGGGTCGACCGGCTTGGCGGGATCCATCCACGGGTTGATCGAGTACGTCACCCGGAAGTACGTCGGCGGGCACATCAGATACCGCCGGGGCGTGCGCTGGCTCATAAATCACATGGTGGACCCGTCACCCGCACATAAGGTGACGCCATGCCAACGCCTGACGAAGACTTCGAAGAGTTCCGGGAGCTGCTCCCGGAGACCCGCCGCGCGCTGCTGCACCGGATCGCGGTCGGCCAGGCCGAAGGCCGTACGCCGTCGCTCGCGGGCGCGGTCGTACGTGACGGAAAGCCGGTGTGGAACGGGTCCCGCTCCTGCGTGGACGGACACGCGCCGGACGCCGACACGCAGTACCGGATCGGGTCGATCACCAAGACCTTCGCGGCCGTGCTGGTGATGCGGCTGCGCGACGTTGGGCAGCTGGATCTGGCCGACCCCGTCGACAAGCACCTCGGGCCGACGGCGGCGGACGGCCTGACCATCGCCCAGCTCCTCGCCCACACCTCGGGCCTGGCTTCTGAGACCCCCGGCCCCTGGTGGGAGCGCACGCCGGGCTCACTGCGGCCGGAGCTCGCCGACGTGCTGGGAGGCCGCGTGCACCCCGCCGGGCGGCGGCACCACTACTCCAACCCCGGCTACGCCCTCCTCGGCGCGATCGCCGAGCGGCATCACAACGCGCCCTGGTACGAGGTGCTGCGCCGCGAGGTCCTGGAGCCGCTCGGCATGCTCCGTACGACGCTGCTCCCGCAGGCCCCGCACGCGGGCGGCTTCGCCGTGCACCCGTACGCGGACGTCATGCGGCCCGAGGTCGTGGTCGACACCGGAATCATGGCCCCGGCCGGGCAGTTGTGGTCCACGGCCGCCGATCTGTGCCGCTGGGCGGCCTTCCTCGGCGGGTTCGGCGACCCCGATGTCCTCAGCCCCGACACGCTCGCCGAAATGCGTGAGCCCGCGACCCCGAGGGCGAGTACGGCCTCGGCCTGCAACTCATGCGTACGGACGGCCGCAGCCTCGCCGGCCACACCGGTTCCATGCCCGGCTTCGTGGCCGGCCTCTGGCTCAGCCCCGACGACCGCCTCGCCGGCATCGCCCTCGCCAACGCCACCTCCGGCACCCCGGCCGGCACCATCGCCGCCGATCTCGTACGCATCGTGGCCGACCGCGAGCCCGCCTTCCCCCCGTCCTGGCAGCCCCGCTCCGACGACGACCCCGCCCTCCTCGCCCTCACCGGCACCTGGTTCTGGGGCACCGCCCCCTTCACCCTCCACCTCCGCGCCAACCGCGACCTCGAGCTCATCCCCGCCTCCGGCCGCGGCCGCGGTTCCCGCCTCCGCGCCCAACCCGACGGCACCTGGACCGGCCTCGACGCCTACTACGCCGGCGAATCCCTCCGCCCCGTCCACGACCCCTCCGGCACCCTCACCCACCTCGACCTCGGCACCTTCATCTTCACCCGCACCCCCTACGACCCCGACGGCTGGTCCGCCACGCGCTGAGCGGCCTTTCTCTGCCGCCCCTCACGGCCGGGGTTGGGCCGAAGGCGGTCAGGCGCTGAGCGGGAATTCCCGGCCGAGGCCGGCGAAGAGGGCGGTGTTGAGCGCGAATGCGCCCCGGCATTCCTCCACGACGCGCTGCTTTTCGAGGTCGTCCAGCGGCACCGCGTCCAGCGAGGCCCGGTAGTCGCGTTTGAAGGCGGCCGGGTTGCGGATGCCGTCGAAGACGTAGAAGCGGACGCCGTCGCCTTTGCGGGGGAAACCCCACGTTTTTTCGGCGATGCCGCGGATGATTTGGCCGCCGGAGAGGTCGCCGAGGTAGCGGGTGTAGTGGTGGGCGAGGTAGCCGGCGGGCCAGGTGTGGGCGGTTTGGGTGATGCGGGCGGCGTAGTCGCGGGTGCCGGGCAGGGGGGTGGCGTGGGGGCGCCAGGTGGGTCCGAGGAGGTGGTCGAGGTCGCGTTCGAGGGCGGGGACGCGGAGGAGTTCGGGGCGGAGGAAGGGGCCGGAGACGGGATCGGCGGCGAGTCGGGCGGAGTGGGAGGGGTCCTCCAGGGCGCGGTAGACGAACCAGAGCTGCTCGGTGTAGCGGGCGTAGGCGTCGACGCCGAGGCGGCCGCCGAGGAGGTCGCTCATGAAGGTCGAGTTCTCGGCCTGCATGTGCTGCTCGTGGCTGGCCGTGCGGATCGCGGTGGAAAAAGGCGTCATGAGGCAATCATTCCCGCTCAGTCCCTCAGTCAACGAGTTACCGACAATCTGTCGGAAAACCAATTTACTCCTCCACCCGCAGCCCCTGGCGCATCCGTCACGACCCCGTCGCAGCCGAGCCGCACCAGGCCCTCCATGGTGTTCTCCGGCACTTCCAGGGCGCCGCCCCGGTAGGCGATGTACGTGATCCGGTGAGGTGCCGCCGCGGCCGGCGTGGTGAGCAGGGCCACGACGGAGAAAACGAGGAGTGCGCGCTTCATCACGTTTGTGACGCTAGGTGTACGGGTGGTGATCCGCAGTCGCAGCGCGGCTGAACGGAGGGCACCCCGGGTGCGCACAGGATCCTGACAAGGAGCAGGATGGGGTCCATCATCCGTGAATTCCGCTTACGCCCTTCGCGGCGTTACGTACTGTGGAGCATGGGTAACCACGGGCGAGGGAAGGGGCTCGATGGCAGGCAAGAGCAGGATGTCCGACTGGCTGCGCCGCCGTTCGGCAGACCGCGACAGCGACGACGGGGCGGGGGCCCGGGGGTCGGTCCGGAGGTCAGCCGTCCGCAGCCGGGACGACCTGCGCCGCGAGGAGCTGCTGCGCGCCGCAGCCGCCGCCGGCCTGCCGCTCGCTCCCGCCGCACACCCCTCCGGGGTCTCCGGCTTCCGATGCTCGTGTGACCGCATCGGCTGCCCCACGCCCGGCATGCACCCGGTGTCCTTCGCCTGGCACACCCAGGCCACCACTGACCCCGAGAAGCTCGACCAGTGGATGCGTACCCAGCCCCTCGCCAACTTCATCGCGGCCACCGGCAGTACGCATGACGTCCTCGACGTCCCCGCCGAGGCCGGCCGTATTGCCCTCGACCGCCTCGCCGCGGAGGGCGCGGCGCTCGGGCCCGTGGCCTCCTACGGTGCCGACCGGCTCCTCTTCTTCACCGCCACCCGTGGCGCCGTGGAGGACGAGGACGAGTGGTGGCCCTGCGAGCTCGACTGCCACCCCGAGACCCTCGACGAACACCCCGGCCTGCGCTGGCACTGCCGCGGCAGCTACGTCCTCGTCCCGCCGTCCCACCTTCCTTCCGGCGAGACCGTCGCATGGCTCCCCGGCCGAGGCCCCGACTGCGACCTGCCCGACCCGCTGCCCCTGCTCGAGGTCCTCACGGACGCCTGCGCCCAGATCGAGCACGAACCGGAAACGGCGGGCTGGCTCTGACGGGCGAAAACAGCCCCCGTCACTCGCCCTTGGCGGAGATGAGGCCGACCACACGGCTCAGGACGACCACCTTGCCGCCGGCCGCATTCGGCGGCACCGTCGCGGCCTGCTCGGCGAGCCGCAGATACGTCACGGAGGTCTTCGCGGTGCCGGTCATCAGGGCCCGCGTATCGGCGTTGGTCGGCGGGACGACCCCGGCCCGGAGCGAGGTGTCCTTCGCGGTGTGGTGCGAGGCGAAGAAGACGAGCGCGCCGCCGTCCTTCGTACGGAGCGCGATCGGCGGGTACTCACCGGCCTTGGCGGGCTGGTCGGCGTACTGCGTGGCGAGCGTCGCCGTACGGGAGTTGGCGGCACGCCAGGTCCGCAGCTGCGAGGTGGCGGGGCCGGCCGCGAAGACGGCGGAGCCCGCCGAACCCTTCTGGAGGTAGTCCGTGTACGCCGTGCTCAGGTCGCCCGGCTGGACCAGCAGCCCGGACCCGGAAGAGGAGACCGGCTCGACGTAGCCCTGCCTGTCGCGGGCGAACGCGAGCTTGGTGGAGTCGCCGTAGACGCCGAGGTGGGAGGCCTTCCAGGGCTCGGCGGAGCTGTTGCGCTGGAAGACCAGCAGCCAGCGGCCGTTCTTGGTCTTGTTGCTGACCGCGTCGGCGACGAACCACTTGGGCCAGCCACGCTGACGCGGGATCAGGAAGCTCGGGTCGGTGAGCTCGATGGGGACGTACGAGGGGTTGCCGCCGGGGTTGTTGGCGTGCTTCGCCTGGAGACCGGCCACGTCCGAGGCGCCGAGCGGGCCGGTCTCGATGGTGGCCATGAGCTTCGGGTCGAAGTTCTTGTTGGCCTTGTTGTTCGTGCTGGTGAAGTCGGCCAGAACCTTGGCGGCCTCAGCCTTCCTCACCGACGGTACGAGTGCCTGCTCCCCGTGCACCGTTACGCACCCGGTCATGGCCGACGCCATCAGTGTCAGCAGGGCGAGAGCTGGCAGGAAGCGCGGCCTGCGGGTCATCGGACGTGGGCTCCTTCGGGACTGCGGCGGCACTCGGCGCGGCAACCCTACCGGGGGCCAGGAAGAGGAACATCGTCGGGACGAGATACAGCGCCCAGACCGTGACCTGCAGCCAGGTCGGGTCCGGCTGGAAGTTGAACACGCCCTTGAGCAGCGTCCCGTACCAGCTGTCGACCGGGATCTGCTCGCTGATGTCGAAGGCCCTCGACCCCAGCCCGGTCAGCCAGCCGGCCTCCTGCAGATCGTGGAATCCGTACGCGAGGACGCCCGCCGCGACGACCACCAGCATGGCGCCGGTCCAGGTGAAGAACTTCGCCAGGTTGATGCGCAGCGCGCCCCGGTAGAAGAGCCAGCCGAGCACGACCGCGGTCAGCAGCCCCAGCGTGGCGCCCACCAGGGGACGTACGCCGTCGTTCGTCGCCTGGACGGCGGTCCAGATGAACAGGGAGGTCTCCAGGCCTTCGCGCCCCACGGCGAGGAAGGCGGTGATCACCAGCGCGGTGGTGCCCATGGCGATCGCGGCGTCCAGCTTGCCGTGCAGCTCGGCCTTGAGATGCCGCGCGGTACGCCGCATCCAGAAGACCATCCAGGTCACCAGGCCGACCGCGATGACCGACAACGATCCGCCGAGCGCCTCCTGCGCCTCGAAAGTCAGCTCCTGGGAGCCGAACTGCAGCGCCGCGCCGAAGCCGAGGCTGAGGGCGACGGCGAGGCCGACGCCGAGCCAGACCGGCGGCAGCTTGTCCTTGCGCTGTGTCTTGACCAGGTAGGCGATGAGGATGCAGACGATCAGGCTGGCTTCCAGACCCTCACGGAGCCCGATCAGATAGTTGCCGAACACGGTCGGTCACTTCCCTTCAGAGGATTCGAACAAGGTCCGGCCCCACCAGTCGCCGCCCTTCCGGACGCCCGGCGGTACGACGAAGACCGCCGAACCCACGTGCTGGATGTACTCGTTGAGCGCGTCGTGCTGCGCCAGCTGCTTCTGCAGCGGGATGAAGCCCGAGCGCACGTCACGCTGGTACGCGAGGAAGAACAGCCCCGCCTCCAGGCGGCCCAGACCGTCCGTGCCGTCCGTGAAGGAGTAGCCGCGGCGCAGGATCGTCACGCCACTGTTGTCGGGGTGAGCGAGCCGGACGTGCGCGTCGGGCTTCATGGCCTTGAAGTTGGGGGCGTCGCGCTCGTTCCTCTTGCCGATCGGGGCGCCCTCGCCCTTCGTACGGCCGAAGACGTCCTCCTGCTCGCCGAGCGAGGTGCGGTCCCAGGTCTCGATGTGCATCCGGATCCGGCGGGCGACCAGATACGAGCCTCCGGCCAGCCAGGCCGGGCCGTCCGACTCGGAGACCCAGACGTGCTTGGTCTGCGCGGCCCTGTCGGAGCCGGCGGCATTGTGCGTGCCGTCCTTGAAGCCCATCAGATTGCGCGGGGTCTGCTCGTCGGGGGTGGTCGAGGAGGTCTTGCCGAAGCCGAGCTGCGACCAGCGGATGGCGACCTTGCCGAAGCCGATGCGGGCGAGGTTGCGGATCGCGTGGACGGCGACCTGCGGGTCGTCCGCGCAGGCCTGCACGCACAGGTCGCCGCCACTGCGCCGGGTGTCCAGGGCGTCGCCGGCGAACTTCGGCAGGCCGACCAGCGCCTCGGGCCGGTGCTTCTTCAGGCCGAAGCGGTCCTTGCCGTCCTTCTCGAACAGCCCGGCGCCGAAGCCCACGGTCAGCGTCAGCCGGGACGGCTGCAGGCCCAGCGCCTCTCCGGTGTCATCCGGCGGCGCCTCGGCGAGGCCGCCGACTGCTCCGTCGCCGACCGGCTGTCCCTTGGCCATCATCGCCGCCGCGTCCGTCCAGTCCTTGAGCAGCTGGACCAACTCGTCGCGGTCGTCGGTCGTGATGTCGAACGCCGCGAAGTGCAGCCGGTCCTGGACGGGCGTCACAATGCCCGCCTGGTGCGTGCCGTGGAACTCGACGGCCGCCCCCGCCGACGCCGCCGACTGCACGTCGCTCCCGGTCCTGAGAGCGGCGACCGCCCCGCCCGCCGCCGCCGCGCCGAGCACGACACCCGCGCCGGTCCAGCCAATGACTGACCGTCGGGTGACCGGGGGCCGGGCCTCGTCCGGGTTGCCCGAGCCGGCCGGCTCGGGCTCTGCGGCTTCGCCGGTTACGGTGGTGTCGGCCATGGCCTGCTTGCCTTCCCTCAGCGTGTTTCCTCTGGTCCCAGGTGGGCTACTTGGCTACCGCTGCCGCCAATGTGGAAAGCGGCTCGGCCAGCGAGTTGACGGCGTCGGCCAGACCCTTGCGGTCGGTCTTGCCGACGGTGTCGTACGACACGAAGCCGTCACCCTCGCGGTAGGTGTCCAGGAGCTTCTTGATCGACGTGAACTGCTTGTCCAGCTCCTTGGTGAGGGCCGGCTCGTTCTCCGACGCGACCGGCTTCAGCAGCTGGTAGGCCTTCTCGGCGCCTTCGACGTTGGCGTAGAAGTCCGACAGGTCGGTGTGGCTGTAGCGGTCCTCCTCACCGGTGACTTTGCCGGTGGCGACCTCGTCGAGGAGTTCCTTGGCACCGTTGGCCATGCTGGTCGCGGTGATCTCGGCCTTGCCGACCCGGGCCTGCCAGTCCTCGAGGTCGGTGACCAGCTGGGCGGCGAGCTTCTTCTCGTCCGGGCCGATCTTCTTGTCCTGCCACAGCGCCTTCTCCAGGCGGTGCCAGCCGGTCCACTTCTGGCCCGCCTCGACACCGTCGGCGCGGGTGTCGGTCTTCGGGTCGATGTCACCGAAGGACTCCGCCACCGGCTCGGCGCGCTCCCAGCCGATCCGCGAGTTGGCGAACTCCGTTTTGGCGCCGGCGATGTCGCCCTTCTTGATGGCGTCGGCGAACTTCTTCACCGCCGGAATCGTCAGATCGGCCTGCGCCTGCGCGTACTGGCGGTACTCGGCCACGGCCGTGTCCAGGCGCGGGTCGGTCTTCGCCGCGCCCTTGCCGGTGACGGTGATCTTCTGCCGGATGCCGTCGCCCTTCATGCCGGGCTTGCAGGCGACCTCGTACGAACCTGCCTTGATCTCCGCGGTGATGGTGGCCTTGGTGCCGGGCCCGATGTTCTCCCGCTCGGTCACGATCTTGTCGCTCGGCGTGTAGACGTAGACCTCGGTGATCTTCGAGCCCTTGTTCTGCACGGCGATCTTGACGTGACCGGCCGGGAAGGTGGTCTTCGAGACCTGGCACCTGCTGTCGGTCGCGGTCACCTGCACCACGTCCGAGCCCTTCGCGGCCGTCTTCTCGGCGCACCCCGTGACAGCGGTGACGGCGACCACTATGCCGACGGCGGTGACGGCGGAGGTGCGGGTGGCGGACATGCGGGCTCCAGGTTGCAGGCAACAGTTAGGGCAGCCTTCCCTTGGGAAGGCTGCCCTAACCTATATGAGCCTTGCCTAACCTGTCATGCCCCGGGCGGCCACGGCAGCGTAAGGATCTCCGCACCCGTGTCGGTCACCACGAGCGTGTGCTCGAACTGGGCTGTGCGCTTGCGGTCCTTGGTGACCACGGTCCAGCCGTCGTCCCAGATCTCGTAGTCGTAGGTGCCCAGGGTCAGCATCGGCTCGATGGTGAAGGTCATCCCGGGCTTGATCAAGGTGGTCGCGCGCGGGTCGTCGTAGTGCGGGACGATCAGCCCGGAGTGGAACGACGTGTTGATGCCGTGGCCGGTGAAGTCCCGTACGACGCCGTAGTTGAAGCGCTTCGCGTACGACTCGATGACCCGGCCGATCACACTGATCTGCCGGCCCGGCTTCACCGCCTTGATCGCCCGGTTCAGCGACTCGCGGGTGCGCTCGACCAGCAGCCGCGACTCCTCGTCGACATCGCCGACCAGGTACGTGGCATTGGTGTCGCCGTGCACGCCGTGGATGTACGCCGTCACATCGAGGTTGACGATGTCGCCGTCCCGCAGCTCCGTCGAGTCCGGGATGCCGTGGCAGATGACCTCGTTGATCGACGCGCACAGCGACTTCGGGAAGCCCCGGTAGCCGAGGTCCGACGGATAGGCCTGGTGGTCGACCATGTACTCGTGCGCAATCCGGTCCAGCTCGTCGGTCGTCACGCCGGGCGCGATCGCCTTCGCGGCCACCTCCATCGCCCGGGCGGCGATCCGGGACGCGATGCGCATCTTCTCGACCGTCTCGCTGTCCTGGACCTCCGGCCCTGTGTACGGAGTCGGGCCAGGCTTGCCCACGTACTCCGGACGCGGGATCGAAGCGGGGACGGGGCGGGGCGGCGAGAGCTTCCCGGGCACGAGGACTGACATGTCAGCGAGTGTATCGGCGTGTCCGGCGGGCGATGTCGGGCACCATTACGCCATGGCTCTGTTCAAGCGCGTACGAAAGCCGGCCGGCAAGCCGGGCGAGTGGTACTACTGCCTCGAGCACAAGAAGGTCGAAGAGGGCCCCGAGTGCCCGGCCAAGGACCGCTTCGGCCCCTACGCGACCCGTGCCGAGGCCGAGCACGCCATGCAGATCGCCGCCGACCGCAACCTGGAGTGGGAGACCGACCCCCGCTGGCACGACGCCGACCGCGCCGGCGACGACGAGAGCGGCTAAGTGTGGCTATGACCTTGGCCGATGGCCATGGCCATCGGCCAAGCTAAGAGGCCGCGCCCGCGACGCCGCCCCATCTATGTGCGCGGCCTCTAAGCGGGCTCCATCGCCGTCCCTCTGGCATGCTCCGCCCGGGCCCGTACCGCGTGCTCGTTGGTCCGGGCGTCGTACGACCACAGCTTCGGCAGTGACACCGCCAGCAGCGCCACCGCCGCCACGCACGACAGCCCGCCCGTCCAGATCGCGGCCCGCACCCCGATCAGCGCTCCCACGCCGCCCGCCCGGATCTGGCCCGCCTGCGGACCGACGGTGAAAGACAGCACGCCGATGCCCGCGAGCCGGCCCCGGAACTCGTCCGGGATCGTCTGATTCCACATGGCCGTACGGAAGATGCCGCTCACGATGTCGATGCCGCCGGCCAGCATGAGCAGCGGCAGCACCAGCCAGACATGGCGCACCAGCCCGGCCGCCGTCACGGCCAGCCCGAACACCGTGGCCGCCGCGACCATGGCCCGCCCGTGGTGATGCACCCGTGACGCCCACCCGCTGGTCACGCTCACCAGCAGCGCACCCGCCGGGAACGACGCGTACATCGGCCCCAGCGCCCAGGGGGCGTGCAACGCGTCGGCCAGGAACGGGAACAGCGCGATCGGGAACGCCAGCACCGTCGCCGCCAGGTCCACCGCGAAGGTCCCCAGCAGCTCCTTCCGGCTCCAGGCGTACCGGGCGCCTTCCGCCAGTGCCGCCAGCGACGGCTTCTCCGCGTCATGCGCCGCCGGCGACGCCCCCATAGCCAGCACCAGCGGCACCGACACCAGGAACGTCACCATGTCGATCGCGTACGCCCACTGCAGCCCCGCGTAGGCGATCAACACCCCCGCCAACGACGGCCCCGCGACCCCGCCGATCTGCCACCGGATCCCGGCGAGCGCCGCCGCCGCGGTCAGCTGGTCGTGCGCCACGATCCTCGGCACGATCGCGTCCTGCGCCGGCCGCTGCAGACCGCTCTGCGCACTGCTCAGCGCGGCGATGACGTACAGGGGCCAGACCATCGGGTGCGGTAGCAACGTGTTGACCAGCAGTGACGCCACCAGCAGGCTTTGGCCCACCTCCGTCCACACGATCACCTTCCGCCGGTCGGAAGCGTCCGCCAGCGCGCCGCCGTACAGCCCGAACACGATCAGCGGGACCAGCTCGACCAGGCCGATGGCTCCGACCGCGAGCGTCGACCCGGTCAGCTCCTTCATCTGCACGGGCACGGCGACAAAGGTCAGGAATCCGCCGAACATCGTCACGGCCCCGCTGGACCACAACAGGCGGAAATCGCGGGACGCGCGCCAGGGCGTCAGATCAGGGAGGAGTCGGGGCACGAGGAGATATCCTCCGCCCGCGCGATGCCGGGCGGCAAACCTATTTCAGGCCTCTTACCCCAGGCCGGCCGCCGACAGCAGTCCCTGCACGTGCTTGACCGCCGTGTCGTCCAACGGCACCTGCGGCGCGGCCGTCGCGGAGCAGGCGATGACCCCGAGCAGATGCAGCGCCGCCTTGAAGGCGCCCAGGGCGGAGGAGCTGCGGCCCATCAGCGACTCCTCGCCCACGTCCACGATGGAGTAGAGCGCCGCCAGCCGGTCCTGCTCGGCCGCCGCCTGCGTCCAGCGTCCGGCCCGGGCGTGCTCGTAGAGCCGCACGTAGCCGTGCGGATCGACATTGCCCAGCCCCGGCACCACTCCGTGGGCACCGGCCAGCAGAGCGCCGTCGACGGCGAGTTCTGAGCCGGTCAGCACCGAGAACGTCCGGTCGAGGTCCCGCCGGCGCAGTTCCACGACGAGCCGTCGCAGCGGTCCGTCGGCTCCGCTGCTGTCCTTGAGTCCGGCCAGGGTGCCGTCCTCGGCGAGGGCTAGGACCGTGGCGGCCGGCAGCTTGGTGTGGACGGCGGACGGGATGTCGTACGCGAAGAGCGGCAGCCCGGTGCCGTCGCGCAGACGGCGGAAGTGGTCGGCGATCTCGACGGGATGTGTCGCCGTATAGAAGGGCACGGTCGCGACCAGCCCGTCGGCGCCCTCGGCGGCGGCCACCCGGGCGTGGTCGAGCACGCGGGCGGTCGTCATGTCGATGGCCCCGGCCAGCACCGGCACCCGGCCCGCGGCCGCCTCCACCACCGTCGCGACCGCGGTGCGGCGGCGGGCGTCCGACAGGTAGGCCGCCTCACCGCTGGAGCCGAGTACGAAGACCCCGTGTACGCCTGCCCGGATCACGTGGTCGGTCAGCGCCCGCAGCGAGACGGTGTCCACCTCGCCCTCGGGGGTCAGCGGGGTACAGAGCGGCGGCACGACGCCGCGCAACGGGGAGGCGAGGGGAGGCATGGGGCGGCTCCAGACGAGACATAGGACGTGGGATGTCAGCCTAATTCCTTCGATCCGGGATCGCCGCGAACGACCTTCCGCGCACAGCGCTTTCCGTCCGTCCCCTTCACTGGACCGACGACCACGCCGGCTTCCGCGTCGAACTGACCGGCTGAGGCGCCCAGGCGAGGGCGGCATCACATCCCAGCCCGATGGGCGACCAGGTGAGGCGGCTGGCAGGATCACGCATATGACTACCGCTGACAATGCCAACACCGCTCCCGCCCCCAAGGCCCCGGCCAAGGACCCCTGGGACCTGCCCGATGTCTCCGGCCTCGTGGTCGGCGTACTCGGCGGCACCGGCCCCCAGGGCCGCGGCCTCGCCTACCGGCTGGCCAGGGCCGGACAGCAGGTGATCGTCGGCTCGCGAGCCGACGAACGCGCCCAGGCCACCGCCGGGGAACTGGGCCTGGGCGTCCAGGGCGCCGACAACGCGGAGACCGCGCGGCGCAGCGACATCGTGATCGTCGCCGTGCCGTGGGAAGGCCATGCCAAAACCCTGGAGTCCCTGCGCGAGGAGCTCGCCGGGAAACTGGTCGTCGACTGCGTGAACCCGCTGGGCTTCGACAAGAAGGGCGCGTACGCCCTGAAGGTCGAGGAGGGCAGTGCCGCCGAGCAGGCCGCCGCGATCCTCACCGAATCGCGGGTCACCGCCGCCTTCCACCACCTGTCCGCCGTGACCCTTGAGGACCCGGCCGTCGAGGAGATCAATACCGACGTCCTCGTCCTCGGTGAGACCCGGGCCGACACCGACCTGGTCCAGGCCCTCGCCAACCGTATCCCCGGCATCCGTGGCGTCTTCGCCGGACGCCTGCGCGGCGCCCACCAGGTCGAGGCGCTGGTCGCCAACCTGATCTCCGTCAACCGCCGCTACAAGGCCCACGCCGGCCTGCGTGTCACCGACCTCTGACCGCGCCCGGGCATGGGGGACAATAGCCGGGTCTTACGACCTGGCGCACGACAGGGAGCGGGCCTGCGGCGCCCTGTCGTGCACCAGGTCGTCACATGATCCGACAGGAGCCGCACCCCATGCCCCGCCTCGCCCTTTACGCCTTCGTCGTCTGCGCCCTCTCCGCCGCCGCCGCCGTCGTCTCCTTCGTCCAGGGCAGTTGGCTCGGCGTCCTCTGGGTCCTCGTCGCAGGCCTGTCCAGCAACATGTGCTGGTACTACGTGCGGCGGGCCCGGCTCAACCGCTGAAGTAGTCGGTGCACTGCTGCGAGTCGCCCTGCCAGAAGCGGAACCACTCCTGACCGCAGATAGTGAACGCATCCTGCACCCCGAAGGTCCGCATGATCCCGTCCACCAGGCCGAAGAACGCGGTGTTCACCTCCGGGATCCACAGGCAGCCGAACACCGCCAGCAGCCCGAACTGTGCGAACGGCTCCACCTGCCTGCGGAAGCTGTACGACAGCCACGGTTCCACGATCCCGTAGCCGTCCAGACCCGGCACCGGCAGCAGATTCAGGATCGCCGCCGTCACCTGCAGCATCGCCAGAAACGCCAGCGCCGACAAAAACGGCCCCGGCACGCTGTCAAACGCACCCAGCGCGAACGGCGCCAGCAGCACCAGCGCGCACGCCACATTCACCAACGGCCCCGCGGCCGAGATCAGGCTGTGCTTCCACCGCCCGCTGATCCGCCCTCGCTCGATGAACACCGCCCCGCCAGGCAGCCCGATCCCGCCCAGGATCACAAAGATCACCGGCAGCACGATGCTCAGCACCGCATGTGTGTATTTCAGGGGGTTGAGCGTCAGGTAGCCCTTCGCGCCGATCGTGATGTCCCCGCCGTGCAGCGCGGTCCGCGCGTGCGCGTACTCATGCAGACACAGCGTCACCACCCAACCCGTCACCACGAACAGGAACACCCCGAGCCCCGCATTCGCCGAGAAGCCCGTCCACGTAGCCCAGCCCGACACCCCCATGATCGCGACCAGCCCTATGAAGATCGGGCTGATCCGCTGCTCGCTACGCGTTGCTGCGGTGGTCATCTCGCGGGGCTCCTCTTACAGTCTTACGGGCGCAGTGCCCTGGCCGCCCGATCATGCCACTTGTCCGCCGACCGTACGAGTGCCGGTCCGCTCCGTGGCCCCCAGCGTGTGGCCGCGCCTCGCCCCTTCCCGAAACCTGTGGGGCCCAGGGGCCCAGCACTGCGAGGGCGGAGTCCGGGAATCCGGCAGCGGCGGGGTGAGGGACGACCACCCGTTGCGGCGATCGCGGAGAGCGCGGCGTCGAAGCAGGGAGAATGGGCGGGTGCACTACGGGATTTTGGGGACGACGCAGGCTTACCGGGACGACGGCAGCGCCGTGCCGTTGGCGGGGACGCGGTTGCGCGCACTGCTTGCGGCGCTGGCGCTGAGCGCGGGACGGGTGCGGACGACGGACGCTCTGATCGGTGAGGTGTGGGACGGGGAGCCGCCGGCGGACGCGGCGGGGGCGCTGCAGGCGCTGGTGGGGCGGCTGCGCCGGGCGATCGGGCATGAGGCGATCGGCTCGGTGGACGGCGGTTACCGCCTCGCCGCCCGTCCCGACACAGTCGACGCGCACCGATTCGAGCGGCTCGTGGACGAAGGCGGCCAGGCCCTCGCCGACGGCGACGCGGCGAAGGCCGCGAGCGCACTGGACGACGCCCTGGCGCTGTGGCGCGGCCCGGCTCTCGCCGACCTGCCCGACCGAGCCTCGGCAGCGCCCCGCTACGAGGCGCTGCGGCTGAACGCCCAGCGGCTCCGCCTCACCGCCGAGGTGACCCTCGGCCGGGCCGAGCGGGTGTTGCCCGAGCTGACCGTCCTGACCGCCGCGCACCCCCTGAACGAGCCGCTGCAAGCACTCCGCATCCGCGCGCTGCGCGAGGCCGGCCGCCCGGCCGACGCGCTCGCCGCCTACGAGGAGGTCAGGCAGACCCTCGCCGAGGAGCTGGGCGCCGACCCCGGCGCCGAACTGCAAGTCCTGTACGCCGAGTTGCTGGCCGCCCCGGAACCGGTCACCCCCCGCGGGAGCGGCAATGCCCGGGCCCGCCTGACGAGCTTCGTGGGCCGCGAGGCCGACCTGGAGGCACTGCGCGCCGACTTGGCGACGGCAAGGCTCGTGACGCTGACCGGCCCCGGCGGCACAGGCAAGACGCGGCTGTCCCAGGAGGCCGGAGACCTGGAGGCGAACCGTTGGCCCGACGGCGTGTGGTTCGCGGAGCTGGCCCCGGTCGAAGACCCCCGCAACGTCCCGGAAGCGGTGGTCAACGCGCTGGGCCTGCGCGAGACGCAACTGCACGGCGGCTCGGCGGCCGAGGCCGCCATCGCGGCGAAGAACAAGGCGAAGGACGCGGCGCTGCAGCTCGCCGAATACTGCGCCGGGCGCCGCCTCCTGCTCGTACTGGACAACTGTGAGCACGTCATCGGCGCCGCTGCCGCGCTCGCCGAAGGGCTGCTGGAGTACTGCCCGGGGGTGGTGGTGCTGGCCACCAGCCGTGAACCGCTCGGCGTACCGGGAGAGTTGGTGCGGCCCGTGGACCCGCTGCCGGAACCGCCCGCGCTGCGGCTGCTCGCCGACCGGGGCGCGGCGGCGCGGCCGGGCTTCACACCGGACGAGGACCCGGAGGCCTGCGCGGAGCTGTGCCGCCGCCTGGACGGGTTGCCGCTGGCGATCGAGCTGGCCGCGGCCCGGCTGCGCGGGCTCACCCCGCGCCAGCTCGCGGACCGCCTCGACGACCGCTTCCGCATCCTGAACGCGGGCAGCCGGACCGTACTGCCGCGCCAGCAGACGCTGCGCGCGGTCGTCGACTGGAGCTGGGACCTGCTGGAGCCGGACGAGCGGGTGCTGCTGCGACGCCTCGCGGTCTTCGCGGGCGGCTGGACCCTCGAAGCCGTCGAGGAGGTCTGCGCCGGAGACGGCATCGAGGCCGCCGACACCGCCGCACTCCTCGGCTCCCTCGTCGACAAGTCACTCGTCCTCGCCGACCTCACCGAGGACGGCGCCCGCTACCGCATGCTGGAGACCATCGCCGAGTACGCGGCCGAGCGCCTGGCCGCCGCGGGCGAGCGGCCCGCCGTCGAGCGCCGCCACATCACCCACTTCCGCGAGTACATCCGCACTGCCGACCCCAAGCTGCGCGGCCCCGAGCAACTGGTCTGGCTGGACCGCCTGGAGCGCGAGCACGACAATCTCCGCGCCGCCCTGCGCCGGGCGATCGACGCCCGGGACGAGCACGAGGCGCTAGTCATCGCCCTGTCCTGCACCTGGTTCTGGGAGATGCGCAACTACCGTGCGGAGCTGCGCTCCTGGCCGGACGCGGTCGCCGCGATGAGCGACGCGGACCCCTTCGCGGAGTCCGAGCCGCTGGTACCGCTGGACCACGGGCCGCTGGACCGGCCGCCGCCGCTGGACCCCCTCCAGCTGCGGGAGGCCCGCCGCTGGGTGAAGCTGGCGGTCTACCTCGGCCACGAGGGCGACATGGAGCACTGGACCGACCCCGAGGCGGTCCGGATCGGCAAGGCCTTCGTGGCCGCCTATCCGCCCGAACTGCCGCAGTCCAGCGTGCGGCCGGGGCTGCTGCGGCCCTTCGGCTGTTTCATGAGCGGCCAGTTCGAGCGACTGGGTGAGCTGGCCGACGAGTCCGTGGCGAGCTGCCGCCGCCACGGCCGCGTATGGGAGCTGGCGTACATCCTGCAGCTGCGTGGCAAGGTCACGAACGACATCGCCGACAGCATGGAGCCCTCGATGAACGACCTCCGCGAGAGCCGTGCGCTCTTCGAGCGGGTCGGCGACATCTGGGGTGTGGCCGAGTGCCTTGGCGGCGAGGCCGAGACCACCGCCGGCCTCGGCGACTGGGTCCGTGCCGCCGAGTGCTGCCGCGAGGCGATAGCGCTGGCCATCCGGCTCGGCTCCCACCAGTACGTGCCGCAGCTGAACGTCCGGCTCGGCGGCGCCCTGGTCAACAGTGGTGAGGCGGAAGAGGGCGAACGCCTGCTCCGCTCCGGCATCGCCGACGCCGAGCGGTTCGGCGCCGGCGGCGACGGCGCCGGCCTCTACGGCCGGGTGCTGCTGACCGGGCTGCTCGGCCAGCGCGGCGACGTGGCCGAGGCGCACGCCCTGATGGACCAGGTGCTCACCGACATGCCCGCGAGCCTTCCGTCGTTCATGAGCGGGCTGCTGCTGGGCATGAAGGGCTGGCTGCTGGGCATCGAAGACGACCCCGCCGGCGGGCTCGCGATGATCGCCGAGGGCATCGAGCGCCTCCTCGACCACCCCCTGGCCTCCGCCATCGCACCCCGGCTCGGCGTCCTGCTGCTCCCCATCGCGGTCGCCACCGTCGCGCGCCTCCCCGAGGCCGCAACCGGTTCGAACCGCGACCGCTTCCGCCGCGCAGCCGTCCTCTTGGGCGCCCAGCAGCGACTGCGCCTGTTCGCCATCCACCCGCCGCAGGCGGCCGCTGTTGCCGAGGCCGTGGAAACGCTGAAGCAGCGGCTGGGGGAGGAGGCGTACGAAGCCGCTTACGCGGAGGGCGCGGATACCGCCGACCTCACCATCGAGCGGGCGGTCGTCACGATGCGCGAGATGGTCACCCTGCCGGGCGCAGCCGCAGCACTGTGATCAGCCCGTGCCGCCCGGTGCCCTGCAGCACCTCCACCGGCAGCGGCGCGTCGGGCCTGGGCGGGACGGGAAGCGCGGCCAGCTCCGCGCGCAGCCCGGCGTCGAGCGGCGCGGTGTCGACCGGCCCGTCGCCCAGGTCGACCACCAGCGACGACCCCGCCGTGCCGATCGCCACCGCGTCCTGGGGCACGCTGTGCCGCAGCTTCAGCCAGTCGCGCCGGCCAGGCCGGTACCGCTGGGCCCGGCCCTTGACGACCAGGCCCTCGATGCCGTTGGCGGCGAGCCCGGCATACCAGGACTCGGCCTCAGCGCGGTCCACGGTCACCGGGACCGGTTGGAGCGGCGGGCCGAGCGGGCCCAGCAGGGAGGTCAGGCCGAGGCGCCGCTCCTCGTACGGGCGGCTCCGCCAGTCCAGACCGTTGCAGGCCAGCAGGTCGAACGCCGCGTAGTTGGCGGCCGGCGTATGCAACCCGCGCAGCGACCGCTTCTGCAACGCACCGAAGTCCAGCTTGCCCTCCCGCCAGATCACCAGCTCGCCGTCCAGTACTGTGCCGGGCGGCAGTGCCTCGGCCGCCTCGGCGATCTCCGGGAAGGTGCCGGTGACCACCCGCCCGGACCGGGTCTGCAACCGCACCGGCCCGGTGAGCACCACCAGCCGGTGCCCGTCGAACTTCGGCTCGTACGCACACCCGCCGGGCATGTCGCCCGGCTCGGGCAGCCGCTCCACCCGCCGTGCCAGCACGACCTCCACGGGCTGCGGAATCGGGTGGCCGGTCGTCACGGCAGCGTCCCCCTCCCGGCGTCGGCGTCCAGGCCGGCGGCCAGGTCACCGTGCTCCTCCACCCGCCGCATCACGTCCTCCGGCGCGAAGGCGAGGTCCTCCGGGCTCCGGCACGCGGCCACCTCGTCCCAGGTCACGGGCGTCGCGACCCCCGGCCGCTCCCGCACCCGCACCGTGTAGGGGCAGGCGGTGGTCTTCGCCGACGCGTTCTGGGACCAGTCGATCAGCACCTTGCCCGGGCGCAGGCTCTTGGTCATCGACACCACCACCAGCCCCGGGTGCTCGTCCCGCATCCGCGCCGCCAGCGCCTTCGCATAGCCGGTCGCCGCCTTTGCCGGGGCGGGCACGAGCGGAGCGTACAAGTGCAGCCCCTTGCTTCCGGACGTCACCGGATACGCCGTGAGCCCGTCGTCGTCCAGCATCTGCCGCAGCCGCTCCGCGACCCGGCAGCACACCACGAGGTCCGCCCCTTCCCCCGGGTCCAGGTCCAGCACCAGCCGGTCGTGCGCGTCCCTGCCCCCCTCGACCTTCCACTGCGGCACATGCACCTCGAACGCTCCCAGGTTGGCCATCGCCACCAGCGCCGCCGTCGAGTCGACCACCACATGCGGCTGCGGGTCCTCCTTGTCCGACACCTCCGCCGTACGCACCCACTCGGGCGTACCGTTCGGCGGCCGCTTCGCGAACCAGATCTGCCCGTCCGGCCCCTCCGGCGCCCGTACGAAGGAGGCCGGCCGCCCGGTGGCATGCGGCACCAGCGCCGCTGCGACCTGCGCGTAGTAGTGCAGCAGCTGGGCCTTGGTGTGGCCGGAGGCCGGAAAGATCACCTTGTCCAGGTGGGTCAGGACCACGCGGCGGCCGTCGACCTCCACGGCCTGCCGCTCGGGCGAGGTCGGCATAGTCTGGAAAGTCCCCACAGGAGGACAAAAGTATGCGAAGCATGTGGAAAGGGGCGATCGGCTTCGGCCTGGTATCCATCCCCGTCAAGCTCTACGCGGCCACAGAGGAGCACGGGGTCTCGCTCCACCAGGTCCACGCCGTCGACGGCGGCCGCATCCGCATGAAGCGCACCTGCGAGAAATGCGGCAAGGAAGCCGCCTACGCCGAGATCGCCAAGGGCTACGAGGACGACGCCGGCCGTACGGCCATCCTCACCGACGCGGACCTCGCGCAGCTCCCCCTGCCCAGCAAAAAGCTCATCGACGTCCTCGCCTTCGTCGACGAGGGCGACATTGACCCCCTCTCGCTCTCCCGCGCCTACTACGTCGGCGCCGAGGCGGCAGCCGCCAAGCCCTACGTCCTGCTCCGCGAGGCCCTCCTCAAGAGCGGCAAGTCCGCCGTCACCAAAATCGCCCTCCGCACCCGCGAATCCCTCGCCCTCCTCCGCGTCCACGACGACGTCCTCGTCCTCCACACCATGTACTGGCCCGACGAGATCCGCTCCGCCAGCGGCCTCGCCCCCTCGGACAACGTCACCGTCCGCCCCCAAGAGCTCAAAATGGCCGAAAGCCTCATGGAAACCCTCTCCGAGGACTTCGACCTCACTGCCCTCCACGACGAATACCAACACGCCCTCGACGAACTCGTCGCCGCCCGCCTCGAAGGCGAACCCGTACCCGAGGTCGCCGAAACCGCCGCCGCCCCCGACAACGTCATCGACCTCATGGCCGCCCTCCAGGCCAGCATCGACGCCCGCGCCGACGAGAAGAAGTCGACTGCACCGGCGAAGAAGGCTCCCGCCAAGAAGACTCCCGCCAAGAAGGCCGCCGCGAAGAAGGCTCCCGCCAAGAAGACAGCGGACAAGAAGGCCCCCGCCAAGAAGACAGCCGCCCGCAAGAAGGCCGGCTGAGGGGCGGCGGCCGCCAATTTCAGCCCGTCCGGCGTTTGAGGACCGGGGGGACCCCCACCCAGCCGCCAGGGTGGGGGAGAGCCCCTGGTTTCGGGAAGGGGCGGGGTGGGGGAGGACAACAGCCCCGGTCAGGCGGGGGCGCGGGTGCGGGTCCAGGTCAGGAGGCGGTCGGCGGGCCAGGTGTTGATGACGCGCGCCGGAGGGACACCGCATTCCTCGGCCCGCGCGCAGCCGTAGATCTGCCAGTCGAGTTGCCCCGGCGCATGCGCGTCGCTGTCGATGGAGAAGAGGACACCCGCGTCGAGGGCCTGGCGGAGCAGCCGCTGGGGCGGGTCGAGCCGCTCGGGCCGGCTGTTGATCTCGACGGCGGTGCCGTAGGCCTGGCAGCCGGCGAAGACCATGTCGGCGTCGAACTCCGACTCGGCCCGGAGCTTGCCCTCGTTACGACGGCCGTCGCCACCGGCGACCAGGCGCCCCGTGCAGTGCCCGAGCACATCAACATGCGGGCTGGCGACGGCGGCGACCATGCGCCGCGTCATCTCCGCCCGCCCCATCCGCAGCTTGCTGTGCACCGAGGCGACCACGACGTCCACGCGCTCCAGCAACTCGACGCTCTGGTCGAGGGAGCCGTCCGTCAGGATGTCGCACTCGATGCCGGTGAGCAGCCGGAAGGGCGCGAGCCGGGCGTTGAGTTCCGCGACCACGTCGAGCTGCTCCCGCAGGCGTTCCGCCGAGAGCCCCCGGGCGACGGTGAGGCGGGGGGAGTGGTCGGTGAGGGAGGCCCATTCGTGGCCAAGGTCAATGGCGGTACGGGCCATGGCCTCGATGGGGCTGCCGCCGTCGGACCAGTCGGAGTGCAGATGGCAGTCCCCCCGCAGCGCGGCCCGAAGAGCGTCGCCGCCCTCCACAGGCGGCCAGGAGGACTCCGCCTCGGCCTCCAGTTTGGCCAGATACCCCGGCACCCGGCCCGCCAGAGCCTCCCGTACGACCCCCGCGGTCTTCGGCCCGACCCCCTTGACCGACTCCAGCGTCCCGGCCTCGGCCCGCTCCTTCAGCTCATGCTCCGGCAGCGCGGCAATCGCGGCCGCCGCCGTCCGGAAGGCCCTGACCCGGTACGTCGGCGCCTGGCCGCGCTCCAGCAGGAACGCGATCCGGTCAAGGGCCTCGACGGGCCCGAGGGGCTCCATAGGTCCAGGGTGCGCGCTGGTTGCGCTGACCGCGAACCGTCGCGCGCGCCCGACCGGCGGCGCACATGCTGGAGTTCATGACAGAGCTAGCAGATCGAGCGGATCGGGCAGCGACCCTCTACGAGGCCGTCGGCGGCACCGAAGGCCTTCGCCGGCTGAGCAACACCTTCTACGAAGCCGTCCTGGCCGACCTACTCCTCGCCCCCGTCTTCGCCGACTTCACCCCCACCCACGTCGAGCACGTCACGGTCTGGCTCGCCGAGATCTTCGCCGGTCCGGCGGACTTCACCGCCGACCTCGGCGGCCATCAGGCGCTGCTCCGGGCCCACCTCGGGCTGTCGATCACCGAGGAGCAGCGGCTGCGCTGGATGGAGCTGATGGCGGCCGCGGTGGACAAGGAGCTTCCGGACGACGAGTTGCTGCGCCGCCGCGTCCTGGAGTACTTCGACTGGGGCACCCGGATCGCCCGTGACGTCTCCGCCGCCTCCGTGGGCGAAGACCTCGGCGACCCGGGGCCCACCCCACGCTGGGGCTGGGACGGCCTGGCCTGACTGTGACCCGCCCGGGGCTCAGGTCTTCTTGCGGAAGCGGGCCACCGCCAGCGGCGCCGTGATGAGAGTGATGCCCGCCGCCCAGGCGAGGGTCATCCACACGGAGTGGGCGACGGGTCCGCCGTTGATGAGGTTGCGGCTGGCGTCGGCGAGGTTGGAGAGGGGGTTGACCTCGGTGAAGGACTGGAGCCAGCCCGGCATCGTGGTCGGCTTGGTGAAGATCGAACTGCCGAACTGCAGCGGCATGACGACGATCATGGCGAGTCCCTGGACCGACTGGGGGGTCTTGGCGACAAGGCCCAGCAGGATGAAGATCCACATCAACGAGGCACCGAAAACGGTGGACAGGGCGACCGCCGCGAGCAGTCCGAAGACGCCCGTGGTGGCGTGCAGCCCGAGGATGAAGCCCATGGTCAGGAGGATGATCGTGGCGATGAGCGCGCGGCCGACCTCCACGACCATCTTGGCGATCAGCACCGACGACCGGGCTATCGGCATGGTCCGGAAGCGGTCCATGACGCCGGTCTTGAAGTCGGAGTTGATGCCGGTGCCGACCGCCATCGCGATGTTCATGCCCATCATCGCCATCAGGCCGGGGACCGTATAGTTGACGTACGCGCTCTGGCTGCCTTCGAGGGCGCCCCCGAAGACGTACACGAACAGCAACGTGAAGACGATCGGCATCAGTAGGGCGTCGAACATCGACTCCGGGTCCTGCTTGATCTGCATGACATTGCGGCGCACCAGCGCGCCGATGTGCCGGAGGTTCGCCCGCAGGCTGATGCGTCCCTCGGCGGGAGCGGGGGCGGGGCGGGTCAGTACGGTCGCGCTCATGCCACGAGCTCCTTGTCTTCGTCGCGTACGTCGTCCTGTGCATCCGGGTCGCGTACGTCTTCGGGTGAGGCCTTCTGGCCGGTGATGGCGAGGAACACCTCGTCCAAGCTGGGCAGATGGGTGCCGATGCCGGCGATGGCGAAGCCGCGTGCGCCCAGGAGGCCGACGGCCTCGGTCAGTTGCTCGTCGCTGGTGATCGGAACGTTCAGCACGCCGGCGGCGTGGTCCGGCGTCGACCCGGCGAGCACCGCCGCCATCGCGGGGAGTGTGCCGGGGTCCACCGGGCGGATCTGCAGGGTGCGGCCGCCGACCTTGGCCTTGAGCTCGTCGACGCGGCCGGCGGCGATCACGCGGCCGCGGTCGAAGACCGTCAGCTCGTGCGCGAGCTGCTCGGCCTCCTCCATGTACTGGGTGGTGAGCAGCACGGTCGCCCCCTCGGCGACCATCCGCTGGACCTCCTTCCACACCTCGTTGCGGGTGCGCGGGTCCAGCCCGGTCGTCGGCTCGTCCAGATACAGCACCGCGGGGTGCCCGATCATGCTGGCGGCCAGGTCGAGGCGGCGCCGCATGCCGCCCGAGTAGCCCTTGGCGGGCCGCTTGGCGGCCTCGGTGAGGGAGAAGCGCTCCAGCAGATCGCCGGCGCGGGCCCGGGCTTCCTTGCGGGACAGATCGAGCAGCCGCCCGATCATGTAGAGGTTCTCCCACCCCGACAGGGCCTCGTCCACTGACGCGTACTGCCCGGTCAGCCCGATCACCCGGCGCAGCTCGCGCGGCTGGCGCAGTACGTCGTACCCCGCCACCCGCGCCGTCCCGGCGTCCGGCTGGATCAGCGTCGACAGCACCCGCACCAGGGTGGTCTTCCCCGCCCCGTTGGGCCCCAGGACCCCGAGTACGGTGCCTTGCCGTACGTCGAGGTCCACCCCGTCCAGCGCCTTGGTGGCGCCGTAGTGCTTTACCAGGCCGCGCACTTCAACGGCGTTCTCGTACGTCCTCCGCGTTGTCATGCGGCAACGATCGCGTGCCCCGCCGACACGGCGCCGACATACCGCCGACAGAAATCAGGTGTTCACCGACACCAATCGTTCGCCCTTCGTCGTGACGACGTCCAGCCGGGTGATGTCGCTGGGCGACAGCCCGGCACCGCCTTCGATCGTCAGCGGCGTGGGCTGGGAGGCGGTGCCGTAGCCGGCGGCCGGGACGGACCAGGTGGAGACGGTCTGCTGGGAGCCGTCCTTGGCGATGGCGACCAGGCGACAGGTGAGGGGACCGGAGACGCCGGCGAGGGTGAGGTCGACCTGCGTGCCCCACTTCTTGTCGGTGAGGCCGACGGTGGCCTTCACACCGGTGGAGGCGTCCTTGGCGGTGTGGGTCTCGCCGGCGATGGGGGTGGTGGAACCGGAGTTGCCGGAACTCGCCGCCAGATAGGCCGCGGACGGGCCACCGACGACCAGCACGGCCGCCGCCACCAGCGCGAGCCAGCGGCGGCGGCGTTGCACGCCGCGCTCCGTGCTGACCCGGTCGACCAGCTTGCGCAGCAGTGCGTCGCCGCTGGGCGGCACCGGTGATCCGGCGCCGGCCGGGCCGAGCTCGGCCAGGATGGGGACGAGCCCGCTCAGCTCGTCGAGCTGCTCCCCGCAGTCGGGGCAGACCGCGAGGTGGTGTTCGAAGCGTGCCATCTCGACGTCGTCGAGCACGCCGAGGACGTACGCCCCGACGTCGACATGAGGGTCACGGGGATCATGGGGCGCCCCGGGCCCGGAACCGTAGACCGTCACGAGGTGGTCACACCCCTCTCCTCCAGTGCGATTTTCAGTGAGCGAAGTGCGTAGAACACCCGCGAGCGGACAGTGCCCGGCGGGACGCCGAGCTCGGCGGCCGCCTCATTGACTGTACGACCCTTGAAATAGGTCTCGATCAGTACCTGGCGGTGAGCCTCGCTGAGGTCGTCCAGGGCGTCGGATATGGTCATCAGCCGCAAGGAACGGTCGAGTTCGTCCTCGGCGGGCAGTTGGTCGAGGGCTGCGGGGGAGGCCTCCGGAGGTCTGGCCTGACGGCTGCGGTGACCGTCGATGACGATCCGCCGTGCGACCGTTACCAACCAGGGCCGCAGAGACCGGGCAGCGGGGTCGAGCCGAGACGCGCTTTTCCAGGCCCGGAGCAACGTCTCCTGAACGACGTCCTCGGCCAGATAGCGGTCGCCGCCGACCAGCCGCATGACATAAGCGAAGAGCGCGCCCGCATGGGCTTTGTACAGCTCCCGCATCAAATCTTCTTCCGGGGCTCTCCCGGCGCGGTGATCGGCCACGGCCCGATCCTGCCCTACCTGAGGCCGTCGGTCGAGTCCCATCAAAGCTTCCCCGATCATCAGTATCCTGACGGGTTGGTCGAGGTGCTGGGGCTGCTGCCTGCGGTCTCTCCAGCTTTCTGACCATCGGGGGTTGACACGTACCAGACCTGGCCGACGTCCTGTCCGTTGGTGTCGCCGGGTTGCTTGTCGCCCGTGTACCGATACAGCGGCCAGCCATTGAGGGTGAGCTGCATGGTGCCGTCGGGGCGCTTGATGCTGCCGACGAGGTTCTGGTCCACGCCCATCACTTGCGTGTCGGAGACGGCCGCGGCGGCCGGCCACATGGTCGCGCACTGATCGACGCAGTTGGTGGTGGGTGGATTGTTCTTGTCGTTGTCGAAGCGGTAGAGCGTCCAGCCGCTGCCGTCGGTGACGATGTTGCCGCCGAGTGCGGCACTCTGCGCGCTCTTCAGGCCGGCGCTGGACTGCGGCTGGGACGGCGCGGGAGGCTGTGCGGGCACCGAGTTCGACGGAGCCGTACTCGTCGTGGCGGACGAGCCGCAGGCAGTGGCGACGATCAGCATCGCCGCGGCGAACCCGCCCGCGACGGCGGATCGGCGCATGCTTGAAGTATTCATGTCACGGCCCCAGGCTGCTGCTTTGCTCGGCTTTCCGCTGTGAGCGGCGGACACCTGTAGATACGCGGCCGGGCCGGGCGCGGCTCAACGTGGCCGGAAAAAAGTTGCGTGCCCGGCAATCCGCGGACCGCCGGGCACCGAACACCACCTGTCAGTGGAAGCTGTGCTCCTCCGCCGGGTACGCCCCGCCGATCACGTCCTCCGCGAAGGCCTGGGCGGCTCCGCCCAGCACCTCGCGCAGCTGGGCGTACTGCTTGACGAAGCGCGGCAGGCGGCCGCCGGTCATGCCCGCCATGTCCGTCCACACCAGCACCTGCGCGTCGCAGTTCGCGCCCGCGCCAATGCCGACGGTCGGGATGTGCAGAGAGGTGGTGACCTCGGCGGCCAGCTCGGCCGGGACCAGCTCCAAAACGACGGAGAAGGCGCCGGCGTCCTGCACGGCCTTGGCGTCGCGCAGCAGCTGGTGGGCCGCCTCGTCGCCGCGGCCCTGGACCGGGTAGCCGCCGAAGGCGTTGACGGACTGAGGGGTGAGGCCGATGTGCGCCATGACTGGGATGCCGGCCTGGACGAGCAGCTCGATCTGGTGGGCGGAGCGCTCGCCGCCCTCCAGCTTGACCGCGCCGCACCCGGCGTCCTTGACCAGCCGGGTGGCGCTGCGCAGTGCCTGCGTGGGGCTCTCCTGGTAGGAGCCGAAGGGCAGGTCGCCGATGACCATGGCGCGGCTGGTGCCTCGCACGACGGCCGCCGACAGCATCGTCATCTCGTCCATGGTGACCGGGACGGTGCTTTCGTAGCCGAGGTGACAGTTGCCCATCGAGTCCCCGACCAGGAGTACGGGGATGCCGGCCTCGTCGAAGACGGAGGCGGTCATGGCGTCGTAGGCGGTGAGCATGGGCCATTTCTCGCCGCGCTCCTTGGCGGCGGCGATGTCCCGCACGGTGATGCGGCGGGTGCCCTTTCCTCCGTACAGCGCCTTGCTGCTGTCGGAGGGCTTTTGGGCAGCCGAAACGGGATGCGTCATTGCAACGGCTCCTTCGTCATCTCGAGGCGCCCTGACGGCGTCCCCGGACCACATCCATGCTGACACGCGCGGCCCCGACCGCAAAGGGGACGGTCACGTGATCCACAAGACGTACCGAGTTTGCCGAGCTTTTACGATACGAGACGGTGCCGTATCGTAAATCGGTCTAGCCTGGAACACATGTCGTCCCCTGCAACCTCACCGGCCCGAAGCGTTTCCGAGGCGGTCCACAACCGCCGCTGGGCCATCCTCACGGTGCTGCTCTTCAGCCTGCTGGTGGTGGTTCTCGACAACTCGATCCTGAATGTGGCGATGAAGACCATCGCCCAGCCCGCCCCGACCGGCCTGGGTGCCACCCAGAGCCAGCTGGAGTGGGCGATCAACTCCTACACGCTGGTCTTCGCGGGTCTGCTGTTCACCGCAGGGCTGCTCGGTGACCGGCTCGGCCGCAAGAAGACCCTGCTCCTCGGCATGTTCGTGTTCGGCGCGGGCTCCGCGCTCTCCGCGATGTCCGACTCCTCGGGGCAGCTCATCCTCTTCCGCGCCCTGATGGGCTTCGGCGGCGCCTTCATCATGCCCGCCACGCTCGCGATCATCATGAACGTCTTCGAGCGTGAGGAGCAGCCCCGGGCGATCGGCATCTGGGCCGGCGTCGTCGGCCTCGCCATCGCGATAGGCCCGATCACCGGCGGCCTGCTGCTCCAGCACTTCTGGTGGGGCTCGGTCTTCCTGGTCAACGTCCCCATCGTGATCGCCGGGATCATCGCCATGATCCTCATCGTCCCCGACTCCCGGGACCCACGGCCCGGCCGCCTCGACCCGGTCGGCGTCCTGCTCTCCATCGTCGGCCTGGTCCTGCTGGTCTTCGGTATCATCAAGGGCGGCCAGCTCGGTGACTTCACCAACCCCGAGGCCTGGGGCGCCATACTCGGCGGACTCGCCGTTCTCGCGGCCTTCGTGCTGTACGAGAAGCGCAGCGACCACCCCGCGCTGGACGTCACGTACTTCCGCAACCGGCAGTTCTCCGCCTCCGTGGCCGCCATAGGCCTGGTCTTCTTCGCCCTCATGGGCGTGACCTTCTTCGTGGTCTTCTACACCCAGAGCGTGCGCGGCTACAGCGCCCTCCAGTCCGGCCTGCTGCTGCTTCCGCTCGCCGTCGCGCAGATGATCTTCGCGCCACGTGCCCGGCTGGCGGTCGACCGCTTCGGCCCGCGCGCGGTGTGTGCGGCGGGCATGCTCGTGACGGCCGTCGCCTTTTTCGGCTTCCTGCTGCTGGACGCGAACAGTCCGATCTGGATCCTCGAGGTGCTGTTCGCCCTGATGGGTGTCGCGATGGCGCACGTCATGCCGCCCGCCACCGTGATGATCATGTCCTCGCTGCCGCGGGAGAAGGCCGGTTCCGGATCGGCCGTCAACAACACCTTCCGGCAGGTCGGAGGGGCCATCGGGGTCGCGGTGCTCGGCTCGGTGATGTCGACCGCCTACCGCAACGGCATCGACAGCCACCTCAGCGTTCTGCCCGCCTCCGCCCGGCACGCCGCCGGTGAGTCCATCGAGGCCACCCTCGCCGTCGCCGGGAAGCTCGGACCGGCTGGGCGGTCCCTGGTCGGGCCGGCCAACGACGCCTTCATCCACGCCATGCACATCACGGCCGTCTGCTCGGCCGTGGTGGCCCTGATCGGCGCGATCGTCGTCCTGGTCTTCCTGCCCCGCAAG
Source organism: Streptomyces soli (assembly GCF_003999195.1). Taxonomy (GTDB): domain Bacteria; phylum Actinomycetota; class Actinomycetes; order Streptomycetales; family Streptomycetaceae; genus Actinacidiphila; species Actinacidiphila soli. The sequence continues at coordinate 78,357 of NZ_RJVR01000323.1, forward strand.
GACGCCGCCCCGAGCGCTTCCGGCGGTGGTGAGCGCGAGGGCGAGCGGGTGGAGGCCGGCCGATGACCGCGCCAGGAGGTGTGGACGGCGGCGCCGAACCGGTCGAGGCCGCAATCGTGCAGCGTCGCGGGCGACCGCGCAGCGTCGCCGTGGACACGGCGGTCGTCGAGACCGTACTGCACCTCCTGGAGGAGGGCGCCACCATCGACGACCTCTCCATAGAGCGGATCGCACGCTGCGCGGGCGTCGGCAAGGCGACCCTCTACCGTCGGTGGTCGGGCAAGGACCAGCTGATGCTCGACGTTCTGCGCTCCATCGACGAAGAACCGCCGGCCCTGGAGGGCGTGTCGGTCCGCGACGACCTGGTCGTTCTCGTCGACACCATCAGGCGGCGCGGCCTCGCCAAGCGCACCTCCGCCGTCCTGCGCCAGATCATGGCTGCCCTGCAGAGCCGGCCCGAGCTGTGGGACCACTACCACCGTACCGTCATCGAAGCCCGCCGCCAGCAGGTGTACGAAGTGCTGAGCCGGGGCGTCCGCACCGGCGAACTGCGCGACGACATCGACCTGGAGATCCTCGGGGACCTCTTCTCCGGGCCGATGCTGGCCCGTTCGATGATGCGGCCCGGGACCACGCTGGAAGAGGGGCTGTCGGAACGTATGGTCGACGCGGTACTCGAAGGTGTACGCAAATCGGTCTGAATGTAGTCGTTGTGTCACAGATGCGCGGTGTGGCGAGTCCCACGGGAACCCGCCGCGCCGCGCGCCCCGTCCTCCAAGTGTCGATCCCCTATGGTCGACACTGCACTTGGCAAGACAGTGAGGACTCCCCCCCATGACCCAGGCGTACCATCCGGACGTTTCCACCGACGGCGGCCCCGGGTCGCGCGGCACGGCGGACGCGTCCCGGCGCGGAGGACCCGGTGGGCGGTTCGGCTGGCGCAGAGAGGGCATGTGGCGACGCGGCATCGTCACCGCCGCCTGCGCCGTGGTGCTGGCGCTGCTGCTGATCCTCCACTCGAATGTACCCAACCGCATCGGCAATCTGGGCAGCCTCCTCGAGACCTTCCTGCCCTGGCTGGGCTTGGCGATCCCGGTGCTGCTGGTCATCGGCCTGCTGCGCCGCTCGGCGATTGCGCTCATCGCCGTACTGCTGCCGCTCACGGTGTGGTTCAACCTCTTCGGTGGCCTGATCAGCGACAAGTCGGCGGCCGGCGGCAATCTGACCGTCCTGACGCACAACGTCAACGCGGAGAATCCGGACCCGGCGGCGACCGCCAAAGACGTCATTTCGGGCGGCGCCGACGTCGTCGCGCTGGAGGAGCTTCCGGACAATCAGGTCTCCACGTATGTCGCGCAGCTGAAGAGCGCATACCCCTATCACGCCGTCAAGGGCACGGTCGGGCTGTGGAGCAAGTACCCCATCAGCGGCGTCAGGGCCGTGGACCTCCGGCTCGGCTGGACCCGCGCCATGCGCGCCGCCGTCGCCACGCCGCACGGGAGCGTCGCGGTCTACGTAGCCCATCTGCCGTCGGTACGGGTCAATTTCAGCCTCGGCTTCACCGCGAACGGGCGGGACCGCAGCGCCGACGCGCTCGGCTTGGCCATCGCGCAGGAGAAGCTGCCCGGCGTCATCCTGCTCGGCGACCTCAACGGCACCATGAACGACCGGGCGCTCGCCTCCATCACCTCACAGATGCGGTCCACGCAGGGCGTTGCGGGCGACGGCTTCGGCTTCAGCTGGCCGGCGAACTTCCCGATGGCGCGCATCGACCAGATCATGGTCAAGGGCATCCAGCCGACCAAGTCGTGGGTGCTTCCGGCGACGGGGAGCGACCACCGGCCGGTCGCGGCGCGGGTACAGATCGGTTAGCACGGTCGCAACCTGGCGTTTTCCGTGCGGGAAGATTTGTCTGAGAGACTTTGTTTGAAGGTTGAACATACTCTCGCCCCTCCGCACCGCTGGAAGGTCTCTCATGCCCCTGGCCCTGCTGGCCCTGGCCATCTCGGCATTCGGCATCGGCACAACGGAGTTCGTGATGATGGGCCTGCTGCCCAACGTCGCCGACGATCTCCACACCTCGATCCCAACCGCCGGCTACCTCGTGTCCGCCTACGCCCTCGGCGTCGTCATCGGCGCCCCGCTGCTGGCCGCGCTCACGACCCGCATGCCGCGCAAGACCGTGCTGATCTCCCTCATGGGGCTCTTCACCGTTGGCAACGTCCTGTCCGCCCTCGCCCCCGGTTACGGCTGGCTCTTCGCCGGTCGCGTGCTGTCCGGGCTGCCGCACGGTGCCTTCTTCGGCGTCGGCGCGGTCGTCGCCGCCGGCATGGTCGAGCCCGCGCGGCGGGCCCGCGCGGTCTCCCTGATGATCGCCGGGCTCACCGTCGCCAACATCGTCGGCGTCCCCGTCGCCACCCTTATGGGCCAGCACCTTGGCTGGCGCGCGACCTTCCTCGCGGTCGGGGTCATCGGGCTCGCCGCCATCGCCAGCATCGCCCTGCTCGTGCCCCAGCTCCCGGCCGCGCCCGGCGCCGGGCTCCGTGGTGAGCTCGCCGCCTTCCGCAGCGCGCAGGTCTGGCTGGCCCTGGGCACGACGGTGTTCGGCTTCGCCGCGGTCTTCGCGGTCTACAGCTACATCACGCCGCTCCTCACGGACGTCGCCGGCTTCGGCGACAGCAGCGTCACGCTGGTGCTCGCGCTGTTCGGCGTCGGCGCGACGATAGGCAACCTGGTGGGTGGGCGCCTCGCCGACCGGGCCCTGCGGCCCTCGCTCATCGGCGGCCTCGGCGCGATGGCGATCGTCCTGGCGCTCTTCACGGTCACCGCACACGCGCAGTGGAGCGCGGCCCTTACGGTCGTCCTGCTCGGGATCGCCGCGTTCGCGGCCGGCTCCCCGATGATGGTCATGGTCATGGAGAAGGCCCGCCACGCGCCCAGCCTCGCCTCCTCCGCCAACCAGGCCGCCTTCAACCTCGCCAACGCCGGCGGTGCCTGGCTCGGCGGCCTCGTCATCGCCCACGGCTTCGGCTACACCGCCCCCGCCGTCCTCGGCTCCGCCCTCGCCCTCAGCGGCCTCGCCATCGCCACCACGGCGGCCCTCCTGGAGCGCCGTGCGCCGGAGGCGTCCCGCGTCATCGCCGGCGGCGCGGCTGCGTCGCCGGCGGCGCAGGCCGAGCGGGTCTAGCCCTCCCCTTGCACCCTCCCGGGTTGGGGGTAGGCCGGCCTCCCCCCGCTAGATCCGTACTTCGCGGGTGGCTGATTCAGGCGAACCGGGCGGCTCCCGGAAGCTGCGGCGCGATCGGATTCGATCGACATTCATGCTTCCTCACGCCGACTCGATACACGCCGATCACCCGACCCGTCACACACTGGGAGGGGGTCCTCCCCACCCAGCCGCCAGGCTGGGGGAGGACCCCCAGCGGAACGCTCTCCCACAACCCGGTGGAACCGGTGAAAGCGAAGCGCAGCGCTACGCGTGCTCGCGCCAGCGGTTGGTGATGGGGAGGCGGCGGTCCTTGCCGAAGCCCTTGGCGGAGATCTTGGTGCCCGGAGGGTATTGGCGCCGCTTGTACTCCGCGGTGTCCACCATCCGCAGGGTGCGGGCGACGAGCTCGGCGTCGAAGCCTGCGGCGACGATGGCGTCGCGGCCCTGGTCCTGGTCGACGTAGAGCGCGAGGACGCGGTCGAGGATGTCGTAGTCGGGCAGGGAGTCGGTGTCGACCTGGCCGGGGCGGAGCTCGGCGCTGGGCGGCTTGGCGATGGAGTTCTCGGGGATGGGCGGGGTCTGGCCGCGCTCCTCCGCGGCGGCGTTGCGCCAGCGCGCCAGGCGGAAGATCAAGGTCTTGTAGACGTCCTTGATCGGCCCGTACGCGCCCACCGAGTCGCCGTACAGCGTCGAGTAGCCCACCGCCAGCTCGCTCTTGTTGCCCGGTGCGAGCACGATGTGGCCCTCCTGGTTGGAGATGGCCATCAGGGTCGTGCCGCGCAGCCGGGACTGCAGGTTCTCCTCGGCCAGCCCGGTCAGGTGCAGTGCGCCCATGTACGCGTCGAACATGGGCCCGATCGATACGGTCCGGAAGTTGAGCCCGGTGCGCCGGGCCAGCTCGGCGGCGTCGCCCTTGGAATGCTCGGAGGAGTATCGGGAGGGCATCGACACGCCGTACACGTTCGCTGCGCCGACCGCGTCGCAGGCGATGGCGGCGACCAGCGCGGAATCGATTCCGCCCGAGAGCCCGATGAGCACCGACCGGAAGCCGTTCTTGGCGACGTAGGCCCGCAGACCCACCACCAGCGCGGTGTAGACCTCCTCGTCGTCGGCGAGGCGGGGCGCGTGACCGCCGCGCACTTCCACCTCGTAGGGCGGCAGAGACTCGGCCGACAGCACGACGTGCTCGATCTCCAGGCCGTCCTCGGCGACACCGCTCGGCGGCTCGGCAGCGGCAGTCGGCAGGTCGAGGTCGACAAGGACGCAGCCCTCCTCGAACTGCGGGGCGCGGGCGATGACTTCGCCGTCCTCGGAGACGACGATGGAGTCACCGTCGAAGACCAGCTCGTCCTGACCGCCCATCATGGCGACGTACGCGAGGCTGCAGCCGGCCTCCTGGGCGCGCTTGCGCACCAGCTCGAGGCGGGTGTCGTCCTTGGCGACCTCGTACGGAGAGGCGTTGATGGACAGCAGCAGCCCGGCCCCGGCGGTACGGGTGGCCGGCACGCGTCCGCCGTCCTGCCAGAGGTCCTCGCAGATCGCCAGGGCGACGTCGACACCCCGGACCCGCACCACCGGGAGGGTGTCGCCGGGCACGAAGTAGCGGAACTCGTCGAAGACCCCGTAGTTGGGCAGGTGGTGCTTGGCGAAGCGCAGCACCACGCGCCCGCCGTGCAGGACGGCCCCCGCGTTGCGCGGCGAACCGGCCGGCTGGCCGTAGCGGGGCTGGGCCTTCTCGCTGCGGTCGAGGTAGCCGACGACCACCGGCAGCTCGCCGAAGCCCTCGGCCGCCAGACGGGCGGCGAGCGCGTCCAGGGCGGCGCGGCTGGCCTCGACGAAGGATGACCGCAGGGCGAGGTCCTCGACGGGATAGCCGGTCAGCGCCATCTCGGGGAAGGCCACCAGGTGGGCCCCCTGCTCGGCGGCGTGCCGGGTCCAGCGCACGATAGACTCGGCGTTCCCGGCGATGTCGCCGACGGTGGAATCGATCTGATTCAGGGCGAGGCGAAGTTGAGGCACGACGCCCAGTGTAATCGTCAGTCCGACGCATAGCCCAGCACCGTCATCATGCCCCCCTCCGAGTGGTAGATGTTGTGGCAGTGCAGCATCCACAGCCCCGGATTGTCGGCGTCCAGGTCCACCGTCAGTTTCCGCCCGGGCAGGATGATCGCGGTGTCCTTCCGGGCCCCTCCGCCGGGCTGCGAGAAGGTGTGCCCGTGCAGATGCACCGGGTGCCACATCCCGGTGTGGTTGGCGAACTCGAGCCGTACCCGCTCGCCCTTCCGCACCGCGTGCGGGGTGCTGTGGTGGTGGTCGTACGGCTGCCGGTCGAAGGCCCAGTCGTGCTGCCGCATGCTGCCGGTCAGCGTCAGCCGGATCGTACGGTCCGGGGCGCGGTCCGCCGGCCGCACGCTGTCGGCCGCCCGCATCAGATCCGCCGTGACCAGCGCCCCGTCCAGCTCCGCCGGGCGGGTGCCGGCCGCCGGTGCCGCGCCCATCGGCGAGGTGCGCAGCACGGCCAGCGCGGTCGGGCCCTTGCCCTCGGCCAGGGCGGTCAGCGGGAAGACGCCGTCGCCGGCGGTGACCAGGACGTCGTAGCGCTCGCCCATGCCGAGCAGCAGCGCGTCGGTTTCGGCCGGCTGCACGGGCTCGCCGTCGGTGTGCGTCACCGTCATGCGGTGGCCGCCGAGCGCGACCCGGAAGGCCGTGTCGCCGCCCGCGTTGATGAAGCGGATCCGGATCCGGTCGCCGGGCTTCGCCGTGAAGACCGAAGGGTCGTCCGCCGTACGGCCGTTGACCAGGTACAGCGGGTAGTCCACATGCCCCGGCTCGCCACGGCCGAGCAGGACGCTTCGCGGCCTCTGCCCCAGCATCCTGCTCGGGTGGGTGGCCGGGCCGCCCATCAGCTCGGCCATGACCGCGTCCGGGGTGCTGCCGTCCACCCCGTCGAGCCAGTCGTCGAGCACGACCGTCCACTCCCTGTCGTACGACAGCGGCTCCCTCGGGTCCTCCACGATGAGCGGCGCGTACAGCCCCCGGTCCACCTGTACCCCGGTGTGCGGATGGAACCAGTACGTCCCCGGCCGGTCCACGGCGAAGCGGTACGCGAACTCGCCGCCCGGCGCGATCGGCGCCTGGGTCAGGTCCGGCACGCCGTCCATGTCGTTGCGCAGGGCCAGGCCGTGCCAGTGGGCGGAGGTCGTGTCGGGCAGATGGTTGACCACGCTGGCGGCGAGAGTGTCGCCGGCAGTCAGCCGGATCTCGGTGCCGGGCAGCTCGCCCCCATACGTCCAGGTCCGTACGCTCCGGCCGCCGCCGAGCTCCACCGGTCCCTCCACCGCCGTCAGCCGCACCTCCCGGACGGTGCCGTTCGTCGTCCGCAGGCGCTCCACGGCCGCGACCTCGGGCCCGTTCGGGCTGACGAAGCGGCCGGGGGAGTCCCCGGGGTCCGGCGCCGCGTTGTCGCTGCGGTTCTGGGCGGTGCGGGTACAGGCGGCCAGTGCGGCTGCCCCGGTGAGGGCGAGCGTGGCTCGCCGGGTGTGCATGGCCATGGGGACAGCTCACAGCCGCAGCCCGACGAACGCACCGCACGTTGCGCCGGACCGGGCCCGATTCACCGGAACGGCCCACATCCTGCCCGTGACCATGGGTCGCCGTCGGCCTCGCGCCTCAGGTCGAAGCGCCTGGAGATCGTCCGCGCACCTTCTGGCCATCTGGTGACCCGTCTGGCGGAGTGGGTGCGTAATGTGGAGGAAACCACAAGGGGCGATACTGGCATGCCCCACTGAATGCCGCCGAATGCCCTGGCTGTGGTGCACAGGCCGTATGACCTGCAAGGATGTAGCTATGGACAAGCAGCAGGAGTTCGTTCTTCGTACGCTGGAGGAGCGGGACATCCGCTTCGTGCGGCTGTGGTTCACCGACGTGCTCGGCTATCTGAAGTCGGTGGCCGTGGCGCCCGCGGAGCTGGAGCAGGCGTTCGACGAGGGGATCGGTTTCGACGGGTCGGCGATCGAGGGCTTCGCGCGCGTCTACGAGTCGGACATGATCGCGAAGCCGGATCCGAGCACCTTCCAGATCCTGCCCTGGCGCGCCGAGGCCCCCGGCACCGCGCGGATGTTCTGCGACATCCTCATGCCGGACGGCTCCCCGTCCTTCGCGGACCCGCGCTATGTGCTCAAGCGCGCGCTGGCGAAGACCTCCGACCTCGGCTTCACCTTCTACACCCACCCCGAGATCGAGTTCTTCCTGCTCAAGGACAAGCCGACGGACGGCACGCGCCCCACGCCCGCCGACACCTCCGGCTACTTCGACCACACCCCGCACAACATCGGGCAGGACTTCCGCCGGCAGGCCATCACCATGCTGGAGTCGATGGGCATCTCGGTGGAGTTCTCCCACCACGAGGGCGCCCCCGGCCAGCAGGAGATCGACCTGCGGTACGCGGACGCGCTGTCCACCGCCGACAACATCATGACCTTCCGCCTGGTCATGAAGCAGGTCGCGCTGGAGCAGGGCGTGGAGGCCACCTTCATGCCCAAGCCGTTCAGCGATCACCCCGGCTCCGGCATGCACACGCACCTCTCGCTCTTCGAGGGCGACCGCAACGCCTTCTACGAGTCCGGCTCGGAGTTCCAGCTCAGCAAGGTCGGCCGTTCCTTCATCGCGGGCCTGCTCAAGCACGCCGGCGAGATCTCGGCCGTCACCAACCAGTGGGTCAACTCGTACAAGCGCATCTGGGGCGGCTCCCAGCGCACCGCCGGCGCCGGCGGCGAGGCCCCCTCCTACATCTGCTGGGGCCACAACAACCGCTCCGCCCTCGTCCGCGTCCCCATGTACAAGCCCGGTAAGACCGGCTCCACCCGCGTCGAGGTCCGCTCCATCGACACCGGCGCCAACCCCTACCTGGCCTACGCCGTCCTGGTCGCCGCCGGCCTCAAGGGCATCGAGGAGGGCTACGAGCTCCCCCCGGGCGCCGACGACGACGTCTGGGCGCTCACCGACGCGGAGCGCCGCGCGCTCGGCATCGAGCCGCTGCCGCAGAACCTCGGCGAGGCCATCACTTTGATGGAGCGTAGCGAGCTGGTCGCGGAGACGCTCGGCGAGCACGTCTTCGACTTCTTCCTCCGCAACAAGAAGCAGGAGTGGGAGGAGTACCGCTCCGAGGTCACCGCCTTCGAGCTGCGGAAGAACCTCCCCGTTCTGTAGAAGTCAAGACCCGGTGATCGCCGGACGGGTGCGTTGAGCGTGGCTGTCCGGCGAGTCGAACAACTCATGAAACGGGCGCCGGGGCATTGCTGCCCCGGCGCCCGAGATCTGTCGGGTTATTTCTTGGTGCAGACCTTGTGCGGCTTGACCCAGACCTTCATGGTCTTGCCGTTCTTGCGGACTTTCTTGTAGTAGCCCTTGACGGTGTGGCACTTCTTCATGCTGGTGCCGTGAGGGCTCGTAGCGGCCACGCTGGTGCCTGCCGTCGGCGCCGCGAAGGCGGTAACCGTCGAGGCCATGACTGCTCCGCCGGCCAGCACTGCTGCGGCGGTACCGGTGGCAAGAGCGCGTGCGATTCGGCTTCCCATTTCTCGCAACCTTCCCTGATCGGCATCCCCCTGTGCCATTCTGCATCGTCTCGTCCCACACGCATCTCGAGCACCATTGGCACCACGGCGGACGGGCGCGTTGAGCGCGCCTGTCCGGCTGTCGCGTGTTTACGGTGTGCCCATGGGCCTGAGTATTCGCAACCAGATCGCCGGCACCGTCCTGTCCGTCGAGCCCGGCGAGGTGATGGCGGTGGTCAAGGTCGCCCTGGGGCGGGGGGAGTTGACGGCCGTGGTGACGAAGGAGGCCGTGAGGGAGCTGGGGATTGTGCCGGGTGGGGCGGTGACGGGGCTGGTGAAGGCGACCGAGGTGGCGGTGGCGACGGGGCCGGTGGAGGGGCTGAGCATCCGTAATCGGCTCGCCGGGACGGTGGTGGGGGTCGCGGCGGGCGAGGCCATGGCGACGGTGCGGATCGCGGTGGCGGATTCGGGGGTCGAGCTGACCGCGGCGATCACCCGGGATGCCGTGGCGGATCTCGGGATCGGGGAGGGGGCGAGTGTCGTGGCGCTGATCAAGGCGACGGACGTCGCCTTGTCGACGCGACCGGTCTAGTCAGGCGTGGACGCGGGTGTGGGAGCCGATGACGGTCTCCAGCCGGCGGGCCAGCTCCGTGTCGAGAGCGGTGATGCCGCCTGCGTCGTGCGTGGTGAGCGTGAAGTGCAGCTTGTTGTAGCGCACGTCGACGTCGGGGTGGTGGTTGAGCTTCTCGGCCTCGATCGCGACGTCGTTCAGGATGCGAATGGCTGACGGGAAGTCCCGGGCCTCGACATCACGGCGGAGGGTGACTCCCTCCTGCCGCCACTGCGGGAGGTCCTTGAGGGCTTCCTGGATCTCGGATTCGTCGAGCAGGTCCAGGGGGTCCAGTTCGGGCATGTCGCACACCTGCCTTCGGTTCCGTTTCCGCTGTCCCTTTCAGCCTACGTACGCGGGGGCCAGAGCGGCGGTCATGAGCCGCCGGGCGTGGCCCGTGCCGTCGGCGGGCACGGTCCACAGGTCGGCGCCGTAGTCGCCGGGGAGGGCGTAGACGACGGTGCGGCCGTCGGCCTGCCAGACGACCTGGTCGTCGACGCTGCGGGTCTCGGCGAGCGGGGTTTCGCGCATCGTGCGCAGGTCGAGTACGTAGAGCCGCCAGGGCGCGTCCGGGGAGCGGCCCTGGACGCGCTTTTTGAAGACGAGGCGGTCGCCGGCGGGGGAGAGGGAGGGGCATTCGACGTTTGTACGGAGGGTGCGCACCGTGTGGGTGACGGTGTCGCCGCGTACGAGGTGGGTGCTGCCGCCGGTGGCGAGGGTCGCGTAGAAGTGGGTGTCGTCGGCGAAGGTGACGCCCCAGAAGTTGGTGTCGGATGCGTGGTGGGTGCGGCCCTGCTTGAGGATGTGGAAGCTTTCGAGGTTGGGCTGGAGGCGCCAGGTGCGGGTGTCGAGGATGGAGGTGCGGGTGGAGAAGTTCGTGCCCGCGTACGAATCGCCGCTGACGAAGACGGTCCAGGCCACCATGCGCCCGTCCGGGGAGACCCGGGCCCGGGTCGGGATCCCGGCGAGGGCGTAGTGGCGCAGCTCGTGCAGGCCCGCGTCGAGCACGACGGCCCGGTACGTGTCCTGGACGGCTCCGCGCACTGCCTGGAGGCAGATGCCGGTGCCGCCGGCCGCGTAGAAGCGCAGGCACTTCACGCCGGAGGCGGTGCGCTTGCCGCCGGGAGTGGTGGCGGGGACGGTCGCGAGCTCGTCGCGGTGCGGGCCCCAGGCCATGTTGCGGAAGGCGAGCTTCCGTTCACCGGAGGCGGGCGTCAGGGCCACCGTCCCGGCTGCCACGGCCGGGCCGCCGGCCTGCGGGCGGTCCTTGCGCGCCGCCCGGTCGGCGGCGTGCAGCACGGAGGCCGTGGCGACGGCCGCCAACACGGCGAGGGCCGTGAGCAGGATGAGCACGCGGTTACGGGTCGTCATGCGGTGGCCTCCGGTCGCAGCCCTGCGGCGGTCGCCGCGCAGACCGCCAGTGCCACGGCGGCCGTGATCAGCGCCGTACGGTCGCCCCAGGCCGTCCAGGCGGCGCCGAAGGCGATCGATGCGGCGAAGCGGGCCGCCGCCTGGCCGGTCTGGACGATGGCCAGCCCGCTCGCCCGCAGTTCGGCAGGCACCGCCCCGGAAGCGGCGGCCATGAGGACGCCGTCCGTGGCCGCGTAGAAGGCACCGTGCAGAACGAGGACGGCGTACACGGGCCCGTGCGCGAGCAGCAGCCCGTACGCGGCGAGCAGCGCGAGGTGCCCGCCCAGGAACACCCGCCACCGCCCCAGCCGGTCGGCCAGCCGGCCCAGCGGCACCGCGAGCGCCAGGAATGTGGCCGCCGTGCCGAGCGGGAGCAGCGCGAACCATCGGTCCGGGACGCCCAGCCGGTGCTGGAGCAGCAGATAGATGAAGGCGTCGCTCACCGTGGCCAGTCCGAGCAGCAGCGCGCACGTGGTCAGCCGTCGCACGTCGCGGCGGCTCAGCAACGCGAGGGCGGCCCGCAGCGACGGCACCGGAGCGGCCCCTCCGTCTCGGGGAGGGGCCGCAGGCGCGAGCCCCCGGCCCGGCACGAACAGCAGCAGCACCAGAACCCCGACCGCCGCCACGCAGAAGCTGACGGTGAACACGGCGTCGTAGCCCTCCGCCGCCTGCCGCAGGATCAGGAAGGCGGCGAGGGGGCCGAGCAGCGCGCCCGTGGTGTCCATGGCGCGGTGGACGCCGAAGGCGCGGCCACGGGCCTCGGGAGCCGTCGACAGCGAGATCAGGGCGTCGCGCGGGGCGGTCCGCAGGCCCTTGCCGGTGCGGTCGGCGGCGAGGACGGCGCCGATCAGCGGAAGGCTGTGGACCGCCAGGAGCGCGGGCTTGCAGACGGCCGAGAGGCCGTATCCGACGGCGGCCACCGTCTTGTGCCGTCCGCTGCCCCGGTCGGCGAGGTGGCCGCCGACGAGCCGGACGAGGGCGCTGAAACCGTTGTAGACGCCGTCGAGGAGGCCGAAGCCGAGCGGGGTCAGGCCGAGGCCGGTGACGAGATAGAGCGGCAGGACGGCGGTGACCATCTCCGAGGAGACGTCGGTGATGAGGCTGACCGTGCCCAGGGCGAGGACGGTCGGGGCTATGGCGGCGGCACGGGACCGAGGCCCGGGGCGCGTTGCGCTCCGGGCCTCGGCCTCGGGGGTGCCGCGGCTGTCCGCGACATACACCTCAGGACCAGATGCCGGTGATGTCGGAGGCGGAGGCGGCGTTGCCGGCGTGCGCGGAGAGGCCGGCCATGTCCTCCAGGGTCCGCAGCAGGCTGTAGTGGTTGTACGTCGTCGAGGACGACGAGCCCGCTGTGACCTGCTGCCCGTAGAAGACGGTCGGGATCTTGTTGCCGGACAGCCGGTTGTCCTCGTCGAAGGTCACGACGAGGAGGCTGTTGTGGGCCTTGGCCCAGGTCGCGTAGGCGCCCAGGTTGTTCTTCAGCCAGGTGTCACCGGTCGCGACCGAGCAGTCGTGCATGTCGCTGCAGAGGTTCGGCACGACGAAGGAGACCTTGGGCAGCGTCGTGTAGTCCGTGGGGAACTGCGCGAAGGTGTGGGCGCTGGAGGTCGGCACATTGCTGAAGCCGAACCAGGGGTTGTGCTTCTGCGCATAGTTCCCGCTGCTGCAGGTGGTCGAACCGGCGCTCGGCAGCGACTCGTTGTAGCTGCCCCAGGTCTTGCCGGCGGCTATCAGCTCGGAGGCGAGATTGGGGGCGGAGCTGAAGCCGGGCGTGTAGCAGCTGTCGTCGGTGATGCCCTGGGTCGCGCCGGAGAAGAGCGCGAAGTAGTTGGGCTGACTGGGGTGGGTCTCGGCGTAGGAGGCGGTGAGGTTGGCGCCGCCGGTCTTGAGCGAGTTGATGTAGGGGGCGCTGGAGCTGCCGATGACCTGGCTGTACGCATGGTTCTCGAAGACCACCACGACCGTGTGGTCGGGGGTGGGCACGCTGCTCGCCGAGGGCTCCATCCGAGTGCCGCTGAGACCGGCCCACAGGCCGATCGCCAGGCCGACGAGCAGGAGGGCGGTGGAGAGAGCGGTGAAGGTGCGTTGTCGGCCGGTCACGGCTGACCTCCGTTGAGTGTGGGGGGAACGGAAACGCGCAGGGTCAAGGCTAGGAGCAGGCTGTGAGGGCCGGAAGCCCGGAGAGGTAAAGCTCTGGGGAACGCTCAGGTGCGTACTGGGGACTGTGTGCCACCGGCTGCGTGCTGTGGGCTGACCTCGGCCGGGCAGCAGCGGTTAGGCTCTGCACGGGCGAGTCAGGGACGATCGGCCCAGCTCGGAGGCAGAGAGGCGGTGGGGTCGGCGTGCCGGAAGGGCGACGGGACAGCAGGTTCGGACGGCTGCTGCGACACGGCTTCACGGACGCGGCGACGGCGGAACGGCTGCTGAACACCCCGGAGCTTTCGTCCGTACGGAGCGATTCGGTGCTCCTCGACGCCCTGGGCGCGACCGCCGACCCCGACGAGGCGCTGCTCGGCCTCGTACGGCTGGTGGAGGCCCTGGACCCGGGCGAGCGGCGGACCTTCCTGGACACCCTCACCTCCGCCAAGCCGCTGCGCGACCGGTTGCTCGGGGTGCTGGGCGCGTCGGCGGCCCTCGCCGACCACCTGGCGCGACACCCCCGCGACTGGCACGCCCTGGTGACGTACGAGTCGGCGGACCTGCATCCGGGGGTCGAGGACTTCGAACGGGTGCTCGGGGACGCGGCCGATCCGGACGCGCTGCGGGCCGCCTACCGGCGCTGCATGCTGGGCATCGCGGCACGGGATGTGTGCGGGACCAGCGACCTGGTGTGGACGGCGGCGGAGCTGGCCGACCTGGCCACGGCGACGCTGCGGACGGCGCTGGCCATAGCGGCCTCGGAGGCGCCGCACGACGCGGCGGCGTGCCGGCTGGCCGTGATCGGCATGGGCAAGTGCGGCGGCCACGAGCTCAACTACATCTCGGACGTGGACGTCATCTTCGTCGCCGAGCCCGCGGATCCCGCGGGCTGCGTTTCGGAGAGCGCCGCCCTGCAGGCCGCGACCCGGCTCGCCTCGCGGATGATGCGGATCTGCTCGGACACCACCGCCGAGGGCAGCATCTGGCAGGTCGACGCCAATCTGCGGCCCGAGGGCAAGAACGGCCCGCTGGTACGGACGCTCAGCAGCCACATCGCCTACTACCGGCGGTGGGCGAAGACCTGGGAGTTCCAGGCACTCCTCAAGGCCCGGCCGGTGGCCGGTGACGCGGCGCTGGGCAACGAGTACGTGGAGGCGCTGGCGCCGATGGTCTGGCAGGCCGCCGAGCGCGAGCACTTCGTCCAGGACGTGCAGCAGATGCGGCGCCGGGTGGTCGACAACATCCCGCCCGCGCGTGTCGAGCGCGAATTGAAGCTCGGCCCCGGCGGGCTGCGCGACGTCGAGTTCGCGGTGCAGCTGTTGCAGTTGGTGCACGGCAGGACCGACACCTCGCTGCGCAGCGGCACCACGCTGACCGCGCTGGGCCGGCTCGCGGAGGGCGGCTACGTCGGCCGGGCGGACGCGGCCTCGCTGGACGCGGCGTACCGCTTCCTTCGGTCCATGGAGCACCACATCCAGCTGCACAGGCTGCGCCGTACGCACCTCGTGCCCGATGACCCCGCCGACCTGCGGCGGCTCGGCCGCTCGCTGGGCTTCCGGGGTGACCCGGTCACCGAGCTGCGGAGGGAGTGGCGGCGGCACGCCGTCGAGGTGCGGCGGCTGCACGAGAAGCTCTTCTACCGGCCGCTGCTGGACGCCGTCGCCCAACTCGCGCCCGGCGAGGCGGGGCTCTCGGCGGCCGCGGCCAAGCATCGGCTGGAGGCCCTGGGTTACGCCGACCCCGCCGCCGCCCTGCGGCACCTGGAGGCGCTGGCCTCCGGCGTGAGCCGCAAGGCGGCCATCCAGCGCACCCTGCTGCCGGTCCTGCTGGGGTGGTTCGCCGACTCCGCCGACCCGGACGCCGGGCTGCTCGGCTTCCGCAGGGTGTCGGACGCGCTGGGGCGTACGCCCTGGTACCTGCGGCTGCTGCGGGACGAGGGCGCCGCGGCGGAGAACCTTGCCCGGGTCCTGTCCTCCGGCCGGCTCGCCCCCGACCTGCTGATGCGCGCCCCCGAGGCGGTCGCCCTGCTCGCCGACGACGAGGGCCTGCGCCCGCGCGGCCGCACCGCCCTCGACCAGGAGGTGCTGGCCGCCGTCCACCGGGCCGTCACTCCCGAGCAGGCGGTCGCGGCGGTACGCGGGGTGCGGCGGCGGGAGCTGTTCCGTACGGCGGCCGCCGACCTGATCGGCGTCCACCGCGACTACACCGACGCCGACGCGATGGGCGCCGCCCTGACCGACATCAATGCCGCCGCCATCACCGGCGCCCTGCAGGCGGCCGTCAACGCGGTCGAGGCGGAGACCGGCGAGCCACTGCCCACCCGGATCGCCGTCATCGGGATGGGCCGCTTCGGCGGTCACGAGCTGGGCTACGGCTCGGATGCGGACGTGCTCTTCGTGCACGACCCGTACAAGGGGGTGGACGAGGCCAAGGCTTCGCGGGCCGCCCTGAAGGTCGTCAACGAGCTGCGGCGGCTGCTGCAGATCCCGACCGCCGACCCGCCGCTTCTGGTGGACGCCGACCTGCGCCCCGAGGGTAAGAGCGGCCCGCTGGTGCGGACGCTGGCCTCGTACGAGGCGTACTACCGGCGCTGGTCACTGGTCTGGGAACGGCACGCGCTGCTCCGCGCCGAGCCGGTGGCCGGGGACGAGGAGTTGGCGGCGCGCTTCCTGAAGCTGATCCAGCCGCTGCGGTATCCCAGCGGCGGGCTCACCGAGGAGGAGGTGCGCGACATCCGGCGCCTCAAGGCCCGCATGGAGGCGGAGCGCCTGCCGCGCGGCGCCGACCCGACGACCCACGCCAAGCTCGGGCGGGGCGGCCTGAGCGACGTCGAGTGGACGGTGCAGTTGGTCCAGTTGCAGCACGCCGACCGCGAGCCGGGCCTGCGCACGACCCGTACGCGGGCCGCGCTCGCCGCCGCCCGGGCGGCCGGGCTGCTGGACGCCGAGGACGCCGAGGTCCTCGACACCGCCTGGGTGCTGGCCACCCGGGTCCGCAACGCCGTGATGCTGGTCCGGGGCCGGCCCGGCGACACCTTCCCCTCCGACGGGCGTGAGCTCGCGGCGGTCGGGCGCTACCTGGGCTATGGGCCCGGCCGCGTCGGCGAGATGCTCGACGACTACCGCCGGGTCACCCGGCGCGCCCGGGGCGTCGTGGAGGCCCGCTTCTACGGAGCGTGATAAGGAAGACCCTCAGCCCCCGGCCGGTACCGGCACGCGGCTCGGGAGGCGGTAGGCGAAGCCGCCGTACACCGCCCAGGAGACGGCGAAGCCGACGCTCAGGCAGAGGGCGCCGCCGAAGGCGTCCAGCCAGAAGTGGTTGGCGGTGGAGACGATGACGAGCAGGGTGACGACCGGGTAGAGCAGGCCGAGCACCTTGACCCAGAGGGTACCGGCGAGCATCGCGATGGTGATGCCGCACCACAGGGACCAGCCGATGTGCATGGAGGGCATGGCGGCGTACTGGTTGGAGACATGGGCCAGGTCGCCGGAGGCCATGGAGCCCCAGGTGTGGTGGACCTTGACCGTGTCGACGAAGCCGCCGTCCATGAGCCGGGGCGGGGCGAGCGGGAAGCAGTAGTAGCCGACCAGGGCGATGCCGGTGGTGACGAAGAGGACGAGCCGCGTGGAGGCGTAACGCCCGGGGTGCTTGCGGAAGAGCCAGACCAGGACGCTCAGGGTGACGATGAAGTGCAGGGTGGCGTAGTAGTAGTTCATTCCGATGATCAGCCAGGGCACCGAGTTCGCGGCGTGGTTGATGCCGTGCTCGATGGCCAGATTGAGGGAGCGTTCGAAGTTCCAGACCTGGTCGGCGTGGTGCAGCGCGTCTTCCTTCTGCTCGGGCACGGCGTTGCGTACCAGCGAGTAGAGCCGGTAGCTGACCGCGATCAGCAGCATCTCGAACCAGAGACGGGGTCGCCGGGGTGCCCTGAAGCGTTGCATGAGAGTGCGGGTGCCCTCCGTACGGCCCTCGTACTCGGACTGGCGCAGAGGTGTCCGGTCTCTTACGATCTTCGTCGTCGTTTCCCCCATGGGGCGATAGTCTGCCATGCACCCGCGGGGCCTCGATCAACCCCCGGTAGGATTCTGTGCATCCCTTGTATGTCTGGCGGATACCTGCTGGACGGGCAGCGCCATGGCCTGCGCGGACTGCCCGCCGGGCCCGGAAGCGGTGGAGCCGCGAACCACCAGCTCGGGCAGGAAGACGAACTCGCTGTGCGGGGCCGGGGTGCCGCCGATCTCCTCCAGCAGGGCCCGGACGGCCGCTTGGCCCATCGCGGTGACCGGCTGGCGGATGGTGGTGAGCGGCGGATCGGTGAAGGCGATGAGCGGTGAGTCGTCGAAGCCGACGACCGAAACATCACCCGGTACGGTGAGGCCGTGCTGCCGTGCTGCCCGGATCGCGCCGAGGGCCATCATGTCGGAGGCGGTGACTATCGCCGTGCAGCCCGCGTCCAGCAGGGCCGAGGCGGCGGCCTGGCCGCCCTCGAGGGTGAAGAGCGAGTGCTGGATGAGCTGTTCGGCCTCTGCGGGCGGCAGGCCGAGGACGTCCTCCATGGAGCGTACGAAGCCCTGGATCTTGCGCAGCACCGGGACGTAGCGCTTCGGGCCGACCGCGAGCCCGATCCGCTCGTGGCCGAGTGCCGCCAGATGGGTGACGGCGAGCCGCATCGCGCCCCGGTCGTCGGGGGAGATGAAGGGGGCCTTGACCTTGTCGGTGAAGCCGTTGATGAGGGCGAAGGGCACGCCCTGGCCGTGCAGCCGCTCGTAGCGCTCCATGTCGGCGGTGGAGTCGGCGTGCAGACCGGAGACAAAGATGATGCCGGCGACGCCGCGCTCGACGAGCATCTCGACGAGTTCGTCCTCGGTCGAGCCGCCCGGGGTCTGGGTTGCGAGCACCGGCGTGTAGCCCTGCCGGGTCAGGGCCTGCCCGATCACCTGCGCGAATGCGGGGAAGATCGGGTTTTCCAGCTCGGGCGTGATCAGGCCGACCAGACCTTCGCTGCGCTGCCGCAGCCGCACCGGCCGTTCGTAGCCGAGCAGGTCGAGCGAGGTCAGCACGGACTGACGGGTGGCGGCGGACACTCCGGGCTTGCCGTTGAGCACACGGCTGACCGTCGCCTCGCTGACCCCCGCCTGTGCTGCGATGTCGGCAAGCCTGGCGGTCACAGGACTGGACCTTACCGGTCGCATCTCAGACCGCCCACCAGACACAGGAATCCGCTGGAACACGGACCATTTCACCCTCGACGGCCACCGGCTCCGAGGCGAGCACCGGCCGCCCCGGCACCGGCAGTTCGACCGCGTGGCCGAGCAGGTTGACCGTACAGACGAAGCCCGGCCGGGCGAAGGACAGGACGCCCTCCGGGCTGTCCAGCCAGCTCAGCGAGCCGTCGCCGAGCCCCGGCAGCTCCCGGCGCAGCCGCAGCGCGGCCCGGTACAGCTCCAGCGTGGACGCTGGGTTGCCCGTCTCCACCTCGACCGAGAGATCCTTCCACTCCGGCGGCTGCGGCAGCCAGCTGTCGCCCGGGCCGAAGCCGTAGGGAGGCCGGTCCCCGGACCACGGCAGCGGCACCCTGCAGCCGTCGCGCAGGCCCTCCTGGCCGTTGTCGCGGAAGAAGGACGGGTCCTGGCGCACCTCGTCCGGCAGGTCGGTGACCTCGGGCAGTCCGAGTTCCTCGCCCTGGTAGAGGTACGTGGAGCCAGGCAGCGCCAGCATCAGCAGCGCCGCCGCCCGGGCCCGGCGCAGGCCGCGTTCGCCGCCGCCGTAGCGGGTCGGGTGGCGTACGACGTCGTGGTTGGACAACACCCAGGTGGCGGGGGCGCCGACCGGGGCCATGGCCCTGAGGGTCTCGTCGATGACGGCGCGCAGCCCGGCGGCGTCCCAGCCGGCCATGACGTACTCGAAGTTGAAGGCCTGGTGCAGCTCGTCGGGGCGCAGGTAGCGGGCGCTGCGCTCCAGGGTGGGCGTCCAGGCCTCGGCGACGGCGATCCTCCCCCAGCCTCCGGCCGGGGGGACCCCCACGCCGGGGTACTCGTCGAGGATCCGCCGCCAGTCGCGGTAGATCTCGTGGACGCCGTCCTGGTCGAAGAACGGCAACTCCTGGGTGTTGAGCAGGCCCATCTCCTCGTTGCGGCCGATGTCGGGCAGGCCGGCAGCCTTGACCAGGCCGTGGGCGACGTCGACGCGGAAGCCGTCGATGCCGAGGTCGAGCCAGAAGCGCAGGATGGAGCGGAACTCGTCGCGGACGGCGGGGTGCTCCCAGTTGAAGTCGGGCTGCTCGGGGGCGAAGAGGTGCAGGTACCACTCCTCCTGCGCGCCGTCCGGGTCGGTCACACGGGTCCAGGCGGGGCCGCCGAAGAGCGAGTTCCAGTCGTTGGGCGGGAGTTCGCCGTGCGCGCCCTTGCCGGGGCGGAAGTGGAAGCGCTCGCGCAGCGGGGAGCCGGGGCCCTCGCGCAGTGCCTGCTTGAACCATTCGTGCTGGTCGGAGCAGTGGTTGGGGACCAGGTCCACGATCACCCGCAGGCCCAGCGCGTGGGCGTCGCGCACCAGGTCGTCGGCGTCTGTCAGGGTGCCGAACATCGGGTCGACGGCGCGGTAGTCGGCCACGTCGTAGCCGCCGTCGGCTTGCGGGGAGGCGTAGAAGGGGGTCAGCCAGACGGCGTCGACGCCGAGACCCTTCAGATACGGCAACCGGGCCCGGGCACCCGGCAGATCGCCGATGCCGTCGCCGTTGCCATCGGCGAAGGAGCGCACGTACACCTGGTAGATGACAGCGCTCCGCCACCACCCGGCGCCGCCGGTGCCCTCGCCGGGTCGGCCGGCCGAGCGGTCGTGGACGTCGGGGGCGAGCTCCTGGGTCATAGGGGTCCCTCGTGAGTCGGGCCTGGCGGAAGCAGTCCGTGAGCGAGTGAAGCAATGCGTTTCAGGAATTTGCGGAAGGATACGCAATAGCTTGCAGCAGGGGGAGCGTGCCACGTCAAGTCTTCCGACGGCAACCGTGAGGACACGCGGATGTAACGATCAGAAGATCTTGCAAGTCTTTGCAGCAAGGTCTTTCATCGGCCTTACATCCCTGTTACTTTCACCGACAGCCCGACGGCCGCAAAGGTGCAGTCGGCAGGGGGGAGGCGTCATCGCATCCCTGACCATCACGGGCTTTCACCTCAAGGAGAACCTCATGCGGCGTGGCATAGCGGCCACAGCGCTGGTGGCGTCCGTCGCCCTCGCGGCGACGGCGTGCGGCGGCAGTGGCAGCGGTGACAAGGCAAGCGGCCCCGTCACCATCACCTGGTGGGACACGTCGAACTCCACCAACGAGGCCCCGACGTACAAGGCCTTGGTCAACGAGTTCAACAAGGCGAACCCGTCCATCAAGGTCAAGTACGTCAACGTCCCCTTCGACTCGGCGCAGAACAAGTTCGACACCGCCGCAGGCAGCAAGGGCGCCCCCGACGTGCTGCGCTCCGAGGTGGGCTGGACCCCCGCCTTCGCCAAGAAGGGCTACTTCCTGGCCCTGGACGGCACCGCCGCGCTCGCCGACAAGAGCAAGTTCCAGGCCAGCCTCGTCACGCAGGCCCAGTACGACGGCAAGACGTACGGTGTGCCGCTGGTCACCGACACCCTCGCCCTGGTCTACAACAAGGCCCTCTTCAAGAAGGCCGGCATCACCGCCGCCCCCAAGACCTGGGACGAGCTGAAGGCCGACGCCAAGCTCGTCAACCAGAAGGCCAAGGTCGACGGCTTCTGGCTGAACACCGCCGCCTACTACGCGCAGCCGTTCCTGTACGGCGAGGGTGTCGACATGGTGGACACCGCCAGCAAGAAGATCACCATCAACGGTGCCGCCGCCAAGAAGGGTCTCGCGACCTGGCAGAGCATGTTCTCCGGCACCGGCCTGCACAAGGCCGACATCACCGCCGACGCTTACGCCCACATTGAGGACGCCTTCGTCAACGGCAAGGTCGCCTCGATCATCCAGGGCCCGTGGGAGATCACCAACTTCTACAAGGGCTCGGCCTTCTCGGACAAGAGCAACCTCGGCATCGCCGTCCTCCCGGCCGGCTCCTCCGGCTCGGCCGGCGCCCCCACCGGTGGTCACAACCTCGCGGTCTACGCGGGCTCGGACAGCGCCCATCAGCAGGCCTCGATCAAGTTCGTCACATGGATGACCTCAGCGAAGACCCAGACGCAGATCGCGCTGAAGAACGCCACCCTGCCGACCCGCTCGGACGCCTACACCGCCGCGGTCACCGCCGACCCGGGTGTCGCCGGCTTCCAGTCGGTGCTGCCCTCCGCCCAACCGCGTCCCGCGCTGCCCGAGTACAGCTCGCTGTGGGGCCCCCTCGGCACCGAGCTGACCAAGGTCGCCGGCGGCAAGGAGAGCCTGGACAGCGGCCTCAGCAACGCCGACACGGCCATGGCCAAGCTCCTCCCCGACTACAGCAAGTGATGTGAGCGGCCGCCGGTCCCGCCCCCACCGGGAGGACCGGCGGCCGGCCCGTTGTCGAATCCGAGAAGGTGTCCCACGATGACAGTCGCCGTCGAGGGCGGCGCGGCTGCAAAGAGCCGCGGTGCCCAGGGGCCGCGTAACGGCCCGTTCGAGCGTCTCAGGCGCTCCTACCAGAAGCACTGGTACGCGTACGTGATGATCGCCCCGGTGGTCGTCGTGCTCGGCGTGCTGGTCGGGTACCCACTCATCCAGGGCCTCTACCTGACGCTCACCGACGCCAACAGCCTCAACTCGTCACGCACCATCGGCGTCAACCACATCGACGCCACCTACCACTTCATCGGCTTCGGCAACTACGCCGACATCCTGTGGGGCCCCACCTCCTGGGACCGCTTCTGGTCGCACTTCATCTGGACCATCTTCTGGACCTTCGCCTGCGTGGTCCTGCACTACACCCTGGGCCTGGCCCTCGCCCTGCTGCTCAACGAGAAGCTGCGAGGCCGCACCTTCTACCGGATGATGCTGATTCTGCCCTGGGCGGTGCCGACCTTCGTCACCGTTTTCTCCTGGCGGATCATGCTCAGCGACTCCGGGGTGATCAACTCCGTACTCGGCGGTCTCCATCTGCCACAGCCGCAATGGCTGGAGGACACCACCTTTCAGCGCACGGCCGCGATCATGGTCAACACCTGGTGCGGTGTCCCCTTCATGATCGTCTCGCTGCTCGGCGGCCTCCAATCCATCCCGGGCGAGCTGTACGAAGCCGCCGAGATGGACGGCGCCAACGCCTGGCAGCGCTTCCGCAACGTCACGCTGCCCGGACTGCGCTCGGTCAGCAGCACCGTGGTCCTGCTCGGCGTCATCTGGACCTTCAACCAGTTCGCCATCATCTACCTGCTGTTCGGCTCCAACGCGCCCGACGTGCAGATCCTGGTGACCTGGGCCTACTACCTCGGCTTCGGACAGCAGCCACGCGACTTCGCCCAGTCCGCCGCGTACGGCGTTCTGCTGCTGGCCATCCTGATCGTCTTCACCTCCTTCTACCGACGCTGGCTGGCCCGCAATGAGCAGCTCGCCGGCTGAAAAGGAAGGGACCACCACCATGAGCACCACCACCGAGATCACCGCCCCCGGCGCCGCCGAGCCCGCCCCCGCCGCCGGTTCCGGGCGATCCGGCCGACCGGGCCGGGTGCGGCGCCGCGGAGAGCGCAGCCGTACGGCCACGGCCCTGACGCACGGCGCGCTGATCACCGCCAGCCTCGTCGCGGTCTTCCCGATCGCCTGGCTGATCTTCCTGTCGCTCGGCCCGGACAAGGACGACTACCTGCACCCAGGCCGGATCCTCGGCAAGTGGGGCTTCGACAACTACTCGTTCGTCCTGCAGCACACCAGCTTCTTCACCTGGTTCGGCAACACCTGCCTCGTGGCCTTCGCCACCAGCGTGATCGGCGTCGGCATCGCCGCGACCACCGGCTACGCGGTGTCCCGGATGCGCTTCCCCGGCTACCGGAAGTTCATGTGGGTCCTGCTGGTCACCCAGATGTTCCCGATCGCGGTGCTGATCGTCCCGATGTACACGATCCTCGGCGATCTCGGCCTGATCGACACCTACGGCGGCCTCGTCCTGGTCTACTGCACCACCGCCGTGCCGTACTGCGCCTGGCTGCTCAAGGGGTACTTCGACACCATCCCCTTCGAGATCGACGAAGCCGGCCGCGTCGACGGCCTCAGCCCCCTCGGCACCTTCTGGCGCCTCATCCTCCCCCTGGCCCGCCCCGGCCTGGCCGTTGCGGCCTTCTACACCTGCCTCACAGCGTGGGGCGAGGTCGCCTTCGCCAACACCTTCATGCTCGACGACCAGAAGTACACGCTTGCGGTGGGCCTGAGCAGCTTCATCAGCGAGCACGACTCGCAGTGGAACTACATGGCGGCGACGGCTGTGCTCATCGCTATCCCGGTCAGTCTTGTCTTCTACGTCGTCCAGAAGCACTTGGTCACCGGTCTCACCGCCGGCGCGGCGAAGTCCTGACGCCGGGGGTTCCCCCACCCCGCCCCTTCCCGAAACCGGGCTCTCCCCCAAACCTTCGTTTGGGTGGGGGTCCTCCCCCAACCTGGCGGCTGGGGGGGTCCCCCCGGCCGAAGGCTGGGGGAGTGCCCCCACCGGCCGAAGGCTGGGGGAGAGTGCCCCCAGGTCCTCAAACGCCGGACGGGCTGATTTTGCCGGCCACGGCCCGCAGGCCGTTCACGAACCGCACCCCCACGCACCCGCGAACCAAGGACGTCATGACCCAGCACCTGGACCTCGACCAGGCCCTGACAGAAGCCGAGCCCACCGACACCGGTTGGTGGCGGGACGCCGTTATCTACCAGGTGTATCCACGCAGCTTCGCCGACGGCAACGGCGATGGCATGGGCGACATCCCCGGCATACGGGAGCGCCTGCCGTACCTGAGGGACCTCGGGGTGGACGCCGTATGGCTGAGCCCGTTCTACGCCTCGCCGCAGGCGGACGCGGGCTACGACGTCGCCGACTACCGAGCGATCGACCCGATGTTCGGGACGCTGCATGACGCGGACGGCCTGATCCGTGACGCTCACCGGCTCGGCCTGCGTGTCATCGTGGACCTGGTCCCCAACCACTCCTCCGACCAGCACGAGTGGTTCAAGCGGGCACTGCGCGAGGGCCCCGGCTCGGCGTTGCGGTCCCGGTATCACTTCCTGCCGGGCAAGGGCGAGAACGGCGAACTCCCCCCGAATGACTGGGAGTCCGTCTTCGGTGGGCCGGCGTGGACGCGGGCGGAGGACGGGGAGTGGTTCCTGCACCTGTTCGCGCCCGAGCAGCCGGACTTCAACTGGGAGCATGCCGCCGTCCGCGACGAGTTCCGCTCGATTCTGCGCTTCTGGCTGGACATGGGCGTGGACGGGTTCCGGATCGATGTCGCCCATGGCCTGGTGAAGGCCGAGGGGTTGCCCGACATCGGCGACCATGAGCAGCTGAAGCTGCTTGGCAACGATGTCCTGCCCTTCTTCGACCAGGACGGGGTGCACGAGATCTACCGTTCGTGGCGGCTGATCCTGGAGGAGTACGACGGTGAGCGCATCGGCGTCGCCGAGGCGTGGACGCCCACCGTCGACCGCACCGCGAACTACCTGCGGCCGGACGAGCTGCACCAGGCGTTCAACTTCCAGTATCTGAGCACTGGTTGGGACGCGGTGGCGCTGCGGGAAGTCATCGACCTGTCGCTGGACGCGATGCGGCCGGTCGGCGCGCCGACGACGTGGGTGCTGTCCAACCACGACGTCGTACGGCACCTCACCCGCCTCGGCGGCGGGGTGCGGCGGGCGAGGGCGGCCTCGCTGCTGATGCTGGCGCTGCCCGGCTCCGCGTACATCTACCAGGGCGAGGAGCTGGGCCTGCCGGAGGTCACCGGGCTGCCGGACGAGGTCCGCCAGGACCCGGCGTTCTTCCGGGCCGCGGGGCAGGACGGGTTCCGGGACGGGTGCCGGGTGCCGATGCCGTGGACGGCGGAGGGGACGTCGTACGGATTCGGGGCGGGCGGGAGCTGGCTGCCGCAGCCGGCGGAGTGGGAGCTGCTCAGCGTCGAGGCACAGAGCGGCGACCCGGACTCCACGCTGGAGCTGTACCGCAGCGCGCTGGCCGTGCGTCGCGCCCACGCCGGGCTCGGCGCCGGAACGGCGGTGGAGTGGACCGAGGCCCCGGCGGGGGTGCTGGCCTTCCGCCGGCCCGGCGGCTTCGCGTGCACGGTGAACACCACGGGCGAGCCGGTGACGATCCAGGCCCCCGGCAGGGTGCTGCTGGCCAGTGCGCCGGTCGAGGTGGAGCCGGAAGGCGTCATCGCACTTCCGGCCGACACGACCGTTTGGTGGGCTGTGTGACCTCGCTCGCATAAAGTCGGGCCGTGAACACAGCGCGACTTGCGGACATCGCGGCACAGGCAGGGGTCAGTGAGGCCACCGCCAGCCGCGTCATGAACGGGAAGCCCGGAGTCGCCGCCGCCACCCGGCAGAAGGTGCTGGCGGCGCTCGACGTCCTCGGCTACGAGCGGCCACTGCGGCTGCGGCAGCGCAGCGCCGGGCAGATCGGGCTGATCACCCCTGAGCTGAGCAACCCGATCTTCCCGGCCTTCGCACAGGTCATCGAGCAGAATCTGACCGGCTGCGGCTACACGGCCGTGCTCTGCACCCAGCATCCCGGGGGCGCCACCGAGGACGAGCTGGTGGAGGCGCTGGCCGAGCGCGGCGTCATGGGCATCGTCTTCCTGTCCGGACTGCACGCCGACCTGAACTCCGACCCCGAGCGCTACGCCAAGCTTGTCGGCCGGGGCGTTCCGTACGTCCTGATAAACGGATACAACCCGGCCGTCGCCGGGCCCTTCGTGTCACCGGACGACCGGGCCTCGGCCCGGATGGCCGTGCAGCATCTCGTCGACCTCGGCCATGAGCGGATCGGGCTCGCCGTCGGGCCGAATCGTTTCGTGCCGGTGCGGCGCAAGGTGGAGGGCTTCATGGCGGCGCTGGGGGAGGGGGCGCTGGTGCAGCACACCCTCTTCTCGGTCGAGGGCGGCCACGCGGCGGCCGGCGCGCTGCTCGACAAGGGCTGCACCGGCGTCGTCTGCGGCAGCGACCTGATGGCCCTGGGCGCTGTACGGGCGGCGCGCGAGCGCGGGTTGACGGTGCCGGGCGACGTCTCGGTGGTGGGCTACGACGACTCGCCGCTGGTCGCGTTCACCGACCCGCCGCTCACCACGATCCGGCAGCCGGTCGAGGCGATGGGCGCGGCCGCGGTCAACGCGCTGCTGGAGGAGATCGGCGGAAACCCGGTGCAGCGCGCCGAGTTCGTCTTCCAGACCGAGCTGGTCGTACGCGGTTCCACCGCCCAGGCGCGCCCGCGCTGAACGGTGGTTGGTCGAGGCCTGGCCCGGGGCCTGCCCCAGGGTGGGGCGGGCGGGGTGGTGATGTCGACCCCGGGCCCTGCCTCGGTCTTGGGAACCGGGCCGATCGGCCGGGCGCGTGGGACCTGCGCAGTGAACCCCCGTACTCCGCGCGGACCCCCGGCCGATCGGACCGGGCTGGAGAGGAACGTAACAGCGATGCAAGCCCTTGCGAAAGCCCTCGGTTAGAAACTTTCTGCAAGATCATGCAAGGATTCCTTTACTTCCAGGTGTCGCTGGTCGTGTATCCCGACGAGGTGCCGGTGCTGTACGAGCGGTTGCTCCCGGACTCCCAGGTCACGTTCCCGTTGGCGTCACGTGGGTGGCGGAAGCGCCGGCCAAAGCGCTTGTGCGGTAGTTGAGGGGCGCCCTGTGTGTCTCCGCAGCCCGGCGCACCTGTCCCTGAATTCGGGGCCGGGATCCGATCCCTGGAAATCTTTGCGACATCTTGCTGTAAGGCCTGCGTAAGCGATACCGTCCGGCTCACAGTCCGGCACCGACGCCGGACGGCACCCGGCTCATGCGCGTGGGTACCGGGCGCGAGCGTCACTGGCGGTGGGGCCTGGCTCCGGGACCGCCAGCGGCACAACCGTCCGCACACGGATTCCGCAAGGAGATCGCCCCGTGGCCCAGCAGCCCTGGCTGTCTGTGTTCGCTGCGCGCGCCCGGCGCGCGCGCGGCAGACGCATCACCGTAGCCGTCGCCCTGGCGGCACTCGCCGCCGCCTTCGTGCAGCCCGTCGCCGCCCACGCGGCCACCCCGCCGGCCCCGCCGTTCGACAGGACGCTGGTCACGCAGGCCGCCGCCCGCAACGACCTGACCCGCGAGCAGTTCTACTTCGTCATGCCGGACCGTTTCGCCAACGGCGACACGTCCAACGACAAGGGCGGCCTCACCGGCACCCGGCTCACCACCGGCTACGACCCCACCGACAAGGGCTTCTACCAGGGCGGCGACCTCAAGGGCCTGACAAAGCGGCTGGACTACATCAAGGGCCTCGGCACCACCTCCATATGGATGGCGCCGATCTTCAAGAACAAGGCCGTCCAGGGGACCGGTGATGGGGGCACTCCCCACTCCGCCGGCTACCACGGCTACTGGATCACCGACTTCACCCAGGTCGACCCGCACTTCGGCACCAACGCCGATCTGAAGAACCTGATCTCCAAGGCCCACGCCAAGGGCATGAAGGTCTTCTTCGACGTCATCACCAACCACACCGCCGACGTCGTGGACTACGAGCAGCAGTCCTACGGCTACCTCTCCAAGGGCGCCTTCCCGTACCTGACCAAGGACGGCGTGCCCTTCAACGACTCGGACTACGCGGACGGGACGAAGGCCTTCCCGGCCGTGGACACCGGCTCCTTCCCGTACACCCCGACGGTCACCTCCCGGAGCAAGGTCCCGTCCTGGCTCAACGACCCGACCATGTACCACAACCGGGGCAACTCCACCTTCGCCGGCGAGAGCGCCGACCAGGGCGACTTCTCCGGCCTCGACGATCTGTGGACCGAGCGCCCCGAGGTCGTCAAGGGCATGGAGAAGATCTACGAGAAGTGGGTCAGGGACTTCGACATCGACGGCTTCCGGATCGACACCGTCAAGCACGTCGACATGGCCTTCTGGACCCAGTGGGCCACCGCCCTGGACACGTACGCGGCCCGGCACGGCCGCAAGAACTTCTTCCAGTTCGGCGAGGTGTACTCCTCCGACACATCCGTCACTTCGCCCTACGTCACCCAGGGCAAGCTCGACGCGACCCTCGACTTCCCCTTCCAGGAAGCCGCCCGCGAATACGTCTCGCAGGGCGCCTCGGCGGCCAAGCTGTCGAGTGTCTTCGCCGACGACTACAAGTACACGTCCGGCAAGTCCAACGCCTATGAGCAGGTCACCTTCCTCGGCAACCACGACATGGGCCGCATCGGGTACTTCCTCAAGACCGACAACCCCGGCGCCACCGACGCCGAGCTGGTCCAGAAGGACAAGCTCGCCAACGAGCTGATGTTCCTCAGCCGGGGCAACCCCGTCGTCTACTACGGCGACGAGCAGGGCTTCACCGGCTCCGGCGGCGACAAGGACGCCCGCCAGACCATGTTCGGGTCGAAGGTCGCCGACTACCTCGACGACGACGAGCTCGGCACCGACCGCACCGCCGCCTCCGACGCGTACGACACGAGCGCGACGCTCTACCGCTCCATCGCCGACCTGGCCAAGCTGCGCAAGCAGAACCCCGCCCTCACTGACGGCGTCCAGGTCGAGCGTTACGCGGCCGACGGGGCCGGCGTCTACGCCTTCTCGCGCACCCTCGCCTCGGACGGCGTGGAGTACGTCGTCGCCGTCAACAACGCGACGACCGCCAAGAGCGTGGACCTGTCCACGTACTCGTCCGGAGTGACCTTCAAGGAGATCTACGGCGGCTCGGGCGACGTCACCTCCGGCGCCGACAAGAAGATCACCGTCGACGTCCCGGCCATGTCCGCCGTGGTCTACAAAGCGACGAAGCGCCTTGCCGACGCGAACGGAACTCCCGCCATCACCCTCACCGCCCCCGACGCGGGCGCCACCGGCACCGTCACTGTCTCCGCCGGCATCGACGCCCCGGCGCTGAGCCGCGTCGTCTTCGCCGCCCAGGTCGGCAACGGCGACTGGCAGGTCCTCGGCTCCGCCGACCACGCCCCGTACAAGGTGACGCAGAGCATCGGCGCCGATGTCGCACCCGGAACGGCCGTCCGCTACAAGGCTGTTGTCGTCGACACCGGCGGCCGTACGGCAAGC
Source organism: Streptomyces soli (assembly GCF_003999195.1). Taxonomy (GTDB): domain Bacteria; phylum Actinomycetota; class Actinomycetes; order Streptomycetales; family Streptomycetaceae; genus Actinacidiphila; species Actinacidiphila soli. The sequence continues at coordinate 107,458 of NZ_RJVR01000323.1, forward strand.
GCCCTCGCACAGACGACCAGCGGCACCCCGGCCGCCCCGGCGACCCCGACCGCCACCCAGCGGGACTACGCGATCGTCCACTACAAGCGCACCGACGGTGACTACACCGACTGGCGGCTCTACACCTGGGGCGACATCGCCGACGGCGAGTCCACCACCTGGCCCGAGGGCCACAACTTCATCGGCCGCGACGCGTACGGCGCCTTCGCCTACGTCAAACTCAAGGAGGGCGCGAGCAACGTCGGCTTCCTCGTCATCGACAAGGACGGCAACAAGGACGTCTCCGCCGACCGCACCATCGACGTCAGCCAGACCGGCGAGGTCTGGGTCTCGCAGGGCAACGCGGACGTCCTGACGAAGGCCCCCGCCGGCGCCTACCCCGCCCTGGGGGCACCTCCCAGCCGCCAGGCTGGGGGAGACACCACAAAGGCGGTCATCCACTACCACCGCGTCGACGGCGACTACTCCGGCTGGGGCCTGCACGTCTGGACCGGCGCCGCCACCCCCACCGACTGGTCCAGCCCCCTGGCCCCGGTGAAGACTGACGCCTATGGCGCGGTCTTCGAGGTACCCCTCACGGACGGGGCGACATCGCTCAGCTACATCATCCACAAGGGCGACGCCAAGGATCTCGACGCCGACCAGTCCCTGGACCTGTCGACGTACGGGCACGAGGTGTGGCTCCTGAACGGAACCCAGAAATACCTGCTGCCGTCCACCGCCGGCTCCTCTGCCGACCTCGACCTCTCCGCCGCCAAGGCCCAGTGGATCGACCGGAACACCGTCGCCTGGGACACCAGCACCACGGCAGCCGCCAGCTACCAGCTCGTCTACGCCCCCGACGGCGGCATCACGGTGAAGGACGGTGCCCTGTCCAGCGAGGGCCACTGGCTTCGCCTCCAGCCGGTATCCGGCGGTCTCACCGACGCCCAGAAGCAGCGGTTCCCGCAGCTCAAGAACTACGCCGCCTTCACCGTCGACCCGCGCGACCGCGACCGTATCGGCAACGCCCTGACCAGCCAGGTCATCGCCACCCAGCGGCTCGCCAACGGCGCCCTGCTCGCCGCCACCGGCGTCCAGACGCAAGGCGTTCTGGACGACCTCTACGCCGCCAAGGCCGGCAAGGCCTCACTCGGCCCGGTCTTCAGGGACGGCACGCCGACGCTCTCCGTCTGGGCGCCCACCGCCCAGTCCGTCGCCCTGGACCTGGGGGCACCTCCCAGAGGAAGCTCTGGGGGAGGCACGACGGTCGCCATGAAGCGGGACGCCGCCAGCGGCGTCTGGAGCGTCACCGGCAGGAAGTCCTGGACCGGCAAGCCCTACCGGTACGTGGTCAAGGTGTGGGCGCCCAGCACGCAGAAGGTCGTCACCAACAAGGTCACCGACCCCTACTCGGTCGCCCTCACCACCGACTCCAAGCGCAGCCTCGTCGTCGACCTGGACGCCAAGTCCCTTGCGCCCAGCGGCTGGTCGAGCCTCGCCAAACCCAAGGCCGTCTCCCTCAACAACGCCCAGATCCAGGAACTCCACATCCGCGACTTCTCCTCCGAGGACACCACCGTCCCGGCGGCGGACCGCGGTAAGTACACCGCCTTCACCGACACCGACTCGGCGGGCATGAAGCACCTGAAGGCGCTCGCCAAGTCCGGGGTCAGTTACGTCCACCTCCTCCCGGCCTTCGACTTCGCGACGGTCGCGGAGAACGCGGCGGATCAGGCGGTGCCGGACTGCGACCTCTCCTCGTACGCCGCCGACTCCGACAAGCAGCAGGAATGCGTCAGCGCGGTCGCGGCCAAGGACGCGTACAACTGGGGCTACGACCCACTCCACTACACCGTGCCGGAAGGCTCGTACAGCACCGACCCCGAGGGGACGAAGCGCACCGTCGAATTCCGCAGGATGGTGCAGAGCCTCAACACGGCAGGTCTGCGGGTCGTCATGGACGTGGTCTACAACCACACCGCCGCCTCGGGTGAGGACGACAACTCCGTCCTCGACCAGATCGTGCCCGGCTACTACCAGCGGCTGCTGGCCGACGGCTCGGTGGCCAACTCCACGTGCTGCAGTAATACGGCGACCGAGAACGCGATGATGGGCAACCTGGTCGTCGACTCCGTCGTCACCTGGGCCAAGGAGTACAAGGTCGACGGCTTCCGCTTCGACCTCATGGGCCACCAGCCCAAGGCGAACCTCCTCGCTGTGCGGAAGGCGCTGGACGCGCTGACGCTCAAGAAGGACGGCGTCGACGGCAAGAAGATCATCATGTACGGCGAGGGCTGGAACTTCGGCGAGGTCGCCGACGACGCCCGGTTTGTCCAGGCCACCCAGAAGAACATGGCCGGCACCGGCATCGCCACCTTCTCCGACCGCGCCCGCGACGCCGTCCGCGGCGGCGGCCCCTTCGACTCCGACCCCGGCGTCCAGGGCTTCGCCTCCGGCCTCTACACCGACCCCAACACCTCGACGTCCAACGGCACCGAGGCCGAGCAGAAGTCCCGCCTCCTCCACTACCAGGACCTCATCAAGGTGGGCCTGACCGGCAACCTGAAGGACTTCACGTTCACCGACTCCTCCGGCAAGGAGGTCAAGGGCTCCGAGGTCGACTACAACGGCACGGGCGCCGGCTACGCGGACGCCCCGGGCGATTCGGTGGCGTACGTGGACGCCCACGACAACGAGACCCTCTACGACGCCCTCGCCTACAAGCTCCCCTCCGGCACCTCGGCGGACGACCGCGCCCGCATGCAGGTGCTGGCCGAGGCGACGGCGGCGCTGTCCCAGGGACCGGCGCTGTACCAGGCCGGTTCCGACCTCCTGCGCTCCAAGTCCTTCGACCGCGACTCGTACGACTCCGGCGACTGGTTCAACGCCATCCACTGGGACTGCTCCACCGGCAACGGCTTCGGCCGCGGTCTGCCGCCGGCGACGGGCAACCAGTCCAAGTGGCCTTACGCCAAGCCCCTGCTGGGCATCACGTCCCTCAAGGCGGTCTGCGCGCAGATGGACTGGGCCACGGCGGCCTACCAGGATCTCCTCAAGATCCGCTCCACGGAGCCCGCCTTCGGCCTGACCACCACCTCGGCGGTCCAGGACCAGCTCTCCTTCCCGCTTTCGGGTCATGGGGGCACCTCCCAGACGAAGTCTGGGGGAGAGACTCCTGGCGTCATCACCATGAAGCTCGGCAAGCTCCTCGTCGTCTTCAACGCCACCCCCAAGTCCCAGGCGCAGACGGTTGCTTCACTGTCCGGCAAGCCCTACACCCTTCACCCCGTCCAGGCCTCCGGCTCCGACCCCGTCGTCAAGACGGCCTCGTACGACTCCGCCTCCGGCACCTTCACCGTCCCGGGTCGCACAGTGGCGGTCTACGTGCAGAAGTAACCGCCCGGCGAACACCGAAGGCCGGTCCGCTCCCGACGCATCGGGAGCGGACCGGCCTTCGGCCCTCATGGCGGACCCGTAGGTCCGTCGCCGTACCGTGCACTTCATCAGCACGGGGCTGCGCTCGGCCTCGCTCAAACCGGTGATCGACCGGGTCTACGAGGGCATCGAGCAGGTTGCCGACGTCCATCGCCGCATGGAGTCCAACGAGCAGTTCGGCAAGATCGTGGTGACCGTCCGGCACTGACGTACCGAGGGCGCCCGTCATGTCGACGGGCGCCCTCGGTACGAACAGAAGCGCGGAACGGATCAGACGAGGTCGGCCTCGACCAGCGCCGCGCCGCACGTGCCGACGATCAGACGGGTCACGACGTAGGGGTCGACGTTCGCGTTGGGACGCCGGTCCTCGATGTAGCCCTTCTTGTCGACCTCGACCTGCCACGGGATACGAACCGAGGCACCGCGGTTGGAGACGCCGTAGCTGTACTCGTTCCACGGGGCGGTCTCGTGGGCGCCGGTGAGGCGCTCCTCGACTCCGGTGCCGTAGTTCGTGATGTGCTCGAGCGGCTTGTCGCCCTTGCCGAGGGACTCGGCCGCGACGATGATCGCGTCGTAGTCCTCGCGCATCTTCTTGGTGGAGAAGTTGGTGTGCGCGCCCGCGCCGTTCCAGTCGCCCTTGGCCGGCTTGGCGTCCAGGGTCGCGGAGATGCCGAAGTCCTCGGCGGTGCGGTAGAGCAGCCAGCGCGCGACCCACAGCTGGTCGGAGACGTCGAGCGGGGAGAGCGGGCCGACCTGGAACTCCCACTGGCCGGGCATGACCTCGGCGTTGATGCCGGAGATGCCGAGGCCGGCAGCGAGGCAGTTGTCGAGGTGCTTCTCGACGACCGGGCGGCCGAAGATCTCGTCGGCGCCGACGCCGCAGTAGTAGCCGCCCTGCGGGGCCGGGTAGCCGCCGATCGGGAAGCCGAGGGGGCGCGAGCCCTCGAAGAAGGTGTACTCCTGCTCGATGCCGAACAGGGACTCCTGAGCCGCGTACTTCTCTGCGACCGGGCGGAGCAGCGCACGGGTGTTGGAGTCGTGCGGGGTGCCGTCGATGTTGAAGACCTCGCACATGACGAGGATGCTGTCGCCGCCGCGGATCGGGTCCTTGTAGGTGGCGACCGGCTTGAGCACGCGGTCCGAAGCGTGGCCCTCGGCCTGGTTGGTGCTGGAACCGTCGAAGCCCCAGGTGCCCGGCTCTTCGCCGTCGGCGATGATCTTGGTCTTCGAGCGGAGCTTGGCGGTCGGCTCGGTGCCGTCGATCCAGATGTACTCAGCCTTGTAGGGCACGGGCCTCATCCTTAACAAACGCGGGCTTTGCGGGTGCATTGGGCTATGCCGCAGCGTCACAACCTGCGATTTCTCAACCATTGCCCCGGTGTTAACCCACTGTGAACGAGTCTACGAATGTCTGGGAATGCGAGCCGGGTGGCCACAGGAGCCCCGGTAATCACCGGTAATAGGGTGGGGGTATGCCGCACATCACAGTGGACTACACCGAAACCCTCACCGAGGCGTTCGACCGGCAGGCCTTCGCCCTCGAACTGCACCCGCTCGTCGCCGACATCGCCACGACCAAGGTGGAGGCCTGCAAGACCCGCTTCCGCCGGGTCGACGAGGCGGTCATCGCCGACGGCGCCCCCGGACACGCCCTGATCCACATCGAGCTGGCACTGCTGGCCGGGCGCACTCCGGAGACCAAGTCCGAACTCACCGCCGCCGTCCTGGACCTGGCCCGCCGCCACACCGCCGCCACCCCCGGACTGAGCGTCTCGACCTCGGTCGACGTCTCCGACCTCGGCCCGGCGTACGTACGCCACACGGAGTCGTAATCATGCGCTTCGGACTTCTCGGCACCGGCCCCTGGGCCGACATCGCCCACGCGCCCGCACTCGCCGCACACCCCGACGCCGAGTTCACCGGCGTGTGGGGCCGCCGTCCCGAGGCCGCCGCCGCGCTCGCGGAGCGCCACGGCACGCGGGCGTACGAAGACGTCGATGCGCTGCTCGCCGACGTGGACGCCGTCGCCATCGCGCTGCCGCCCGACGTGCAGGCGGACCTCGCCGTACGGGCCGCTTCCGCCGGCCGCCACCTCCTGCTCGACAAGCCGCTCGCCACGACCGCCGACGCGGCGCGCAAGGTCGCCGATGCGGCGCGGGCGGCCGGGGTCGCGTCCGTCGTCTTCTTCACCCTGCGTTTCGAGGCCGAGTCCGCCGCCTGGATCGACGCCCGTGCGGCGGAGGACGGCTGGTTCACCGCCCGCGCCGACTGGCTCGGCTCGGTCTTCTCCGCCGGCGACAGCCCGTTCGCGGCCTCCCCCTGGCGCCGCGAGAAGGGCGCCCTGTGGGACGTCGGGCCGCATGCCCTGTCCGCCCTGCTGCCCGTCCTCGGCGACGTCACCGAACTGACCGCTGCCCCCGGCCCCGGCGACACCGTCCACCTCGTCCTCCGGCACACCGGCGGCGCCTCCAGCACCGCCACCCTCAGCCTCACCGCCCCGCCCGAGGCCGCCGGCGTCGCCGTCGAACTACGCGGTACAGCGGGCGTCTTCACCCTCCCCGGCCGTGGCGCCGGCCCCGTCGTGGCCTTCGGCAACGCCATCCACGCCCTCACCGAAGCCGCCCGCACCGGCCGCCCCCACCCCTGCGACGCCCACTTCGCCCTACGTGTCACGGAACTTCTGGCTTCCGCCGAATAGCTCTGGCGGCCGGGGGCGGAGGTGCCTATCGTCATGGTATGGCTGCGGATTGGTGGTCGATCGAGGTCCTGAACGCCCCCGGGACCCCGGCTGCCGGGTGGCGTGACGCGTATGCGCCCGCGCTCGTCGAATCGGCTGTGACGAACCGGGCGTTGGCGTGGGAATGGCACGGGTTCAGCTGGGGTGTGGTCTTCGAGCTGCGCTTCGCTACCGAGGAGCACTGGCAGGCGTGGCACGCCCGCCCCGGGACCCGGGCGGCTCTCGACGCCGTTCCGGACCCGGTCGCCGGGCTGCTCGTCCATCGCGGCCGGGGCGGCGCCTCGGCCGCGTACGTACCCCGTCGCCCGCGGCGCTCGCCGGGGGCCGAGGCTCTGGAGCTGCCGGTTCAGCCGGCCATGGACCACGCTGCGATGACGTAGACCATCCCGGCCAGCCAGGCCACCCCCACCGCGCCCGCCACCGCCAGGCCCGCGGCGACCGCGCGGTCGGTCCGTCGTATCTCGTTCATGCGGTGCAGCCTGCCGGGCGCGGCCGCCGAGCGCATGAGTGCGGATACTCAGATGTCGGCCGGGCCCACGGCGGTGCGGTTGTGCCGGTCACCGCCGTGGGCCCGTCCGCGGTCAGCCCTTGGTCGGGTGGTCCGCACTCGGCTTCGAGTCCTGCCCCGGTCCGTAGCCGGTGGCCGGCCTGGAATCCTGGCCGGGCCTGGAGGCCTGGCCGGGCCTGGAGGCCTGGCCGGGCCTGGAGGCCTGGCCGGGCCTGGAGTCCTGCCCAGGCCTGGAGGCCTGCCCAGGCCTGGAGTCCGGACCGGCTCCCGGCCTGTGCTGCTCGCCCGGCCTCTGCTGGTCGTGCGGTTGCGCGCCCGTGCCGATTGCCGGATGGGGGATCGACGTGATGTCCGAGATCCGCTTCGCGGCGAAGTCGGACTGCACGCTCAGGTAGCTGAACGTGCGCTGCGCGCCGCTGCCCCACGTGAGCCGTACGAGGCTCCACACGTGGCCCGCATCACTCTTGTCGTACTTGACCGCCCACGCGGTCGGCACGTTCTGCGCGCGCAGCACACCGTCCGCGTGGGAGCGATGCTCCCAGATCGCGAGGCGCTGTTGCAGCCTGCCGGTGAGGTAGTGCTTGCGCAGCTCCCCGGTGAGCCGGCTGCGGCTCGAGTCGTGGACGGCGTCGATGTACGCGCCGTAGAAGCTCGCCACCTGGTCGGTCGGCGAGCCCGTGATGCCGCTCCGGACGACGGCAGCCGGCCCCGGTCCCTGCGGCCCGGGCGGTGGCGCCTGCTGCGCGGCCGCTGGGATGGTGAAAGCCGCCACCAGAGCGGCGGCGGCGAGAAGAGTGCGGCGGACCGTGCGAGTGCTGGTCATGGCGATCGGTGCCCTTTCACGTGCCGGAATGAGCGAATTCACCCAGAAGGTGACGCCTTATCCTGTGCGATCCGATACGTCATGGCCGGTTGTACACGCGGCGAGTGCCCGACAGTCCTACGAAAGGCCCTGCCGCCCCGGCCCGGCGTAACGGGCGGGCGGGTCGCCGACCGCCGCTGTGAAGTCGCGGGTGAGGTGGGCCTGGTCCGCGTAGCCGAGGTCGGCGGCGAGGGCGGCCCAGTCGATGCCGACGCCCTGGTCGGCGCGGGCGGCGGCCTCGTGGAGCCGGGCCCTGCGCAGCACCCACTTCGGGCTCGCGCCGACGTACTCGGCGAAGATCCGCTGCAGGCGCCGTACCGACAGGCCGAGGTCGGCCGCGACCTGGTCGACGCGGAACGTGGAGGGCTCGGCGGTGATCCGCTCGACCATCAGCCCCACCTCGAGCGCGACCGGGTCGGGCCGGGCGGGCAGCCGGGGGAGCAGGAAGCTCTCGGCCAGGCCGGCCATCGCGGCGCCGTCCTGGCCGGTTCCGAGGACCGTGCGGCCGGTCACCTCGGCCTCGGGCCCGAACACCTCCGACGCGGGCACCCGCCGGTCCGCGAAGTCCGCGACGGGCCTGCCGGCGAAGGGCCGGAAGGCGCCCGGCCGGAACTTCACGCCGAGCACCTGGCCCACGCCTTCGAGGCGCCGTACGAACAGCCCCCGGTCGACGCCGTACACCAGCGGCACCGGCTCCTCGAAGACCAGGTGGACGTTCGGATGCGCCAGCACCTTCGTCTCGTACGGCGGCCTGCCGCGCAGATCCCAGCGGACGTGCCAGTAGAACTCCACGTAGGGCGCGGCCTCGGGCCCCGGCTCGTGCCGTACGAGGGTGCTGACCTGCGCCGTCTCGCCGGGGTGGAGCACGCCGCGGCCCATGTCGCGTTTGTTCAAGACCAGCCTCCGCCCATGCCCCTAGCGTCCCATCCATGGAGACACCCATGGAGAACCTGCACGCATACATGACCGAAGCCGCCGCCGAGGCGGCCCGTATCGCCCGTGGCGTCACGCCCGACCAGCTGTCCGCGCCGACCCCCTGCGACAAGTGGGACACGCGGACGCTGGTCAACCACTGGGTCCTCTACGCCTCCCACGGCCTGGAGCACCGCGCCCTGCGCAAGCAGCTCCCCGAGGCGCTCACCGAGCGCGACTTCGCCGCGGACCCGGACTGGGCGGAGGCGTACGCGGCGCAGCTGGACCGCGCGGTCGCGGCCTGGGCGGACCCGGCGGTGTGGGAGGGGGAGGTGGACCTCGGCTTCGCGAAGATGCCGGCGGCCGAGATCGCCTCGCTCGTCGTCAAGGAGACCGTCGTGCACGGCTGGGACGTGGCCCGGGCCACCGGCCAGGAGTACCGCTGCTCCGACGGGCTCGGGGAGCTGATCCTCGAGGTCGTGGACGAACACGCCGAGGTTTACCGCCAGTACGAGGGCTTTGCCGAGCCCGTCCCGTTGCCGGACCCGGACTCGGCGACCGCCTTCGAGCGCGCGCTGGCCCTCTCGGGTCGTACGCCTAGGCGTTGAGCACGCCGGTGCCCAGCAGGCCGAACAGCAGCACGCCGATGATCAGCCGGTAGATCACGAACGCGTTGAAGGAGTGCTTGGCCACGAACTTCAGCAGCCAGGCGATGGACGCGTAAGCGACCAGGAACGACACCAGCGTGCCGACCGCGAGCGGCGCGGCACCGACGCCGGCGCCGACCGCGTCCTTGAGCTCGTACAGGCCGGCGCCGGTGAGCGCGGGGATGCCGAGGAAGAAGGAGAGGCGGGTGGCGGCGACGCGGTCGAGGTCCAGGACGAGGGCCGTGGACATGGTGGCGCCGGAGCGGGAGAAGCCGGGGAAGAGCAGCGCGAGGATCTGGGAGGAGCCGACGAGCATCGCGTCCTTGAAGGTGGTGTCGTCCTCACTTCGCTTGTGGCGGCCCATCTGGTCCGCGCACCACATCACGATGCTGCCGACGATCAGGGAGCCCGCCACCACCCACAGTGAGCCCAGGACGCCGTCGATCAGCGGCTTGGCGGCGAGGCCGACGATCACGATCGGGATGGTCGCGTAGATGACCCACCAGGCGAACTTGTAGTCGTGGTGGTAGCGCTCCTCGCGGTTGCGCAGGCCGCGGAACCAGGCGGAGACGATCCGCACGATGTCCTTGAAGAAGTACACGAGCACCGCGGCGATCGCCCCGACCTGGATGACCGCGGTGAAGGCCACCACCGACGGGTTGTTGACCGGGATGTCCATCAGCCCCTCCGTGATCTTGAGGTGGCCGGTCGAGGACACGGGCAGGAACTCGGTCACCCCCTCCACGACGCCGAGCACCGCGGCTTGGCTGATACTGATCGCGCTCATGGGACCCATCTCTGCGGAGTTCGTGGGACGGCCTGGAGTCAGACCCTACGTAGTGTAGGGGCTTGCCAATGGGTGGCTGCGCACAGTCTGCAACAAGCCCGCGGCGGCCCCGCACCGAGGCTGCCTTATTGACGGCGTGACGTGCAGCCGCGACTGTAATGGACATGACTAGACGGGCCGCTTTACTGGGTACCGTCCTCGCGCTCGTCGCGGCCCTCGCCTTCGGCGGCGCCCGCCGGCACCCCCATCGCGGCCGCCGCCGAGCCCGGCGGCACCGGCAGCCGGCGCCTCCTGCTCACCGCTCCCGCCGCCTCCGGCACGCTCCACTACGCCCTGGTCGCCAACACGGCGGGGGCCACGCCGTCGGCGGCGCTTCGGGCTGCCGCGCAGAGCGAGCTGGCGGCGTGGGCGGCGAGTCACTTCTGACTCTTGCGACCCATCTGCACCGAAAGTGACGGGGATTGACATATACCCATAAAGGAAAGATGAGCGCACAATAGTGGTGAATCAGCTCGGTCAGACTTGCAAGCAAATGAAGGAGGCGAGTCGTATGGCCGACGTCTCTCACCGCCCAGGCGATATCTCCGGTCACCCCGATGTGACGGAGATGCGCGACCGCTACGCCCGTGTGCTGGGCGGGCGGGATGTCGTTCTCGTGGACGGCCCGGTGCTTCTCGCCGGCCTCTACTGCGCCATCTCCCCCTGGACGGTCCACTTCTCGGGTGCCCAGCCGCAGCTGGCGTTCAACAACCTCATCCTCGGCATCGCCATCGCCGTGCTCGGGTTCGGGCTCGCGATGGGTCCCGCCAGGATGTACGGCCTGAGCTGGGCCCTGGCCGCAGTGGGCGTCTGGCTGATCGTCGCCCCGTGGGTCGTCGGCAGCAACCCGACGACCGGAACGATCGTCAACAACATCATCGTCGGCGCCATCACCTGCCTCCTCGGCCTCGCAGCGGCCGCCATGCTGATGCGGGCCACCCGCCGGCCAACCGCCTGACCCCAGAGAGGAAGCCGGGCCGTCGCGCGAGCGGCGGCCTGTCCGTTTGCCTCCGTGCCGGTCGGGCCGAGCGGGCAGAATCCGGCCTTATGGAACTGCGCCAGCTCGAATACTTCGTCGCCGTCTCCGAAGAGGCGAGCTTCACCAAGGCCGCCGCCCGCCTGCACGTGGCGCAGCCGGGGGTGAGCGCACAGATCCGGCAACTGGAACGCGAGTTGGGCCAGCCGCTGTTCGACCGCTCGGGGCGGACCGTACGGCTCACGGAGGTTGGGGCCGCCGTCATGCCGTTCGCCCGGGCGGCGCTCGGGGCGGTCACCGGGGCGAGGCTCGCCGTGGACGAGCTGGCGGGGCTGGTGCGCGGTCACGCGGCCGTGGGCATGGTCGCGTCGTGCGGGCCGCTGGGCCTGCCGGGTCTGCTGGCGGAGTTCCATCGCGTACACCCGGGCGTCGAGATCAGCCTCACCGAGGCCAACTCCGACGTCCTGCTGGACGGCATCCAGAGCGGCCGGCTCGACGTGGCCGTGGTGGGTCTGGCCACGGACCCCCCACCGGGGATCGAGGTCCAGGTCGTCGTCGACGAAGCACTCGTCGCGGCCGTGGCCCCGGACGACCCCCTGGCCGGCAGCCGTATGGTCCGCCTGGACGCCCTCCAGGACCGCGCCCTGATCACCCTCACCAGGGGCACCGGACTGCGCACCGCCGTCGACAGCGCCTGCGCCAAGGCCGGCTTCCGGCCGCGTATCGCCTTCGAGGCCAGTGACCCGAACATCCTGGCCGACCTGGCCGCGCAGGGCCTCGGCGTGGCGATCCTCCCCGAATCCCTCGGCGCCGCCCGCACCGCCGACCTACGCCCCCTCACCGTCACCGCCCCGGCCCTGCGGTCCAAACTCGCCCTCGCCTGGCGCGCGGACACCGCGCCCGGCCCCGCCGCCCGAGCCCTGATCCGGCACGCCCGCGCCGCACTACGGTGACGGTGCCTGGGGCAGGCGTAGCAGGCGCCCGTACAGCGCCTGCGTTCCGGCTGAGCCGCGCGACCCCGTGCGCCCGGGAGGGGTAGGACCCCGGCTCAGCCACAAGCCCTATGGCCCATCCCACCGCGCGCCGCGACCGCCGAGCCTTCAGGATGGCAGTATGCGCGCTGTCTGGTCGGGTTACGTCAGCTTCGGCCTGGTCAGCGTGCCCGTGCAGCTCTTCTCCGCCACCCAGGAGGCGCGCCCCCGCTTCCACGAGGTGCACGAGGCGGACGGCTCGCGGGTGCGGCACAAGCGGTGGTGCGAGGCCGAGTCCCGGGAGATCTCGCAGCAGGAGGTGGCGCGGGGCTGGACAGCCCCGGACGGCCGGATGGTGGTACTGCGGGACGAGGACCTCGAGCACCTGCCACTGCCCACCAGGAAGACCATCGACCTGCTGGGCTTCGTGGACATCGAGGACGTCGACCCCGTGATGTACGCCAAACCGTACTGGGCAGGCCCGAACGGACCCAGCGCCCAACGGCCTTACGCCCTTCTGGTGGAGTCCCTCGCGCGCTCCGGCCGCGTCGGCGTGGCCAAGCTGGCGCTGCGCACCCGGGAGCGCCTGGCGATCCTCAGACCGCGCCTTGGCGTCCTGGCCTGCCACACCCTGTGGTGGCCGGAGGAGATCCGCGAACCCGACGACCTCACCAGCTCGGCGCCCGTGTCGGACGTGGAGCTGGCCATGGCGGAGATGTTGATTGACCAGCTCGCCGGCGTCGACATCGGCGGGCTGCATGACGACTACGCGGCCGCGCTCGAGCAGGCCGTGACCGCGCGGCTGGAAGGCGGGGAGCTGGCCGAGCCCCCGGAGCCGGTACCCGCCGTGGACCTGATGGCCGCGCTGGTGGAGTCGATCCGGCAGGCGGGGCGGCAGTGACCCGCGGTAGCCAGTGGCCGTTACCAGCGGACTGCCGGCGGTGGATCTGATGTCCACTCGGCCGAGTCTGTAGAGTGATTGGCCTGGACGGCATGGCCAATCATGGGAGAGTGGCACGGTGACGGAGACACGGCTCGGCGCCCGGCAGCTCGCCGCACTGCTGCCCGACCCGGCGGGGGCACGGCCCGCGTACCGCCATCTCGCGCAGGCGGTCGGCGCGTTGATCCTGGACGGCCGGATCGGGCTGCACGTGAAGCTGCCGGCCGAGCGGGAGCTCGCCCCGGCGCTGCGGACGAGCCGGGCCACGGTCACGGCGGCGTACGACCTGCTCCGGGAGAGGGGTTACGCCCGCAGCAGGCGCGGCTCCGGGACCTTCACCGCGCTCCCGGAGGACCTGCGGCCGGCCGCCGTCAACCGGCTGCTGAGCACCGAGGACACCGCCATCGACCTGGCGAAGGCCGCCCCCGGGATCCCCGAGCAGGTGCTCACCGACGCCCTCGCCGAGATCACGCCCAGGATGGCCGAGTACGCCCACACCCCCGGCTACCACCCCTACGGTTTGCCCGAGCTGCGCGCCGCCGTCGCCGACCGCTACACCGCGCGCGGCCTGGCCACCCTGCCGCAGCAGATCCTGATCACCTCAGGGGCGCAGCACGCCCTCACCCTCGTGCTCGGGCTGCTCTGCGGGCCCGGCGACCGCGTGCTGATCGAGAACCCGACGTACGCCAACGCCCTGGACGCCATCCGCCGCGCCGGGCTGCGCATCGCCCCCGTACCGGTCACCGACGACGGCTGGGACAGCGAGATCATCGAGTCGACCTGCCGCCAGGCCGTGCCCCGCCTCGCCTACCTGATCCCCGACTTCCAGAACCCGACCGGCTGCCTCATGCCCGACGAGCAGCGCGCCCGGGTCCTGCGGGCCACCCGGCAGTCCGGCACCCTGCTGGTCGTCGACGAGACCACCACCGCCATGGCGCTCGACGTCTCCGCGCCGGCGCCCATCGCGAGCGTCGCGGGGCGCGGTGAGAGCGACCACGTCATCACCATCGGCTCGATGAGCAAGACCCATTGGGGCGGCCTGCGCGTCGGCTGGCTGCGCGCCCCCTCCGGGCTCGTCACCGAACTGGCGGGCCAGCGCGTCGCCTCCGACATGGCGGGCGCGGTCCTGGACCAACTGCTGTCGGTGGTGCTCCTCGCCCGCGACGGCGAGCTGATGCCGGCCCGGCTGGAGCGGCTGCGCGAGCAACGCGCCGCCCTCACCGCCGCCCTGGCCCGGCACCTCCCGCAGTGGAGCCGCCCGTCGCCGCCCGGGGGCCTCGGGCTCTGGGTCGACCTGGGCGAGCCCATCGGTTCTGCCCTGGCGGAGCGGGCCCTCGACTACGGCGTACGGATCGAGAGCGGTACCCAGTTCGCCGCCCACCCCGGCACGCTGGAGCACCGGCTGCGCATCCCGTACACCCTGCCCGCCGACACCCTCGACGAGGCCGTACGCCGCATGGCCGCCGCCCTCGCCACCGGCCTGCCGCCGTCCCCGGGCGCGGAACGGCCGCGCTGGGTCGCCTGATCAGGCCGGCTCGGGCTTCCGTACGAACGTGGGCGCGGCCAGCGCCATCAGCCCCGCCATGAGCCCCCAGAACGGCGCGCTGACCCGCGCCACGGTGATCCCCGACGCGCCCCACCGTCGAGACCCTCTACGCCCTCACGGGACAACTCGGCGTACCCCTGGCCGCCGTCCTCCCCGAGCCCACCACACCCGGCGCGAAGACCCTGCACGGCGCCGCCGTGTCCGCCACCCTCCTGGAGGCCTTCGCAGACGCCGACGGCACCACCACCGAGCTCTACCGCCTCCACATCCGCCCCGGCCGCACCCAGACCTCCCCGCCGCATCCGCCCGGCACTGTCGAGTACCTGACCGTCTTCTCCGGCACTGCCCAAGTCGGTCCGGCCGAGGTGCCGTTGACGGCCGGGCAGGGCCGTCACGTCGGCTGGTCCGCAGACGTCCCGCACACCTACGCGGCGGTCGGCGAGGTCGACGTCGAGGCCGCTCTGCTCATCCGAAGTCCGGTTCTGATCAGGGGATTTGTCAGCGGCACGGGGTAAAATCGAAGGAGTGAGCGAGAGTTCGCCGACCGCCTCAGGAGGTTGCCCATGACCGCTTCCGCAACCCTGACCACTCCTCTGACTACATCTCCGAAGAAGAAGCCCCTGCCCGCCGGACAGCCGCGCGAGTGGTACGTGTCCCACAACCGCCGGCTGAAGGCCATGCGCCTGGCCATCGCCCTGCTCGACGCCGGCGTCTACACCCCCGCCCAGGCCCACAATGTGCGGATACGTTCCACCGCGGCGCGCATCGGCGTGCACCCGCCGTCCAACACCACCTGCCACCTGGTCCGTTCACTGATCCGCCACCACGCCTGACCCGACTGCCCGACTGCCTGCCCGCCGGCGCGCACGCGGCGGCGGGCAGGCAGTCAATCAGAGCCGGATGACGACCAGGGCCGACTCGTCCCGTCCGCCGAGGCCTGGATCCGGAACGCCTTCGTGTACGCAGCCTCCCAGGTGAGGACGACCTGGGTGATTGACTGGGTCGACCCCAGATCGACCTGGAGTCACTGCGGATCGCTGAATGCGCTGGACCAGCGGGTGCCGGTGTCGCCGTCCACGGCCGCGGACGCGGGCGAGCCCGCGTTCTCGGTCGAGGACGCCGTCGCGGCCTTCCCCTGGGAGAGCAGGACGGGATCGGCGGCCACGGCCTGTTGAGGCGTGCTCGTCAGGCCGAGTACGGCGATCATCAGGAACCCGAGAAGGGCAGCCAGCCGTGACCTCGACGTCGATGCGCGTCGGCGTCGTCTCGCGTACCGCGTCTGGGACATGGTGGCTGCCCTTCTCTTGCGGGTGTGGGGGGAGTGGGGGGCTGGGGGTTACTGCGAGACGCGCACGTAGTCGATCAGCATCTTCTGCGGGAAGACGGTCGAGGCGTCCGGAGCGCCGGGCCAGTCACCGCCCACCGCGTTGTTGAGGATGATGTAGAACGGGTGGTCGTACACCCAGGGGCCCCTGGTCTGTTCCAGGGTCGAACGCTCCACGGTGAAGAAGGCGTTGCCGTCCACCGAGAAGGTCATGTGGCTGGAGTCCCAGTCCAGGGCGTAGGCGTGGAAGGCGCTCGCGAAGTCGCTGCCCGCGACCGTGTAGGGCAGGCCGTAGCCGGCGGCGCCGAAGTAGGCGGGTGCGTGAATGGTGGAGTAGACCGAGTCCGCGACCTTGCCGACGTGCTCCATGATGTCGATCTCACCGCAGTTGGGCCACGGCGTACCGGTCTTGAAGTTGGAGCCGAGCAGCCAGAACGCGGGCCACAGCCCCTGGGTGCCGGTGACCTTGATGCGGGCCTCGACATGGCCGTAGGTGAAGTTGAAGTGGTCGGAGGTGTTGATCCGGCCGGAGGTGTACTGGCAGGTCGTGCTGCCGCTCAGCGGGTCCGTGGGGCAGCTGGAACCGGGGGTGACCTCCTTGCGGGCCTCCAGGACCAGATTGCCGCTCCCGTCCTGGTAGGCGTTCTTGTTGTTGGTGTAGTACTCCAGTTCGTTGTTCACGCCGGCGCCCGCGTCGGCCGTCCACTTGGAGGAGTCCGGGGTGGTCCCGGAGGCCGCGTTGAACTCGTCGCTCCACACCACGTGTTCCGGGTTGCCGGGGTTCGGCGGGAGAGCCGGGGGAGCGGTGGGGTTGCCGCCGGTGCCGTAGACGTCGAAGGTCCACAGGGAGTAGCCGTAGGCGCTGCTGCGGGCGGTGCCGTACATCCGCACGTACCGGCCGTTGCCGTCGACGGTCAGGGTCTCCTTGAAGCCCTTGCCAGTGGTGGTGGAGTAGATGCTCGTCCAGTTGGTGCCGTCGGACGAGACCTGGATCTGGTACGCGGTCGCGTAGGCCGGGTCCCACTGCAGGACGACCTTGTCGATGTGCGCGGTGGCTCCCAGGTCCACGGCGATCCAGCCGGGGTCCACCCAGCCGTTGGTGTCACTGGTCGCCCAGCGGGTGGCCGGGTCCTCGTCGAACGCCTTGGCCGGGGTGCAGCCGGAGCAGTTGGCGCTGTCCTGGTAGGTGGAGGCGGTGGCCGGCTTGCCGTACGAGAGCAGTACGGAGCCGTTCGTCGGCGGGGTGGTGGTGCCGGTGGTGAAGACCTGGAACTCCCAGAGGGAGTAGCCGTACTGGGTGGCGCGCTGGGTCCCGTACATACGGATGTAGCGGCCGGTGCCGGAGAGGGTGATCAGCTCGGTCGCGCCCGGGCCGGTGGTCGTGGAGTGGACGCTGGTCCAGTTGGCGCCGTCGGTGGAGACTTGGATCTGGTATGCGGTCGCGTACGCGGTCTCCCAGCTGAGCTGGACCCCGCAGATGGACTGGCTCGAGCCGAGGTCGACCTGGAGCCACTGCGGGTCGGAGGCGGCGGAGGACCAGCGGGTGCCTGTGTTGCCGTCGACCGCTGCCGAGGCGGGGGTGCCGGAGTTCTCGGTGGACGACGCGGTGGCGGTCTTGTTGAGTGCCGCGTTGGTGGTGCCGCAGCCCGCGTCGGCGGTGCCGGCGGTGCCGTAGACCTGGAATTCCCAGAGCGAGTAGCCGTATTGGGTCGCGCGCTGGGTGCCGTATACGCGGACGTAGCGGCCGGTGCCGGTGACGTTAAGGGTCTCGGTGCCGCCGGCGCCGGTGGTGGTGGACCGGATGCTGGTCCAGTTGGTGCCGTCTGTGGAGGTCTGGATCTGGTAGGCGGTCGCGTACGCGGTCTCCCAGTTCAGGATGACCTGGCTGATCGTGGCGGCCGCGCCGAGGTCGACCTGGAGCCACTGCGGGTCGGAGGCGGCGGAGGACCAGCGGGTGCCCGTGTTGCCGTCGACCGCGGCGGAGGCGGGAGTGCCGGCGTTCTCGACCGAGGAGGCGGTCGCCGTCTTCCCCTGGGAGAGCAGCGTCGCGGCGGCCTGGGCCGGTGAGCCGGTCACGGCCACCGCGAGGACCGCCACGAGAGCGGAGACGACGGCCAGGGCGATGCTGCGGTAGCTCAGGCGTCTTGCGATGGGGGTGGGGGGACTGCCTGTCATGGCGTCTCCTCTCGATAGTCGCCAGGCTGAGAGAGCGCTCTCTCGGTCCTTGCGATGATTGCGGCGCTGTTGCTTACATGTCAACAAGTAGGACGCGATTCGGCGTAAGCCTTCATTAGTTGACGTTCAACTCGCCCAACGCGCAGGCCATTTGCCGGACTTGACGGGATACGGGGCGTCGATGGGTTGCGGGTCGTTTCCGATGCCTCGACACTTCGTATGCGATGCCCTCTGGCCGGCTCTCCGGGGGAGCGCTCTCCCGGGTAAGTGGCCAGGGTATAAAGGCATGATGAGCTCCGATCCGCCGCCGCTGCCCCGTCCGGCCACCCTGGAGGACGTCGCACTCGTGGCGGGCGTCTCCCGGGCCACCGTGTCCCGGGTGATCAACGGTGCGCAGACCGTCGACCCGGCCATGCGACGCGCCGTCAAGCGTGCCATCGCCGACACCCGCTACGTACCGAACCGGGCCGCCCGCTCCCTGGTCACCCGGCGCACGGGCTCCATCGCCCTGGTCGTCTCCGAGCGGGAGCAGCGGGAGGTCACGGACGCCTTCCTGGGGCGGATGTTCACCGACCCCCACTTCGGCAGGGTCGTCAGCGGCGTACTCGATGTCCTGCGCCCGGCGGGCGCCCAGATGCTGCTGATGCTCGCCGACGACGACGCCTCCCGCACCCAGCTCGTCAGCTACCTGCGCCAGGGTCACGTCGACGGCGCCATCCTCATCTCCTCGCACGCCGCCGACCCGCTGCCCTCCATGCTCACCCGAACCGGGCTCCCCGCCGTCCTGGCCGCTCGCCCCGCCCAGCCGACCGATATCAGCTACGTCGACGTCGACCAGCAAGCCGGTGCCAAGGTCGCCGCCGACCACCTCGTCGCCCTGGGCTGCCGCAACATCGTCACCATCTCCGGCCCCCTGGACATGCCGGCCGGCCAGGACCGTCTCGCCGGATTCCGCGCCGCGATGGCCGAGCACGGCAGGCCCGACGTCATCTCTGTCGAAGGCGACTTCACCCAAGCGGGCGGCGCCGCCGCCATGAAGCGCCTCCTCGGCGAACACCCCGGCCTCGACGGCGTCTTCGTCGCCTCCGATCTGATGGCCCTGGGCGCTCTCCCCGTCCTCTACCGCCAGGGCCGCCGCGTCCCCGAGGACGTCGCCGTCGTCGGCTTCGACGACAGCAGCGCCGCCCTCGCCTGCGACCCGCCCCTGACCACCGTGCGCCAGCCCGTCGAGGAGATGGCCGCCGAAATGGCCCGCCTCCTCCTCCGGCGAATCAACGAGCCGGACCGCCCGATCACCTCTGTGATCTTCCAACCTGCCCTGGTGGCACGGCAGTCCGCCTGATCAAGGCGACCGCGAACCGGCAGGGCCTCGCCCTCTCAGCTAATAGTAAAGACTCTTGACAGATGATTGGACTAGACCAATCATTGATCGCAGTCCGGCGGGTCGGGAGCATTCCCGGGGGTTGGGGCGGCCGTGTGTGGTCGGTCGGACGGATTTCGCACAGACTCTGCGCTCACTTCTGTCCTGTCCTGCTTGCTCTTTTCCTCTGTGGGAGCGTTGATGAGACGATCTAAAACCGTTCGCGCGTCACTGGCGGCCATAGCCACCGCTGCCGTGTCCGCCGGACTGGTTGTGCTGGGAGGAGGCGCCGCCCAGGCCACCGCTTCGGCCGCGTCGGCACCCATGCCGCCTCACCTGTCGGCCCCGTACTTCGAGACCTGGAGCGGCCAGAGCCCGGCCTCGGTCGCCGCCGAGTCCGGCAACAAATACCTGACGATGGCCTTCCTCCAGACCGACGCGCCCGGATCGTGTACGGCGTACTGGAACGGTGAGACGACCCAGCCGATTTCCAAGTCGGTCTTCGGCAGCGACATAGCGAAGATCCAGGCGCGCGGCGGCAATGTCATCCCGTCCTTCGGCGGTGGCTTTGCGGACGGCAACGGGGTTGAGCTCGCCGACAGCTGCACAAGCGTCGACTCCATCGCGAAAGTGTACGAAAGCCTGGTCAAGACGTACGGCGTCACCCGGATCGACCTCGACATCGAGGGCGCCTCGGTCAACAACGCCGCCGGGGTCGACCGCCGCAACAAGGCGATCGCGCAGGTCCAGCGCTGGGCCCAGCGCACCGGCCACAGCGTGCAGTTCGCCTACACTCTGCCGGCGGCCCCGACCGGGCTCGAGTACAACAGCCTGGACCTGCTGCAGAACGCCGTCGACAACGGTGCCCGGGTGGACATCGTCAACATCATGACGTTCGACTACTGGGACGGCCTGGACCACGACATGGCGGCCGACACCGAGACGGCCGCGGCCGCCCTGCACGACCAACTGGCCGCGCTGTACCCGTCGAAGTCATCGGCGAAGCTGTGGAACATGATCGGCGTCATCGAGATGCCCGGGATCGATGACTACGGGCCCAACGAGACGTTCACCACGGCCGACGCGGTCACCGTCGAGAATTGGGCCGTCTCCAAGGGCATCAACACCCTCTCCTTCTGGGCGCTCCAGCGCGACAACGGTGACTGCCCCGGCACCGTCAGTGCCCCCACCTGCTCCGGTGTCGCGCAGTCCGACTGGTACTTCAGCCGCGCCTTCGAGCCCTTCAACTACGGCCTCAAGACGAAGGCACGCGATCTCCCCGCCGGCGTGTCACCGCGTCCTGCCTCGCCGGCCCCGGCGGCTCGGGGCCGGCGTATGTAAGCGGTAACCCGAAGGCGAAAAAAGAGCCGTCGGCCGCACCCTCCGGAAGGAGAGGTGCGGCCGACGGCCCACAGACGTTTCAGGGGATCCGCCTGCTGCTCTACACCGACGGCGTCAGCGAGACCCGCGACCGCACCGGAACCTTCTACCCCCTCACCCAGCGCATCCGCCAATGGGCCTCAGCCCCGCCCCGCCAACTCCTCGACCACCTCCACCACGACCTGCGCTCCTACGTCCACGGCACCCGCGACGACGACCTCGCCGCCCTCGCCACCCACCGCGTCACCCCCTGCGACCGGAAACCGGCGGAACTCGATCGCGCCGTCCCCCTACAGCGCGGCCACTGACCGCCTCGGGATGCCTTGGGCTTCGTCCCCTCGGACATTTCAGGCACCGGCCTTGTCCAGGGCGCTTTGGAGGGACTGCATATAGCCCTGGCTGGTGTAGGAGGCGCCGGAGACGGACTGGATCTGCGCGCTCTGCGCGGCCAACGCCTCCTGGGTCAGGGTGGGCACGGCGTAGGCGGCGATCCTCTGGCTGCGCGACGCATCGTTTGGGGTCTGTAGCGCTCGGACGGTGGTCAGCTTGCCGCGTGAGAGGGTGACCGCGACCTGGACGGGGCCGAACTGGGTCTGCTCGACGGCGCCGGTGTAGGTGCCGGTGGGGCCACCCCCGCTGCTTCCGCTCTTCGACCTGCTGGAGCGGCCGGACTGACCCGGCGGGCTGGAGTTGGTGCCCGGCGCGGACGAGGAGACCGAGGCACCGCCGCCCGGAGCGGCCAACGTCGGCACGACGCTCTGTTGCGGTTTGAGGGACAGCAGCAGGACCAGGCCCGCGACGGTTGATGTGGTGAGAATGGCGGCACGGCGCATCGCCATAGGACTGCTCCTTCG
This sequence comes from Streptomyces soli, assembly GCF_003999195.1. Lineage (GTDB taxonomy): Bacteria > Actinomycetota > Actinomycetes > Streptomycetales > Streptomycetaceae > Actinacidiphila > Actinacidiphila soli. Next base: position 128,893 of record NZ_RJVR01000323.1, read on the forward strand.
AGGATCCTCGGAACGCTCAGAACGCGAACGACTCGTGGTGGATGCGGCGACACGGCACCCCGGCCCGGCGCAACGCCGATGTCGCCGCGGCCGTCATTCCCGGCGGCCCGCACAGGTAGACGTCGCGCTCGGCGATGTCCGGAACCAGGGAGGCCAGCGCCCTTGCGGTGAGTGGCGACGAGTACTCGACGGGTTCGTCGACCACGTAGTGCACGGTCGCGCCGCGACCGGCCGCTATGGCGTCGAGCTCCTGCCGGAGCGCCAGGTCCTCCGGTCGGCGCGCCCGATAGATCAGGGTGACCTCGCCGGGCAGCGTCTCGAAGAGAGCACGCAGCGGGGTGATGCCGACGCCGCCGCCCAGCAGCAGGACCTTGCGCGCTGTGCGCCGGGCCGCCGTGAAGGCGCCGTACGGCCCCTCGGCCCACACCCGGGTGCCGGGCCGGAGCCTGGTCAGCGCCTCGCTGTGGCCGCCGACGGACCTCACAGTGATCCGCAGGAAGTCCCGGTTCGGCGGCGCGGAGAGCGAGTACGGGTTCGCCGTCCACCACATCCCGCGGGCGATGAAACGCCAGCGGAAGAACTGGCCGGACTCGGCGCCCAACTCCTCCAGGTGCCGCCCGGTCATGAAGACCGACACCACGCCGGGCGCCTCGGGCCGCACCTCGACCACGGTCAGCCGGTGTCGCAGCGCCCGCCGCACCGGGGTGAGGAAGCGGTACCAGATCAGCAGCCCAGCCACGCCGACGTAGAGGGCGTACCAGGCGAGCTGGGCAGGGCGGTGCGCGACGAAGTCAGTGCCGTCGGAGAGCTGGTGGAAGAAGGCCAGGAAGATGGCGAGATAGGTGGCGAAGTGCAGGTAGTGCCAGGTCTCGTAGCGCAGTCGGCGGCGCGCGGCGCTTGCCGAGATGATCCCGGTGGCGACCAGGAGCAGGAAGCCTGCAGTGGCCTTGAGCATGTCGGGATAGGTGAGGACGAACGTGGTGGTCTGACTGACGACACTCATGTGGGCGCTTGCCGCGTAGCCGAGGATGATCAGCAGCGTGTGGGCGAGCGTGAGCGAGATGGTGTAGCGGCCGCCAAGCGCGTGCCAGCGGGCGAGGCGGTCCGATCCCACAGTCCGTTCCAGCAGCGGGAAGCGGGACATCAGCGCGAGCAGCACCGCGCAGGCGTAACCGGCGAGCAGGCCGGTGACCCGGCCGGCGTTGGTCAGCCAACCGGCGAAACCCACCACCGAGGTGGTGTCCATCCACCACAGGCCCACCACGGCTGCGGCCCCGGCGTAGATCAGCAGCTGGGCCACGATCGGAACGGTGCGGGGCGGGGGTAGGGCCAGCTGCGGGGGCGGGCCATGGCACGGCTGCGGTACGTGGTCGTCGTATACACAGGGCTCCTCTCGCCGACTCGGGCGCTTGTGGTGCGTCGGAGTGGTCCGTGTGCTTCGGGCACTATTCGAGAGGTCCGGAAGGCCGCCGAGCGTTCCCCTCGTTCGCCGATTCAGAGGGAAACCAGAACAATGCTGCGCGCGGCGAACCTGCGCCCCGGATCTATCCGGGGGAGAGTCACAAAACGCAACGGTTACTCTTAGAGGCCGCCCCACCTATTCGCGCGGCCTCTTACCTGCCATAAGTGGAGGGTGGGTGGTGACCACCCAGAACCGGACGACGGGACAGAAGCCTGGTCGGGACCGACAGCGGTTCTCCGTACAGAGCCGGCCACCAGCCGTGGGGCAGCTCCGGCCGGTGGCGCAGGATCGGGTCGGTGGAGATGACCGGGTGGTCCAGGTGCTCGCTCAGCTCTGTCCGGTAGCCGGTGTCGGCGTCTCCGGCGTCGTGGATGGCCAGCAGCGCCGGCCGGTGTCCACCGAGGTCGCCGAACGTCTGCTGGGCGGTCTCCGCTCCTTCCCAGAGCTTGCCGTGGGCCTTGTCCGCCGGGGCGGATGTCATCCGCAGCCGCACTCGCTGCCGGTCGCGGTGGTGCCCGCGCGTCCGAGGGTGCGGCCGTCCCAGCCGGTTGGTGCGGGCCCGGAGCCCGCCGGTCGGCGCTTTGGCAGTGCCGACCGGCGCGTCCCCCCACGGGGAGAAGGCGAATAACCAGGTAAGCGACAGAGGCGGGTTTGGCCATGGGCCGCTGACAGGATCGCCAGAAGGCGACTCCCCGGTTACGTCACAGCGACGCGACGTCAGGACTGGGTCATCCGCTGCCAGCTGAACGGGCCGAAGGCGTTGGCACTCGCCGGAGCATTCGCGTTCGTGTCGATGGTCAGCTTCAGCCACTCGAGCGGGAAGGTGCTGCCATGCACCACCACCCGGTGGAAGTTCGGCACGTCGTATCCAGGATGTGCGGAGGCGACCGAGGCGCACGCGCCTTCGCCACCACCGGCGACCTCGCCGACACACGGGGCCGACGGAGACAGCGGATTGTCGGACTTGTACTGGTGTGAGTCGCCGTTGAACAGCAGGACCGGCTTCCCGAACTGAGTCGTGTGGGACGCGATGCTCGCCACGAACGGGTTGTACCCAGTCAGGTGCGCCGCAGTATTCGAGTCCAAGTCCCACATGTCAGCCTGCGTGAGGATCACCACACCCTTGGTGCTGTGGTCTTCCTGAGCCTGCGCGAATGCCCGGTCGAGCCAGCGCAGATCGGCGGCCGTGCGCTCGGAGACCTCCTTCGCCTGTGCGGCGCTCTGCGACGGAGCGCCGTACCAGACATCGGCGTCGTTGTTCGAGCCGCCCGGAATGTTGAGCGTCACGAACTGGATGCCCTTTTCCTGCCACATCACGTTCTCGATGTACTTCGAGTCGTTGGGGTGCGCCCGGTCGTAGACCTGCGCCTGGGAGAGCACGTGTTGCTTCCCGTTGCCGAGCGTGCTGCCGGGCTTGGAGAAGAAGGTCGAGCGGACCAGGTCTAGGTTGGCGACGGGATTACCGCTGGCGTAATCGACCGGCTGATGCGTGACCGGATCGAGGGCGTAGTTGATCTGCTGCGTCGATGGGCTGTAAGTGCCGCCGCCCTCAGCGGGCTTGTGGCAGTCCGTCCACTCGTTGTCGCCGGGGGTGTAGACCAAAGGCTTCTGGTATCTCGTCCAGAGGTTGTAGACCGACTGGTCATAGGCCTGCGTGCAGTACTGCTTGCCCGAGTGGATGTCGCCGACGTGGGCGACGAGGCTGACCTGTGGGTCATTGTTGATCGAATCGATGAAGGCGGGTGTCGCCTGGAACTCAGCGGTGTCGGTGGGTGACGTCCCGTACGGGGCATCTCCGTAGACGGCTAGCGTGAAGACGTGGCCGTTGCCGGGTTCGGCCATCGCGGGGGTCACGGTGCCCAGCGTGAGCATCGCAGCGGCTGCCGCCAGCATCATGGTTCTGCGCACTTGCGTCATACTCCTTCAAGGAGGGATATAGCCCACGCACCCTGGCGTCGCCGCCTGGCCAGGACATGACGCGAGAGTTACCCGGCGATGTCGGGTACCCCAAGACTCGGCTGCGTGCGCGATGCCAGGCTCAATCGGCACTCTCGGGTTCGGAGTCGACAGGGGTCAGGGGGCTTCCGGGACGTCACGGCTCTGCCACTGATGCGTCGACTTCAGGAAGCCTCGCGGCCCAACTGGCAAGAGGTCCGTGCTGCACTTTTGGGCCACCGGCGACGGCGCCACCCTGCGCCCGGCCCTGAACGCCACCCGCCTCGCCCCGCCCGCCTCCTGGCCGTCACCCACCGTGAAGAAAGTACCGGTTGACCCGCCGTCAGGCCCGGACCACCCTGATGGCGGCCGGCTGAGGTCATCGGCAGGTTGCCGCTCGGGGAACGTCCGTACCCAGAGGCGCAACAGACGCGACCCGTCGGCCGGGCTTCCGTCCGCCTCGGCGCGCAGTCGGCGGACGGGCAGGAATGGCGCAACCACCAACCGGGAGGCCGACGGAGCACCCGCCTTAACCAACGGGCGGGTGCTCCGGCGTCGCCGACGGCCCCCCCGGGCCGAATCGCGACAACCAAACGGGGCACTCGCTAACGCTTTGTGGTCACTAGGTCGGATAATGTCCATTCTGTGCATGATCACTGTTGCAGACGGTTGCTGGCGCTGCTCCTGGCGCTGCTCACCGCCTTCTGCTGCACTGCTGCCGGTTCACCGCTGCACGTGCACCCGGTGCTGCCCGTACATGCCCTACATACCGACACCGCGCCCTCCGCGCCCACCCCGCACCAGCCGGGCGATCACTGTGCGCGCGACGCGACACAGTCGTCGTGGGTACGGACCGGGCACCGCCTGAGCCCGCCTTCCGGCGCACAGACGACTCCCGACGCAGCCCAGCCCGGCACCGATGGTGTCTCGCACTCCCTCCGGAAGCCCGCACGGAATCGCGTAGCCCGCATATCCGCAGGTCCAGCCGCGCAGTCCCGTCTCTGCCTCTGGCGCATCTAGAAGACCGTCGCCCGGACCGAGCCGTCGGTCCCTCACCCATGCCCGCACGCCGCCACGCGGGCGGGGTGAGCCGCTGTCGTACGGCGCTTCCCCGCGACCAGAAAGCAGTCACGATGAACCTTCCGTTCACCACGGCCCTGCCCACCAATACCCCCGGCCGCTCGCTCGCCAGCGCGGTCGGCAACACCCCCGTCCTGTGGATCTCCGAACCCTTCACCCCGCCCGAGCGTGGCTTCTGGGCCAAGCTGGAGAGCTTCAACCCCGGCGGCATCAAGGACCGCCCTGCCCTGCACATGACCGCCCGAGCCCGTGAGCGCGGCGAACTGCGCCCCGGTGCGCCGGTCGTGGAGTCCACCAGCGGTACCTTCGGCCTCGGCCTGGTCCTGGCCGGCCGCATCCACGGCCACCCGGTGACCCTGGTCACCGACCCCGGTCTGGAGCCCGACATGGACCGGCTACTGCGCGCTCAAGGGGCCAGGGTCGACATCGTCACCGACCCGCACCCCACCGGCGGCTGGCAGGAGGCCCGCCGAGAGCGCGTCGCCGAGCTTCTGGCCGCCGCCCCCGGATCGTGGTGCCCCGACCAGTACAACAACCCCGACAACGTCGACGCGTACCAACCCCTGGCGTACGAACTCATCGCCCAGCTCGGCCGGATCGACGTCCTGGTGAGCAGCGTTGGCACCGGCGGCCACTCGGCCGGAATCAGCCGCGTCCTTCGGGCGCGCTTCCCCCACCTGGAGGTCATCGGCGTGGACGCTACCGGTTCCACCATCTTCGGCCAGCCCGCCCGGCCCCGCCTGATGCGCGGCCTCGGCAGCAGCATCCATCCCCGCAACGTCGCGTACGAGCAGTTCGCCGAAGTGCACTGGGTCGCACCGGGCGAGGCGGTGTGGGCCTGCCGCCAACTGGCGCGCTCCCACTACGCGTCCGGCGGATGGAGCGTTGGCGCCGTAGCTCTGGTCGCCGGGTGGGCAGCCCGTACGCACCCGCGCGGCACACGTATCGCGGCGGTCTTTCCCGATGGGCCGCACCGCTATCTGTCCACCGTCTACAACGACGACTACTGCCGCGACCAAGGCCTGCTCGACACTCCTGCGGCCGAAGACCCGGAGGAGCTGAAGAACCCCGGTGACGGGGAGGCCGTCCGCTGGACCCGCTGCCTCCGCGTCACCGATCCCCTGACCGTGCGTCCCCCGGAGGCCGGACGATGACCAAGACCGGCATGCTGGGACAGATCCGCTCCTACGACCGCAGTGTGCAGCTGCTGCTGCTCAACCAATTCACCATCAACCTCGGCTTCTACATGCTCATGCCCTACCTCGCCCAGCACCTGTCCGGCGAACTCGCCCTGGCGGGCTGGCTGGTGGGGCTGATTCTGGGCGTGCGCAACTTCAGCCAGCAGGGCATGTTCCTGATCGGCGGCACCCTCGCCGACCGCTTCGGCTACAAGCCGCTGATCGTGGCCGGCTGCACCCTGCGCACCGTCGGCTTCGCAGCCCTCGGAGTGGTCGATTCGGTGCCGGGGCTGCTGGCCGCCTCCGCGGCGACCGGCTTCGCCGGTGCGCTGTTCAACCCCGCCGTACGCGCCTACCTCGCGCGCGACGCCGGCGAGCGGCGAGTCGAGGCCTTCGCCCTGTTCAACGTCTTCTACCAGGCCGGAGTCCTGGTCGGACCGCTCGTCGGACTCGCCCTGACCGGCATCGACTTCAAGCTCACCTGCCTGGTCTCCGCAACGGTGTTCGCCGTCCTCACCCTCGTGCAGCTCCGCGCGCTGCCTCAGGCCCGGGGCAGGGAGGACGGCGTGCGCGGGAGCGTCGCCCTGCAGTGGCGGCAGGTGATGGCCAACCGGCCGTTCCTGCTCTTCGCCGCATCCATGACCGGCTCGTACGTCCTGTCCTTCCAGGTCTACCTCGCTTTGCCGATGGCCCTTCGCGAGAAGACCCACAACGGGGCCATGGGAACGGTCGCCGTCGGCGCACTGTTCGCCGTTTCCGGGCTGTCCACCGTGGTTGGCCAGACCCGCGTGACCGCCTGGTGCAAGCGGCGCTGGACCCCGCAGCGAGCGATCACCGCCGGGCTGGTCCTGATGGGTGCGGCCTTCCTGCCGCTGCTGCTACCCGTCGGTACCGTCGCCGCAGCGATCGGCTGCGGGCTGCTGCTCGCCGTCGCCACGATGATCGTCTACCCCTTCGAGATGGACACCATCGTCGCATTGTCCGGCAACCGGCTCGTCGCCACCCACTACGGCCTCTACAACACCATCTGCGGCATCGGCATCGCCGCCGGCAACCTCTTCACCGGTGCCGCCCTCGACGCCGCCCGCCGCGCGGGCCTGCCCGCCCTGCCCTGGCTGTCCCTGGCTGCCCTCGGCCTGGCCTGCGCGGCTGCCCTCCATCTGCTCGGCCGCTCGGGGCGCCTGGCCCCGACACCCCGGTCAGAGACCGCCGCGGCAGCCTGACCCGGCAGCGGCCGTGGCGGACCGCCACGGCCGCTGCCAGCCGTGGCACCGCGACTCCGGTGCCGAAGCGGTCGGAGTCGGGCACGTCAGGCCTGGTGGTCATGCTGGTTCCCTTCCGATCACGGTGGCGCGCCGGTGATACTCGTAGAGGCCGTCGAAGACGGGTCCGGTCAGGGTGAGGATCTCCTCGTCGCTGTGGATCATGGACAGGCCGCGCAGTACGACGTCCAGGCCGGGGGCTTCGGGGGCGTCGTAGCGTTCGTCGTCGAGGTCGGCCTCGTGCACGATCTCGGCGATCTTCCACAGGACGGGATCGGTGAGGTCGCGGCGGCGCAGGATCGTCTCGAAGCTGCAGTCCCCGCCGTGGTGTCCCAGTTCGACGCCGCGCATGTCGAATGGTGTCGCGTCCGG
>NZ_RJVR01000205.1 GCF_003999195.1 Streptomyces soli
GGTACGGCGGGGTCCTCCCACAGCGGGGTTCGTTCTCGCCGTCTGACCTCGGCGCGCCCTTCGGCGTGCCCTGGACCGCCCTGCCAATTCTGGGAGTTCCCATGCCCCGTCGTACTACTGGCGTGCGCGCAGCGCGCCGACTCTCCGCCGTGACCGTCGCCGCCTTCGCCGTGGGCGTCGCCACCGCGGCTCCCGCATTCGCCCACGTGGAGGTCTCCGCGAAGGACGCCCGCGCGCTCGCCGCGAACGTCACGCTGCGATTCGAGGCCGAATCGGAGTCGGACTCCGCCGGTATCACCAAGCTGGAGGTGTTCCCGCCCGAAGGCATCGAGCCCGCCGACATCACCTACGCCGACGGCCCCAAGGGCTGGAAGCTGGCCCGTAAGGACACCAGCTTCATCGTCTCCGGACCGGCCGTCACGACCGGCGAGAACGCCGGGTTCTCCGTCACGGTCAAGCAGCTACCGGACGCAAAGTCGCTGGCGTTCAAGACCCTGCAGACCTACAGCGACGGCCAGATCGACCGCTGGATCGGCCTCCAGAAGAACAGCGAGAACCCCGCCCCCGTCCTGGACCTGAAGGCCGCCGTCGCCTCGGCCACCCCGACCAGCGCCAGCCCCACGGCCGTCGAGCAGCCCAGCGTCTCGGCCTCCGCCGTCGAGAGCCCGGCGACGGACGAGGCCGCCGCCGCGAAGGACGACGGTGGCTCGTTCCCCGTACTGCCGGTGACGCTCGGCGTCCTCGCGCTTGCCCTCGTGGGCGGTGGCGTGTGGTGGTGGCAGCGCCGCGGCACGGCCAGCCACTCCTGACCGGCCCAGCGGTCAGAGCTGGTCGACCAGCCACGGGCCGACGGTCAGGATGACGGCGATCGCCGCCGCCAGCGCGGCGGCGATCGCGACCGTACGGACCAGCGCATTCATGGCGTCCGTCCCTCCGCGCGCCTGCACTTCAGTAGACGCCGCGTATGAGCACCATGGCTAGAGGTAAGCCAGAGCCTGGGCGATACCGGGAGGTGGGACGCTTGGCTCGCACGGCACCCGTCGCCCTGCGGCGGCGCCCCGACGCCTTCGTGGCGGCAGCGATCCTCCTGCTCGCGGCCTGTACGGACAGCGGCGCCGGGAGATCAGCAGGGACGCCGACACCCGCCAATTCAGTCACCGCCCCGTCGGCACCGGCGGACAGCTCCGCGCCCGCCCAGCACTCCCCTTCCGTGACCGGCACCGCGCCGAGCGACCCGGCACAGGCCGAAGACCGGGTCAGGAAGAACTGGGAGGCCTTCTTCGCTTCCACGACACCGCTCGACGCCAAGGTCGCACTCGTCGAGAACGGCGAGCAGTACGCACTCATGGTGCAGGGCTTCGCCGACGACAAGCGCGCCAGTCAGTTCCGCGCGCAGGTCCACGACGTGGCCTTTGCCTCCTCAGCCGAGGCCGAGGTCACCTACGACCTGTCCCGTCAGGGCCGAGCGGTGAAGACCGGCGCCCGGGGTATGGCCGTGTCGCAGGACGGCACATGGAAGGTCTCCGTCGAGACCTTGTGCGCGTTGTCGCAGTTGGGTACCGACGTTCCCCGAGCGGCGGCCTGCCGATGACCTCAGCCGGCCGCCGTCAGGGTGGTCCGCGTGTGGCGGTGGTTCAACCGGTGTTCTCTCGCGGGTGGGTGACGGTCAGGCTGAGGGTGGGGCGAGGCGGGTGGCGTTCAGTGCCGGGCGTAGGGCCTTGGCCAGGGTGGCGCCGTCGCCGGTGGCCCAGAAGTGCATGTAGAATAGGCGGGGCTGTTCGTCGAGGCTGTGGTTGTGCAGTTCGACGATGTCGATGCCGCCCTTGCGTAGGGCCCGGATGACCTTGTTTACCTCGCCGGCGGTCATCACGAAGTCACCGTTGATCGCGGCTTTGCCGCCGCCCAGGGGCTGGAAATTGATCCCGGTGGTGATGCCCAGAGCCGGGGGTAGCACGTGCCCGTCGGCGGTGACAGTGTCCCGGCGGGCGATGGTGAACTTGTAGATGCCGCCGTCGGCGGTGCCCTTGCGTCCCAGTGTGGCGTCGATCGCGGCGGTGTCCAGGTCGACCGGCGGCTGGGTGGCCGGCGGAGGGCCGGCCGGCGGGATACCGGTGGCGGCGAGTGCCGACTTCACGCCCTTGGCGAGGGCGGCAGGGTCGCCCATGGCGTGGATATGGGTCCACCAGATCGCCGGGGACTGCTGGAGCAGGTGCTTGTGGAGGGCGGTCTGCTCAATGCCCGCCTTCTGCAGGGCGTCGGTGACCTTCGGCAGTTCGTCCTCGGTGACGACCAGGTCGCCCATGAGCATCGTGCCGTCGTGGTACTTGGCGAAGGCGGCGTAGCCGCCCAGCGACAGGCCAGGCTTGATCGTGACGCCGTGGGACACCACGGTCAGGTCCTTACGGGGCAGCGGGACCCGGTAGACGACGTTGGCTGTCAGGGTGCCGGTGCGGCCGAGGGCGTCGGCGACCGGTTTCCAGTCCGCATCTGTGGTGGGCAGCGGATCGTGCCCCCGGGCGCGGTGGCTGGTCGAGAGGTTCTGTGCGGAGGCGTGGGTGCTGTCGTCCGTGCCGGCGCCGGTGTTGCCGCCCGTGCTGCCGCACCCGGTCAATGCGAGGGCGGAAGCCGCGAGCGCGGCGAGGGCGAGCCGGACCGGGCCGGTGGAAAACCGCTGGCTGTGGATCATGAGCTTTCTCCCATGAGGGGCGCGGAACCCTACCCGCGTGAATGTAACCGTGGTTGCATGAGTCTTCCACTCATAGGAGGTTCAAAGCGCGATGGACACCAGAACTCCGTCGGTGTTCGCCCTGCAACGGGTGACCGTGCGGCGTGGCGGCGCGATGCTCCTGGACGCGGTGACCTGCCGGATCCGTACGGGCGAGTGCACGGCGCTGGTCGGGCCTTCGGGGGCGGGCAAGTCCACGCTGCTGCGGCTGCTCAACCGGTTGGCGGAGCCCAGCGGCGGGACTGTGAGCTTCCACGGCCGGCCGCTGCCGACCTGGGATGTCCTGGGGTTGCGGCGCCGGGTCAGCCGGTGCTGCTCACCGACCACGTCCTGGACGACCTGCGGGTCGGCCGACCGGACCTCGACGACGACCGGGCGGCCGAACTGCTCGAACGCGTGGGGCTGCCCGCAGCGATGATCACCCGGTCCACGGCCGGGCTGTCCGGCGGCGAGGCGCAGCGGGTCTGCCTGGCCCGGGCACTGGCGGTCGGCCCTGAGGTGCTGCTGCTGGACGAGCCGACCTCAGCACTTGACCCGGCCAGTGCGCGGGCGGTCGAGGTGACGGTCCGTGACCTGGTCACCGCGGGAATGGCCGTCGTCCTGGTCAGCCACAACAGACCACAGGCGCGGCGGATCGCCGACCGGGTACTCGTCCTGAGTGAAGGGCGGCTCGTCGCCTCCGGACCCGCCGACCAGATCGCCTACCTCAAGGAGGGGGTGTGAACCCCGCCGTCCCCACCTGGGCCGGAGTCGCCGCGTCGGTGGCCCTGGTCGTGCTTTCCGTCGCCGTGGCGTGGCAGCAGCGACTGCACCTGGCCCGGGAGATCGCCATCGCCGCGGTACGCGCCGGGGCGCAGCTGGTTGCTGTCGGCGCGATCTTGCTGTTGGTCTTCCGGCACACCGGCCTTGCCGGAGCGAGCGGCTGGCTCGCGGTCATGGTGCTCATCGCCGGCCGGGTCGCCGCCCGCCGTGCCGCCGGCCTTCCTCGCGCCCTGCCCATCGCCACCGCGGCCGCCGCGGCGGGGACAGCGGCCACCCTCGGCACGCTGCTCGCGCTCGGCGTGATCGCGACCCAGGCACGGGTCGTGATCCCCGTCGGCGGCATGGTCGTCTCCGGCGCCATGCAGGCCACCGCCCTCGTGCTCGTCCGGCTGCGGGACGAGGTCCGTTCCGCACGGCCCGCGATCGAGGCCCGCCTGGCCCTCGGCCTGCCCGCCGCCGACGCCTTCGCCCCGCATCTGCGCAGCACCCTGCGCACCGCGCTGATCCCGGCTATCGATTCCACCAAGACCGTTGGGCTGATCAGCCTGCCGGGCGCCATGACCGGTCTCATTCTCGCCGGCGTCGACCCGCTTACCGCGATCCGCTACCAGATCGTCGTGATGTACATGCTGCTCGCCGCAGCCGCCCTTGCTGCCCTGACCGCCGCCCGCCTCACCGAACGCGCCCTTTTCGACGACGCCCATCGCCTGCGTCCACTCACCGCCCAGCCCCAGGAGGCCCGCCGATGACCACGCTCCCACGGCCCCGGGTCCTGCTCGCCCTGGCTGTCGCCCTGCTCCTCGCCGCGGCCGGTGTGGTGGCCGGCGTGCTCCTGACCCGGACTCCCGAGCCGCCCCGCCTGGCCCTCCCGATGCAGCGCGTCGGCGAACTGACCCTGCCCGGCGACAACTCCCGTTTCGACTACGCCAGCCTTGACCCCGGCCGCGGCTTGCTCTTCATTGCCCACCTCGGCGCGAGCGAGGTCATCGAGGTCGACGTCCGCGCCAACCGCGTGGTGCGCACCATCACCGGCCTCCCGGGCGTCCACGGCGTCCTGGTCGTCCCCGGCCTGCACCGCGTGTACGCGACCGCGACCGGCGCCAACCAGATGGCCACCCTGGACGAGGACTCCGGTGCCGTCCTGCACCGCACCCCCACCGGCGCCTATCCGGACGGGCTGGCCTACGACCCCGTACGCGGCACGGTGTGGACCACCAACGAATCCGGCGGCTCGGAAACCGTCATCGACGCGGCCACCGGCACCGTGCGCGGCACCGTCGGCCTCGGAGGAGAGGCGGGCAACGTCGCCTACGACCCCGTCGGCAGCGGGCAGATCCTGGTCGACGTCCAGACCAGCAACGAAGTCGCGGTCATCGACCCGGTCACGCTGGCCGTCACTCGCCGGATCCCGCTGCCCGGCTGCGACCACGACCACGGCCTGGCCCTCGCCCCCGACGACCGCCTCGCCTTCATCACCTGCGACGGCAACGCCCGCCTGCTCACCCTGGACCTGGCGACGCATCGAATCGCCGGAACCGACGCCGTCGGCTCCGGCCCCGACGTCCTCACCTACGACCCAGCCGCGCACCGCCTCTACGTCGCCGCGGAATCCGGCTGGCTCACCGTTGCCGACAACCGCAACCGCCACCTGACCATCACCGGCCGCGCCCACCTCGCCGATGGCGCCCACGTCGTCGCCCTGGACCCCACCACCCACCGCACCTACTACCCCGTCCCCGACGGAACCGGCGGCCGCCCAGCCCTCCTCACCTACCAGCCGTCACCCTGAAGGCGCACCCGTTCATACGGCCGAAGTGATCCGCTGTAGGTGCCGGCCAGAACGGGCGTAGACCACCCGGTGGCCATTGGGTCGGAGCCGGGCCAGGCGTCGGGGGACCGGGGTGCGCGCGGCGCCGGCGGACTCCGGCGAGCTCGATGACATCCGCCTCACCGGTGCCGAGGGCGCGCTGCAGGTTCGGGGGGACTGGTTGGCGAGCAGGCCCAGAACCTGGTGCGGGCACGCTGCCGCCGGCTCGGCTCTGCCCCCGGTGGCAGTCATCATGCAGTGCCATCCGCGTCCCGGCGCACCGGACGTGCCCAGTGGCCCGAGGATCTCGGGAGCCGCACTTCCCGAGGGACTTCGGCAGGCACGCCAAAGCCGCGCTCTCCGAAATCATGTCCTCGGCAAGTGCCTCTCGCTTTATCCGGCCGCGGGTTATGGCCTGCCACTGCCGAAGACCCGTGCAGGACCGCAGCGGTGCCGACCGTCACGCACGTCAGTGGCCACGACGCCGTGTCTGCGTGCTCACCATCCCCGGCCGGGATCGTCGTCAGCCGGCTAGCCGGGACCCGTTCGCGCACGTCAGGACCCCCGGCCTCGATGTCGCCCTGCCGCCCCGTCCATGTTCCGCAACGACAGACCCTCACCCTCACCGCACCGCCGTTCGACAGCCTTTACTCAAGCGCGCACTGGTCCTGGCCCGGGAACACCCAGACCGGCACGGGGACGGCCGCGACACGGCGATTGAAACAGTTGTCCCGTTTCGTAGGGCATGGTTGCATTTCGGTATGTATTCGTGGCGCCTGCTGATCGGCCGACCATCGCGCGCGAATGCAGGAGACGAGGCGAGCGTGGGCATCCCTTGGCGGCACCGCCGCAGCCGTCCGTTCCGGCTCCGGGCGAGTAATCCCCCCTGCCCTTTCGGGTTGCTGACACCGGTAGGGCGCGTGGCGACGCAGGCCGCCGCTGACGAGGTCCGCGTGATCCTCGACATCTCTGGGATCCGCTCCACAACGGCCCCCTGCCCGGATGACGGTCGCGACCCGGACGGGTCAATGTGGCGCATGCAAGTACTGGTCTTCGCTCAGGACGCCGCGCGGGCGCGGCATTTGGTGGACCAGTGGACCACGCCGGTCTCTTCGATGCGAGTGGACTCCGGCCGCCGTCCGACAGCGACCCTCGCCCACGGGGACAAAACGTAGTCACCCTCGGTCGGTAGGGAGGGGGTTGTCCTACCCCAGAACAGAACTCCGCAGGAACCCGGGCTGTCGAGCGGCAGGAAGTGGGCAGGCAGAGGTCTGCGACCGCAAGGATGGATGCTGCTCCTTTGGCTCTTCGTGTTGGCGATCCTGCTGCGACCGCAACTCCACATCTCGGTGGCTGACCCCGAGGCGGCCGGTGCTTTCAGAACCCGCGCCGCCCGGTGGATCCCCGCCGCTACGAACAGGCCAGGGCTCTGGCCACCCTGGCCTCGCTGGCCGTCAATGTCGTCACCATTTGATCGGGGAAGCGTCCGGGCACCCGATCGCCGACTCGTCAGCCAGAAGGATCCGACAGCCTCGTTCGGGTGTTTCGTCACCCCGCCAACCCGACACTCCCACACAAATCCTGCGACTTGGAGCGAACCGATAGAGGATGTGGCCATGGTGACACAACCCACAGGAATCCCTTGTCGCAGCTTCGGTCGGCAGCATCATCGGCCGAGCCGAGCAGGCGGCACCTGTGCCCTCCGCGCGACGCCATCGGCATCGGCATCCTCGTCCGTACAACAAGGCCAAGAGTCATGAGGGACCGGCACACCATGTCTGCAGACCACCTGCCGTACATCACAGGGCACGAGAGCCCAGCGGTCACCACGTATGGCGGGCCCGGTCCCCGGGAGCGGCGCGCATGACCTCCCCACACGACACGCCCGCGCCGGGGGGCCGTCCGGCCGCCCAGGCGCCCAAGGGGCAGCGGCTCGCCGACTGGGCCGACGGCCGACTGGGCCTGTACGGCCTGGCCAAGGCCAATCTGCGGAAGGTTTTCCCGGACCACTGGTCCTTCATGCTGGGCGAGGTCTCCCTCTACAGCTTCATCATCATCATTCTGACCGGCGTCTACCTGACGCTGTTCTTCCACCCGAGCATGGGCGAGACGACCTACAACGGCACCTACGCGCCGCTGCAGGGCATCCGGATGTCCGAGGCCTTCGCCTCCACGATGCACATCAGCTTCGACGTGCGCGGCGGACTGCTCATGCGGCAAGTCCACCACTGGGCCGCGATCATCTTCATCGCCGCGATGTTCGTCCACATGATGCGCGTCTTCTTCACCGGCGCGTTCCGCAAGCCGCGCGAGATCAACTGGCTCTTCGGCTGGCTGCTGCTGTTCCTGGGGATGTTCGACGGCTTCCTCGGCTACTCGCTGCCCGACGACCTGCTGTCCGGTACGGGTGTGCGTTTCATGGAGGGCGCGGTCCTGTCGGTGCCGATCGTCGGCACGTACCTGTCGATGTTCATGTTCGGCGGCCAGTTCCCGGGGACGGAGTTCGTGGCGCGCTTCTTCACCGTGCACGTGCTGCTGATCCCGGGCATCATGCTGGGCCTGGTGACTGCCCATCTGTTCCTGGTCTTCTACCACAAGCACACCCAGTTCCCCGGCCCCGGCAAGACCGAGAAGAACGTCGTCGGCATGCCGCTGATGCCGGTCTACATGGCGAAGGCCGGCGGCTTCTTCTTCCTCGTCTTCGGCGTCATCGCCGCCGTTTCGGCGCTGGTGCAGGTCAACCCGATCTGGGCCTACGGTCCCTACCGGGCCGACCAGGTGTCCACCGACGCCCAGCCGGACTGGTACATGGGTTACTCCGAGGGCCTGATCCGCATCATGCCGGGCTGGGAGATCAACCTGTGGGGTCACACCCTCCAGCTGGGTGTGTTCATCCCGCTGATGGTCTTCCCGCTGGTGCTGGCCTTCATCGGGTTCTACCCCTTCTTCGAGTCCTGGGTCACCGGTGACAAGCGCGAGCACCACCTGCTCGACCGCCCGCGCAACAGGCCGGTCCGCACCGGCATCGGCACCGCCTGGCTCAGCCTCTACCTGATCCTGCTCGCCGCCGGCGGCAACGACATCGTCGCCACCCGCTTCCACCTATCGATCAACGTGATCACCTGGGTCTCCCGGATCGGCTTCTTCGTGCTGCCGGTGGTGGTCTTTCTCGCGGCCAAGCGGATCGCGCTCGGCCTCCAGCGGCGCGACCACGATAAGGTGCTGCACGGCCGCGAGACCGGCATCATCAAGCGTCTGCCCCATGGCGAGTTCACCGAGATCCACGAGCCGCTGGATCAGGGCAAGCTGTCGACGCTCACCCAGCACGAGCAGCCCCAGCCGCTCGAGCTCGCCCCCGAGGTCGACGAGAACGGCGTGGAGCGCAAAGTCGGACGCATCACCAAGCTGCGTGCCAAGCTCTCGCACGCCTACTACGGCGAGGGGGCCCAGATCCCCAAACCCACCGCCGAGCAGTACAAAGAGATCACGAGCGACCACGGCCACCACTGATCTGAGTACGGCGGGGTCGATATCGGCCAGGACGCGCCAGGCGGGGGGTGACCTGGCCGAACACCTCGCGCTGGTCGTGCAGGGGCTGCTCGCTGAGGGTGACCCAACCCCCAACGGGCGCTCCTGCGCCCACGAGGGCGCCTCCGAAGCCAACAAGCTGCGCTCATACCGTCGTCTTGCCGTCGGACGAACCAACGTAACGGCCTCACCCGGCCGACAGGGGGTACGCGCCAAAGCACGCCAGCACGTGGGCACCAGGGACATGCACCGTCCACCGACGAGCAGAACGGAGCGGGGCCCGCACCCGCCTCCGTCTCATTCGTCGTTGTACGGGACCGTCCACAGCGGTCCGCGAGACGGCCGTGACGGGGGCGAGGCCGTCGGAGAGCCGGGGCCGCGGTTCGGACCCGGAGCCGCTCGACCTGCGGGGTCAGATGGTCACGACGTTGACCGCGAGGGAGGCGATGGTGGCCAGGGCGGTGACCTGCTGGTAGCGACCGGGGTCGGCGGGCGACCGCAGGTGTGCGTACGCGCTGAGGAAGACGTAGGTGAGGACCGGTGCGAGCCAGTCGTTGGCCGAGAATCCGGGCAGGCCGTCGGCGTTGAGCTGGGACATGTTCGCCGAGGCCCGGAACAGGAACACCGACCCACCGGACAGCACAGTGGCGGCGGCGATATCGGTCCACGCGCCGCGGGGCAGCCGCCACAGGGCTGCCCCGGCCGCGAACACCGCGGTGACCGCGGCGGTCAGCAGGATGTGGAGGTTGCTGAAGGTCGGGTCGGCGGAGAGGTTCGTTGTCATCTCGTGGTCCTCGGTGGTGGAAGGGACGGCGGGGTGGTGTCAGTGCAGGAGGACGCCCAGTACTGCGGCGGCGGCCACGAAGTAGGGTTCGGGGATCTTCTTGAACCGCCACAGCAGCGCGAGGGTGACAAGCGCGATGGCGGCAGTGGTGAGGTCGGTTATGGCCTGGCGGGTGAGGACGACCACCGCGCCGCACAGGGCTCCGCCGGCGGCCGCGGTGGCGCCGGTGACGAATGCCTTGATCTGCCGGTTGTCACGGTGGCGGATGAACCAGCGACCGGGGACGACCACGCCGAGGTAGATCGGCGTGAAGATCGCGACAGTGGCGATGAGGGCGCCCAGCGGCCCGGCGACGAGGTAGCCGATGAAGGCGGCGGTGATGACGACCGGCCCGGGCGTGATCAGCCCCATGGCCACCGCGTCGAGGAACTGGGCCTGGGTCAGCCAGTGGTGCTGGGCGACCACGCCGTCGCGCAGCAGCGGCACGATGGCGAGGCCGGAGCCGAAGACCAGGGCGCCGGTCTTGAGGAAGAACAGCCCGAGCGAGACGAGCGCCCCGCCCGAGGCCAGGGTGCCGAGCGTGGTGGAGGCCAGCGGCAGTACGGCGAGGCTACGCACCCCCGAAGTGCCGGCGCTGGGCGGTTTGCGGTGGGGCCTGCGCCAGGCGGGCCGCGCGTCGAGGATGATCAGGAGGAGGCCGGCGGCGACGATGAGGTAGATGGGTTCGCGGCCGGTGAGCGCGGTGACGGCGAACACGGCGGCGCTGATGGTCCAGGTTCGCCAGTCCTTGCCGTCGGTGAGGCGGACGAGTTTGTAGGCGGCGATGGTGATGATGGCCATCACGGCGGGGGCGATGCCGTAGAAGAGGGCCTGCACGATTGGCAGCCCGGAGTAGTGGGCGTACACGGCTGCGACGGTGACGACCATGGCGAAGGAGGGGGCGATGAAGGCCAGCGCGGTGGCGGCGGCCCCCAGCGCGCCGCGTTTGAGGTAGCCGACCCACATGGCGACCTGCGCGGCCAGCGGGCCGGGCATGGTCTGGCCCAGTGCGACGCCGTCGAGGAAATCTTGCTTGCTGATCCAGCCGCGGGCTGTGACGAGGTCGCGCTGCATGTAGCCGACGACTGCGATGGGGCCGCCGAAGCCGAGCGTGCCCAGCCGCAGGAAGTACCGCAGCACGGACGCGAATCCGGGCGGGGCCGGCCCGCCGGTGTGGGGCGATTTGATGGCGTGGGTGGTCCCTTCGGCGTCGGTGGTCGCTTCGCCTTCAGGGGTGTTGGTGGTCATGCTGGTTCCCGTCCGATCACGGTGGCGCGCCGGTGGTACTCGTAGAGGCCGTCGAAGACGGGTCCGGTCAGGGTGAGGATCTCCTCGTCGCTGTGGATCATGGACAGGCCGCGCAGTACGACGTCCAGGCCGGG
>NZ_RJVR01000113.1 GCF_003999195.1 Streptomyces soli
ACGTGCTCTTGTGGGGGAATGAGCCGGAGGTGACGCGGGCGGTGAAGGTGGTCGGGGCCGGTGGGCGGGGCAGGAACAGCAGCGGGTGGTGGGGGGTGAAGCCGAAGTGGCCGAGGCGGGCGGCTGGTTCTTCGTCGAGGAGCTGCGGCTCGGTCCACAGTCCGACGGTGACGACGATCCACGCATGAGGGGTGTCCGGGTCCTTGCACAGCCACAGGTCGAATGTGCCGGCCAGGTGCTCTTCCCACTTCCAGACCTTTGCCCGCGGCTGGAGTTCGTCGGCCCCGTCCACGCGCAGCGGCATCAAGGCTCGTTCGAACGGGGCGATCAGATCGTCGTAGGCGACGCGCAGGGCGCTGGGCCCGGTCGACGGTGAACTCCCGGTCGGGAACGATCTCCCAGACCAGAAGGTCGGGCAGCTGCATCGCGAGGTACTGGCGCAGCCGGTCGACAGCTACCGGGACGTCGTCCTGACCGCGTCGGGCGTGCTCGGCCTGGGGCACACGAACCCACCAGGCGTAATACGGAACACCGTCCTCGGAGGAGTCGTCGTCGCAGCACTCCTCGTACACGCAGCCCAGCGAGGCGGCCAGCTCCGTCATCGGCTGCCTCGTGCGCCCGGCCAGCTCCGGCTCCGCCCCAGCGCGCCGCTGCGGGTCGTCAACGCTGATCCGCCACACCACCCACTCGAATCCGCCCCAGTCGGCCATGTGCTCCAGCCCGCTCCCTGCTTCGTCTCCGCCAAAGGCCAGTACATCAAGGGCTGCATCGGCCGCGTGACCGTTCACGTACCCCGGCCCCCGTACGAGGGAACGGGACCAGTACTGGCCCCCGCTGCCCTGCCATCCGGGTACGTGTCCCGCTGCTGAGGAACGCGTCCAGTCCCCGCCGGCCGTCCGGTGTCCTCACACCGGTGTCCCTCGATCCGAAACACCCGCCAAGAAACAGGCCGTGGAGACCTCAGGCCCCGAACAGAAGCCCCAACGATGGGTCAAAGCAGCGACATCGTACGGAGGTACGGAGTCGGGGGCCGCCAGGCCACCGGCGGCACGCCCACTCACGCCAGCCCCTCAGTTGCCGGCTTGTTCGTCCACGACCGGCACCACCCGAGACTCAGGACCTTAGGACACTACCCACGGTTCGCAGCTGCTGCACGGCGCCGCACGCGAAGCGAGCTCAACCACGACAGCCCAAGCTAGCTACCTGCGGTGAGGGCATCGCGCGCACGCGCGCGTCTTAAGGAAAAGAGGGTCTCTGCGAGAAACACCAATTGACCTGCGGTTTTAGAGATGCAGATGTGTTGGCTGTGACACATGCGACCTGCAGTTTTGTGTCGGCCGACATCACAACCGGCCCAAATTGTCCAAGCCGAGTGGGATAACTGCGCGTAGTTGCAGGTCAGCGGCCTGTCGTTGCGGGCCCCAGTGAAGCTTGGTGTCGGCACCGACACCAATAGGCCACGCCGACAGGTACAAATCTTCCAACCAGAGTGGGACAACCGCTAGAGTGCGCTGCGACCGCGAAGATCAAGGTGACAAGGAGCGGCCAGGCCCCATGGCTCGTCCCAAGCGTGACCGCCGACCTGCTGGGGTGAAGCCGTCCCTGTCCGCGGTGCCCAAGGGCGGGAGCGCGTCTTACCAGGAGACCCTGACCGAGCGTTTCGCCGGGATCATCAAGAAGGCGCCGCCCGGCAAACGCGCCCCGCAAGAGGTGCACGTTGAGGTCAAATACCGTGCGCCGCACGAGATGTACGGGCACGAGGGGTACAGCGCGGTCAGCAACGAGTTCCTCAGCGACGTCCTGGCTGTGCTGATCGCCCAGCACGGCATGTCCCCGATCCAGTCGGCGGTCCTCGTCTTCTGCATCGGCCGGCAGCGCGAGGGCTGGCTCAAGGCCACACACGCGAAGATCGCCAAGCACCTGGGTGTGGAACGATCGAACGTGACACGGGCGGTCGGGCGGCTGGAAGGCTGGCACATGCTTCAGCAGGTGGAGAACGGCGTGCTGTTCGTCAACCCGTTGATCGCCTTCAAGGGCAACGGTGACCGACAGCAGGAAGTCTTGGCGACACTACGGGGAGGGAATCCTCCAGAAGGAAGCTCCCCGACGCTTAACGCACCGCCCCCGCCGCGGAGTATTCAGCTGGAGCTCGGCGAGACCGAAGACGAGGAGGAGCAGGCGTGCTGATCCAGGCGCATCTCGGATACGGAATGCTGCACCAGCTGGACCTCACCAAGGGGGCCCAGGACCTTCTGAGCGCCCTCGTGGACCTCCAGGAACCCGGCGGCACCGTCCAGGCCTCCCAGAGCCAACTGGCGGCCCGTGTGGGGCTCAGCAAGAACGCCGCGAGCACCGCCATGGCGCTCCTGGTCGACCGGCACCTCGTGCTCCGCCCCGCGCGCAGCTACCGCACCTACACCCTCCACCCCTACATCGCCGGCTACCAGACGGTCGAAGACCTCGAAGCCGCCATCCAGGACGCCGCCGAACGGATCGCCGCCGGCGAACTCAACGAGCCGTCCGCGTACCGGTACGACACCCCGCCGCCCAAACGCCAGCACCGGGACCTCAAGGCCGTCAGCGGCGCGTAACTGGGTTGGCCCGACTCGTACGCGGGTGTGACCTGACGGCCATTGGGTCTCTCGCCGTGGAAGTTGGCCAGGCTGGACTGATGGCCCCGCTTGCCGCGGCCGTCTAGAAGCTGGACAGGGGCCATGAATTAGCCAGCGTTACCGGGGCGCCCGCGGGATTACGTCTGCAGTGGCGGTACGTCGTCGAGCGCGGTGCCCTTCTTGCGGTGGTCCTCCGGCAGACGGAGCACCTTCAGGTCCATTTGCTGGGCCCGTAGACGCATGCCGAAGTCATCGGTCAGCACCCGGGCGCCGGTCTCCGGATGGAGATTGTCCAGGTCGGCGGCGCAGCGCAGGATCGACATGTCCGCATCGCCGCCACGGTCATCAGTGTCGACCCACACCTCCAGAGTGGCGACGCCCGGGCGCAGCTGCACTGGCTGTCCGGGCTGGCTGTCCCGGAGGACGCGCTCGAGGTAGCGGATGGCGGTGGCGGCCTTCCTGGCAAGGTCTCCTTGGCCGTACTTCTGCCGGTCCAGCTCGTCGATCACGCGCAGCGGAACGACCAGCCGGGTAAGCGGCACGTCCTCGCCCTGCTGCTTGAAGAGATCGCGCCACAGGACGTCGCCGGGTTGCCGCCAGTGGTTGAGCATGTTGGTGTCGTACACCACAGGCAGGCCGGGACGCGCGGCGAACTTCATCAATGCCTCAAGCTCGGCGCGGGCCCTTTCCAGTGCCTTCACCTGAGTCTCGATCTCGGTGGAGAGCGCCTGGTTCTCGGCGCGTAGGGCCCGTATCTGACTCATCGCCACGTCGGGGTCGGCGGTGACGGCAGGTCCCGGACGCGCACCACCGATCGCCAGCAGGTTCCAGTAGGCCGTCGAGTGCAGGGCGGCAGCGAGATCCGGGGAAGCGAAGGTCTGCTTGAGCGTGGGGTACGTCTCATGGACTGCATCGGTGAGGGCGCGGTAGTAGTCCTGCGCGCCGCGCGCGTTGGTCCACGTCGTCTCCGCTCGGCGGAGCACATCTTCGGCGTGGGCGAGGGTGGTCCCCGTGGTCAGTCTCATGCCGAGATCGTGGCAGAGAGAAGATCAGCGACGGCGGGAGGGGCGACGACGGTACGTGGTCGTGCGCTGGTGACCACCCCGATAAGGAACCCCGTACCAGCCCTGCTCTGAGAGGGTCCAGGCATCGCTGAGCGCGTACTGGGCGGCCTTCGCCGCTACGCGCTCAGTCCCGTATGGCCGTTAGGCGTGCTCCTTGCTGGGCCACGATCTGCGGGTCAGTGACTCCGAGGGCTTTGGCTGGCCGGTTCACAACCCGAGGTGGTGACGCACCGGGACCAGAGCTGTCTGGAGTCGGAGGGCGTCATGGGGTTCACCCACCTGCACGTCGCATCCGGTTATTCGGCCCGGTACGGCGCCTCACACCCCGGCACCTGGTCCGGCGGGCGGCCGAGCGAGGCCTGGAGTCAGCTGACGGCGTCCAGGATCTCGACCGTCCCGCTGCCTGCTGTCAGCCGCGCTGGATTCTCTTGAGGTCGTCCAGCGTCAATTCCTGACTTCCGGTGGCGGCCTCGCTCGACACCCACGCGTGGATCTGCGGATCTGCGCTGTCGTCGTACCGGCTGGCGCCTGCGGCGGTGTCCTGGCCGTTCGAGTCGATGAGCTTCTGGATGTACTGGGCGAGTTCGGCGGGGCCTCCGCCGCCGTACCCGACTCCGTAGCCGCGTCCGTTCTCCTCCGGGAGGAGCGACAGAACGCCGTCGGCTGTCCTGACCCAGAAGAGGTGTCTTTGATCGATGATCAGGGAGGCGAAGGTGTCGTCGGGGCGCAGGTCGAGGGGGGCGTATGTGAAATAGGTCCAATTTTCGATGTTCCCGCCGACGGTGCGGTAGTGGTGCTCCACGACGGGAAGCCCGAACTCTGGGTCGTATGAGGTCTGGTAGCAGACGCAGCCCGATCCGCCCACCGCTGAGGGGCTGTCCTTGTCGTCGTACACGCACGGGTGGAACAGGTCAGGGATCTTCCTGTTCTCCACGAGCGTGGCGTGCAGAGCGTTCGGCTCGCAGCGCTGGAGCCTGCCCAGCCACTCCCGGACGTACGGAGTCTGCCTCTCGAAGGACGCCGTGGCGTTGAGGCCGCCTGCAGCGATGCCGTGTTCGGGCTCGGTGTAGAGGACGAAGTGGGCCCACCCCTTGTGGGGTTCGTAGGTGACCTTCAGATCACGCTGCTTGTAGCTCAACTGTCGGCACTCCCTGATGTGTTGGGTGCTCGTGGCGATCGGGCCGTTCTGACAATGTCCCAGGGGCCGCCCAGGGGCTAGAGCGCTTCCTGGCCACATGCCGCTCCACTGCCGGCGGCAGGTGCTGGGTGAGCAGCCGCTCCCGGCCGTCGTCGGTGGTGCCGGGAGCGGCGGTGTACCAACTGCGCCGGGCCGGCCCCGTGGGCGCGGCCCGGCCGTTCGAAAATCACATGTGGTGCTGCACCCAGAATGTCGCGATGCTGACCAGGCCGGTGCCGAGCCCGTAACAGGTTCCGCGTAGGAGGAGGCCGAGGGCGACACGCCGCCGCTGGCGGGCCCACTTCACGAGACGGTGAAGAAGTGCCGGAACCTTCCGCGCGGGGCGCTCGTGAGGGCTATCGTCCATGACAGATGTTCCTTCCTTGGAGGTGCATCGCCGTGAGGAGCCCTTCCGACCGTGGCCTGCGAAACCGAGGGTCGGAAACGGGCTTCTTTGCGTTGCGCTGCTGGTCAGCGGCGGGCGAAGTCGTGCAGCCGGTCGGCCAGGCGCTGGTCTGGGCGGTGGACGATGATGCAGGGGCCGGTCGCCAGGTCGGCCAGGCGGTCGACTTCCATCTCCAGCCCCCCGGTGGGGGGATCAGCCATGTAGCCGTTCTTTCGGACGTAGAGCGCCACGGCTTCCAGGCAGGCCAGGAAGGCCTGGTCGGGCGCTTCGGAGTCGAACATGTTGTCCGTGACCTCGTGGAGCCAGTGCTGTGCTTCCCGGCTCTCGCCCAGTGCCAGGTGGTGCAGGTGCAGGCAGTAGGCGGCAGCGCGGAGGCCGGCCCCGGCGGCCAGCTGCCACCAGAACTGTGCGCTCTCTCGATGCCCGGTCAGGTACAGCAGGCAGGCGAAGACGAGGGCGCCGTCGACGTCGAGGTGATCATCGCCGACGGCGTTGGGGTCCTGCGCCAGGCGGTCGACATGGTCGGCGGCGTCGGGCTTGTTGAGGACCCAGCGGCAGATCACGGACAGGCGTTCGGCGGCTTGTCGCGCCCGGAGCATGTCCGGCGCGGGGGTGGCCTGCGCGGCGTCCGCGGCGAGGCGGCGCAGCGCGGCTCCGACGTCGAATCCGTCGCTCGGTGAGGTGGGGATGCGGGCGTTGGTGAGGAGGTCATCGATGGCGGTCACTGTCCCGCCCCTTTCTTGTTCTTGCTGGGAGGGATCGGCAGTCCCAGCTGTACCCGGAGTCGTTCCTTGCCTTTGCGGCCGTGGTAGTCGACGGTGCGGGCGTCCAGGCCCATGTAGCGGGCGATCTGCTTGGTCGGGTAGCCCAGGAGGTGGCGCAGGGCGATGACGGTGAACTGCCGGGTGGGCAGGTTGAGGATCGCCTCGTACAGCCCGCTGGAGCCGGTGGTGATCTCCAGCTGGTTCCGGACCGCCTGCAGGTTCTGGGCTATTGGCGCGTTGATGACGAATGCCGGGGGCCGGCGGTCCTGCCGGAGGCGGTCGGTGACGCAGCGGTGCAGGACCGCGAGAGTGCGCT
This sequence comes from Streptomyces soli, assembly GCF_003999195.1. Lineage (GTDB taxonomy): Bacteria > Actinomycetota > Actinomycetes > Streptomycetales > Streptomycetaceae > Actinacidiphila > Actinacidiphila soli. The sequence continues at coordinate 6,340 of NZ_RJVR01000113.1, forward strand.
GTTCGAGGTTGCCTTCGGCCAGCAGTTCGTCCCAGCCGCCGAGGATCTCCAGGAACACCTCGTGCACGACCTGTTCGGCCACCCGGCGGCTGCCGAGGTGGATCTCCGCGAAGTCGTGGAAGAACTCCTGGTGGCCGAGGTAGAAGCCCTCGAAGTCCAGGGGCAGGTCCGGGGGTTCCTGGACGGGCTGGCTGTGGCCGCCGTCCTCGGGCGAAGCGTCAGTGTCGACGTCGCCGTTGCTCACACGTTCCTCCGGGTGGGGTATCGCCGGTTCCTCAACGCTGAGGTCGGTGATCGGGCACGGGCGACTTGCCCGCACGGGGGTTCGGTTGAGCCCTCATCACCCACCCTGTCGATTTCCGCGCCCTCAGACTCACGCACCTCACAAAAAACTACTCAGTGATCATTGACGCTCAACTGAACGTAAGTTTGAGTGTGTGTCACTTGTTCTAATCAGGCCCATTGACCAGCAGAGATGCTCACTCGTCTCACTTCCGCTTGTCCGAGGCTGGCGCCACCAGTGGGATGGATCACACCCGACTCGCTCCGCAGCTGCTGCCGTACGGAGCGCGACTCCCTGCCCGGGCCTGGGGTCTCGCTGCGAAGCGCCGCTTCCTGGCAGCTCGAATGCCGTTCGTGATGCCAAAGGACGACGCCGACGGGCGGGCGATCCACCTTGAGCTGTCCCGCCTGCCACGCGGGCAAGGCCGCCGCCGGCGCCCTGCTGCGGTTTTTGGCTAACGGGGGCGGCCGTGACGGGACACGCGGGCAGGAGGGAGACCGGCTGCTGATGGAGTGGACGAAGGAGGGCATGGCCGACCACGGCTGGCACTGGCAGGAGTCGGCCTTGGGAGATCCGCAGCCGTAACCCGGGCGCTGGCAGCGTCGTTGAGCACGGCAGCGCGTGCATGACCATCCGTCCCCCGCGGATACGCGAGTGAGGGCCCGAACCGCCGATGGTTCGGGCCCTCATCCGTGCTCGGGGACCTACAGGTCGAAGTCGATGTGCTGCACGTCGGTGAACCGCACCTCCTCCAGGCTGCCGGCGCGGCGGCCGCCGTCTTGGAAGTACACCTCCTTGAGCGCTTCGGCGGCGATCTTCTGGAGCTGCTGGTCGGTGGCCCCCTGGTCCTGGGCGTCGAAGAGACGGGCGGCGTACTGCGGCGGAAGGGCCACGGTGAGGTGGCGGATCCGGTCCTGGTCGGTGGTGCCGATCGGAGCGGTGTAGCCGAGCCGGGCGCGGGTGTCGATGACGATGCCGCCCGTGGTCGCCGCCGTCTTCTTGGCCTTCTCCCTGATCTGCGGCTGCCACCGCCTCTTGACCTCGGTCTCCAGACGGGCGGCGAGGTCCTTGCGGGGGCGCTTGATCTGGTCCTTCACGTACCGCTCGACGGTGCGCTGGGAGACCCGCAGCATCTGGGCGACCGCCTTGGTGCCCTTGAGCTGCTTGACCAGGTACCGCATCTGGGCGCCCGCCGACTTCGGGATCGGGCGGGTGAACGCCTTCTGCACCGCCTTGTCCAGGCCGTCCCCGAACATGCTCATCGCGGCCTACTCTCCGTCGTCCTCGTTAGTGACGTTGCCGTCCTTGATGTACCGGGCCACGTTGAGCTCGGGACCGTACTGCTCCCGCACACCCTCGGCCCACAGAGTGGTCTGGGTGCCCTCGTGCTTGACCATCCCCGGCGAGACACCGAGCCGGAAACCGCCCGGCAGGGGCCTGCCGCCGGAGTACGGCAGGAAGTCCAGCGGGCTCGGCCCATCGGCGGCGTACACGGCGCAGTCGGACAGGACCGCGACCGGATACTGACCGGTGACGGCCGCGTGCTTGAGCATCTTGCGATGCATGTTGATGCGGGTCCTGGCGATGACGGCGGCGCGGATGTCGGGCCGCCACGTCGGGCGGGACAGAGCCCGCCACGGCTCGCCGGGCTTCCAGCCTTCACCGCGGGGCCGCTCGCGCAGCTTGCCGATGCCGCCCTTGACCGTGGCCTTCACCGCCGACAGCACGATCGCCAGCTGCGGGTCCACCTGCTTGTGCTCCGCCATCGCCGTCAGGAAGTCCTGCGGCGACAGGTCGGCCGTGACGCCCAGGTCGGCCATCGTCGCCACATACGCGTCGCGCAGCCGGTTGTACCAGCCGTCCAGGAACCGGCCGTTCTCGTACCGCACCCACGCCTCGACCGGGGCGACGTCGTAGCCGAGTTCGACCGCGTACGCCACGGTCGGCGTCGCATGCCAGGCCGGCCCCTCAGGCCGGTCGCCCTTCGGCGTGAACGGGCTGGGCAGCAGGTCTCCTTCGAGCCGCTGCCACTGCTTGCCGACCTTCACGCGGGACAGGTCAACGTGGGAGAGATCGACCAGCCAGGAGCCGGGCAGCTTCGGGTCGAAGACCGGGTTCGTGACCCGGGCCGGCGCACCGAGGCCGACGATCGTGCCGTTCGCACCGGCGGCGAAGGCCATGTTCACGTCGATGCCCACCAGATACGGCTTGAGGCACTCCGCGTCGGTGATCGGGCGCGACCAGTCGTAGGCCTCCTCCATCAGGACCTCGGCCGGGGTGCGCCGGTGGAAGCGCGGCAGGTCGGCGAGCAGCGGGTGCCCGTCGGGGGCCTCGCACGGCGCGCAGTCGACCGGGTCCTTACCCAGTGAGCCGGGGTTGTGCTCGCTGTGCCGCTTGCC
>NZ_RJVR01000390.1 GCF_003999195.1 Streptomyces soli
CGGTCGCGTACGTGCCCAGCAGGCGGGCGAGTTCCGCCGGCGGAAGCTGCCCGGCCTCCGCCCAGTGCCGGGTATCGAGCGCGTCCCACGACGGGATGCACAATTGCACGCACATACGCTCGGAGCCCTGCGCCGGGCGGTAGATCCTCGCCCACGGACCGAACCCGCGCTTCGTCAGCTTCCAGTCCGCCCGCGCCAGCTGCTTGATGACCTTGTGGCCCTCCGGCAGCCGCCCGGACAGGCGCTCCTCCTCGGTGAGGTGGAGCGGCAGGCCGTAGCGCTCGCACGCGGCCTCGGTGAGCACGATCAGCGGGTCGGCGTCCTTCCCCGGCCCGCTCAGCTTGGGCGCCCCCAGCTTCGCCTCCGACAGCGTCCAATCGACCAGGGCCGGAATGGACTTGGCAGACACGTCCAGGACAAGGCCGCCAACGCAGTACGCCGACACCTGCCCGTCCTCGACGTCCACGACCGCGAGCGGGCCGTTGGCGAAACGCGGGTCAGCGGCGGCCGGGGCGGGCTTGGGCGTGGCCTTATTCGCCGCCGGACGCCGCGACGTCGACGACGGCCTGGTCGTGGCCGCCGTACGGGACGAAGCGGAGGTAGGGCGCTGCGAGGTGTTCTGTTCAGTAGTCACGGCCGCAGCATCTGGGGCCGGGCCTGTGGACAGAGGACGCGCTTTTGCGGGCTCGGCCTCGCGCGGGGCAGGCGCGGAGGGGCCGGTGACCGTCTGGGGTACCGCCGTGTCCTGCGCGGGCCCTGTGGTGTTGGCGGGGTAGAGCTCCGCGAGCTTGTCCAGCAGCCGGGCGTACGCCTCACGCTGCGGCGGCCGCGGTTCGGTCCTGCCGCTCTCCCACGACACGACGGTCGGCCGGCGCACCTCCAGCGCCTTGGCAACCTGTTCCTGGGACAGGCCATGGGCCTTGCGCAGCCGGACCCGCTCTTCGGGCGGGGGCAGCGGCGACTGCCCGACGATCAGGGCATCGACCGCGTCAAACAACTCGGACATGGGCACCTCCTGCCCCACATCCTAGCTTGAAACGAACATTTCACGTACGGAATAGCGAACATTTCGCGTACATTTTGGGTTTTGAGGCTCCTCCTGGGCGACGACGGCATGGCTGACCCACGTGATCTCTCGCAGCTGTCCGGTCTCGGCGAAGTCCGGGCAGTCTCAGAGATCTCCGGGCACCCGCCCCGACGTCCCGCCCAAATCCGGGCACGATCCCGATATCCGTGCCGGTCGCGAGCGCCGCAGCCCTCCCGGACCGGCGTACCGCACGGGCGGTTACCCGGACCTCTTCGGGACGCCGGACGCACTGGGCGTCTCACTCAAGTCCGGGTACCGCAGGTCGAAGGGGATGCCGTACCCGGAGATATCTGGGACCGGACAGCAGCGGAGGTTGAGCGTTTCTCAGCGAAGGCTGGTGACCGGCACTTCTTCTCACCGATGGTTAAGCGCGCAGGTCGGATCAGAGCGCTGCGTCGAACGCCGGGAAGAGGAAGCCGCTGCGACTCCAGTCGCACGCGGCTGTGTCGCCAATGCCCACACAGAGCCTCTGCATGCCTCTGACCTGGGGCGTATCCCGCACTCAACGTTCGGTGAGAACGCTCAACCTTCGCTGCGAGAGGTCACCACGGCAGGGGGCCGGGCGGCTGCCAGCATGATCCGGTCACGCCTGCCGACAGCGAACGCCTCGTACAGACATGGGATTTGACGGCTCCGGCCGCTCGCGTGGGATGGGTTGAAGTGGAAGGCGGCTGTCACTCAAAGGGGTGATGACCTGCCCAGTCCCGTCGCGTCACTTTCGTCGCCGCGCGCCACGCGCGCTACCCTGTTCGTACAAACGTTTGAGACATGGAGGGGTGTCCACAACGAGGCAGCAAGGGCCAACGGAGATCGGAGGGCGTCATGGGGTTCACCCACCTGCACGTCGCGTCCGGTTACTCGGCCCGGTACGGCGCCTCGCACCCCGAGCACCTGGTCCGGCGGGCGGCCGAGCGGGGCATGGGCTCCCTGGCGCTGACCGATCGGGACAACGTCACCGGGATGGTGCGCTTCGCCCGTGCCTGTGCCGCGCACGGGGTGCGGCCGGTGTTCGGCGTCGACCTGGCCGTCGCGCCCGCCGACCCGGCCGATCCCTCCCACTCCCCCGCTGCCGCGTCGGGCCGGCGCCGTACCCCGGTGCGCGGCGGCGCTCATGTCGTGGAGCCGGCGCTGCGGGTCACGCTGCTCGCCCGGAACGGTGCCGGGTGGGGGCGCCTGTGCCGTGTGGTGTCGGCTGCGCACGCGGCGGCCGACGGCGGGGCTCCGGTCGTCTCCTGGTCGGCGCTGCGCGAGTACGCCGGTGAGGGGCTGACTGTCCTGCTCGGCCCGGCGTCCGAGCCGGTCCGCGCACTGTCAGCAGGCCGCCCGGACATCGCCGAGCGCCTGCTCACCCCCTGGCGTGAGCTGCTTGGAACGGCGCTGCGGCTAGCGGCTGGGTCCGGCAGGGACGGGCACCACGGCGCCTCGGCGCAAGGTGCGGCAGGCATGGCAGGGCTCCCTCAAGGGTCGGGTGCGGCCCGCCGGTCGGCCGGGCCGCAGCGACCGTGGAGGAGCGCGGGGTTAGCCGCGCAACCGCTGCCGCCCCGGCCCAGGGATCCCCGCGCCCCTGGAGTCGTTTCCGTAGGTCGGCATATGGCAGTCGGGGTAACACGTCCGATTAGGCCCTAGTGCAGCGATTCATAAGTTCTTCGGGGAGTGCTGACTACGCTCAGTGCTCCCCGAGCGCGGCGAGGTGGACACCGCACGCGCAGTCCAGAGCCTCT
>NZ_RJVR01000055.1 GCF_003999195.1 Streptomyces soli
CGGCCAGGGTGTGGACCAGCTTCGCGGTGGTCTTCTCCCCGGGGACGGCAGTGTGCTGGCGCTCAGCGGCCCCGACGGCCGCTTCGGCCAGGGGCCTTACGCTTCGGACCTTGCGGTTGGCCAATAGGAGAAGATCATGCCCCGGCCATCCCGCCCCTCTCCGCAGCAGGGCCGTAGTACTTGGAGCCCATATGGCCCTGCGGCGTTCTCTTGCGGCCGGTGCAATGCGCGAGGGTGGCCCGCCGCGCCGCGTGGGCCACCGTCGGACCCATAGCCCAGCCCGTGCAAGGGAAGTGCCGCATGTCCGGCGGAGAAGGCACCTGGGGCCGAGAAGGCCCGGAGGACCGGCTTCGTGACGACCTGCCCCCTGCTGAGACGCTGCCGGTCGACCCTGATATCGCGGTCAGCGCCGAGCCGCAGGCCCCGCCCCAGGAGCCTCCTCCCGGCGGCCGGCGGTCCCGGCAGTGGGATGTCCTGGCGGTCATCGCCGTGGGTGGCGGACTGGGCAGCATCGCCCGCTACGGCATCGCCCACGCTTGGCCCACCGCGGACCTGGGGTTTCCCTGGGCGACGTTCGTCACCAACATCTCCGGAAGCTTCGCCCTGGGACTGCTCATGGTCTACGTCCTGGAGGTGTGGCCGCCCTCCCGGTACGTGCGCCCGTTCCTGGGCGTCGGCATTCTCGGCGGCTACACCACCTTCTCCACCTACACCGTGGAGATGCGCCACCTGCTCGCCGGCACTCACTGGTCGATGGCCGACGCCTACGCCCTGACCAGCCTCATCGCCGGACTCGTAGCGGTCTGGGCAGGCATCGCGGTGGCCCGCCGGGCCGCCGGGCTACGGGTGCGCCGCGGCCCCAGCCGCCGCGACCAGACACCCTCCGCACCCCCGCCGGCATGGCCACCCGCCGCACCCGGCGATCCGCCCCGTAAAGGAAGTTCGCGATGAACCCGCACCTTCCCCGGCACCACCACGGGGACGACGACCTCCCCCCACGCGCGCCCCGCGCGCCCCTCAAAGGCCCGGTCCTGCGCATGACCGTCTACCTCGGTGAGTGGGACCAGTACCACCACAGGCCGGCCTACACCGAGATCGTCCACCGCGCGCACCGCGCCGGGCTCGCCGGCGCCAGCGTCTTCCGCGGCTTCGAGGGCTTCGGTGCCTCCTCGCTCGTGCACACCAGCCGCCTGCTCGACCTCGCCGACGACCTGCCCCTGACCGTCGTGGTCATCGACGAGGAGGACCGCGTGCGTGCCTTCCTCCCACAGGTCCACGACATCGTCCCCCAGGCGCTGGTCACCCTTGACCTGGTGCAGGCGGTCTCCCACCTCACCGGCGTGCCTCTGCCTGCCGCCGAGGAGATGCGCTGATGCCCGTTCTCATGGTGTTCCTGGGCGGCATGATCGGCGCCCCACTGCGGTATCTCACCGACAAGGCCGTCCAGGCCCGCCATGACAGCGTGTTTCCCCTCGGCACGTTCACCGTCAACATCGTCGGCTCGTTCGTCCTCGGCGCGCTGGCAGGAGCCGCGGCAGCCCACGGCCTGCCGCCTTCGGTGATGCTCCTGCTCGGTACCGGCCTGTGCGGCGGGCTGACAACGTTCAGCACCTTCACCTTCGAAACTGTCCGCCTCCTCGAAGACGGCTCCCTGGCCGAAGCCGGACTCAACGCCCTGGGCAGCCTCCTGCTCGGTCTCGCCGCCGCAGCCGCCGGCTACGCACTCCTGACCTGGCTGTGACCCGCTCCGGGACGTTGGGCGATCGGGAGTCGGGGAGCATCCGGCCAGGGAGGACCGCTGCGCGGCGCGCCTGCGCGTCCCGACGCTGCTGGACGGGCGCGTCTGCGCCGGACTGCCCGGCAGCCACGCGGTACGCCCGTAACGGGCGGCAGGAGAGGGAATCTGAAGGCGACCGGTAACCGGTTAGGAGGTCGTAGTGGAATTCGACGTCATCGTGGAGATCCCGCAGGGGTCCCGTAACAAGTACGAGATGGACCATGAGGTGGGGCGGATCCGGCTGGACCGGATGCTGTTCACCTCGACCAAGTACCCGGCCGACTACGGCTACATCGACGGCACGCTGGGCCGCGACGGCGAGCCGTTGGACGCCCTGGTCATCGTCGGTGAGCCGACCTTCCCCGGCTGCACCATCTTGTGCCGGGCGATCGGCATGTTCGTGATGCGCGATGAGAACGGGCCGGACGAGAAAGTGCTCTGCGTCCCCGCCCACGACCCGCGCCACACCGACGTGCAGGACATCGGTGACTTCCCCGAGTTCGACCGGATGGAGATCACCCATTTCTTCGAGGTTTACAAGGACCTGGAGCCCGGCAAGTCCGTCGAGGGCTCCCACTGGGAGGGCCGGGACGCCGCGTACGCCGAGATCGACGCCTCCCGCAAGCGCGCCGCGAACCAGCCGTCCGGCCACCGTGCCTGACCGACATCCCGCCCCTGGCGCGCTGGCGCTGCTGCGGCACGGACAGAGCACCACGAACGCCGAAGGCCGCTTCACCGGCTGGACGGACGTACCCCTGAGCGCGTACGGCGAGCGGCAGGCGGCTGAAGCCGGAGCACTGCTGGCCCGGCACAGTCTGCTGCCCGAGGTGGTGCACACCTCGGTGACCCGGCTGGCGAGGTAGGCCGCGCGCTCGCCTTCGGCGATGGCCTTGCCCTCCATGCGGTGCGTTCGTTCCCGGAAGTTGCGGTCGCAGTTGTAGGAGTAGTGATCGACCAGCAGCGGCTGGCCCATGGGGATGGAGTCGCGGCGTGATCCTGCTTCCGCGCCCGTCGGGCACTGTGCCGCTGATCGTCGCCGTCGACCGGTTCCTCGGCCGCTTCCGCGACGACCCCGGCACTCGCGCCACGTACGCTGAGACCCTCGCCCGGCTCCGCGCCCTGGTTGGTGACGACTTCCCGACGGGCGAGCTGTCGTGCGAGGTGTACGGGGCGGTCATGGCCCGCTGGTACCAGCGAGCGGCGAACAGCTGGAACAAGCGCCTGTCGGCCCTCAACTCCTTCGCCGCGTACGCCCGGCGCCAGGACTGGCTGACCACCGACCCGGGCCGGCACCTGGAGCGCGGGAAGGTCACCCGCGGCCGGGACAAGGCCATCCTGGTGGACATGGTCCCGGCCACCGGTCGGGGCCGGCTGTCCTACCTGCGGGTGGAGTACCTGTTGAAGCAGGCGTCGAAGCTGCACGACCCGCACGGCAAGGGCTACACGCTTCATCAGCTGCGGCACTCCGGTCTCAAGCACCTCGCGGAGAAGGGCCGCTCCGCCCCGGAGCTGCAGGCCAAGTCCCGGCACACATCTGGGGACGCTGGGCCACTACGTCAAGCTCGGTGAGGAGACCTCCGCCCGCGTCACCGCCGAGAATGACGGGCACAACCGCCGCCGGCGCTGATGCCGGGCCGACCCGCACGGATCATGGTGGTTCGCCACCGAGGGGGAACGCCTCGGCAGGCGGGGTCCGCGGCTTGCCGTGGGGCCTCGATGCGGAGGGGGCGATCAGGGCTGGACGAGTCGGATGACGTTGCCGTCGGGGTTGATCGCGCTCGGGACGCAGACCGCGGGGGTGGGGTGTTAAGGAGGCGGTAAGGTCCTTTCTTGGTGTGCCGGGAAGTCTGGTCGGCGGTGCAGGTAGTCGTGCCCATCGTGGACCAGGAAGGCCCCGCCTCAATGAATCCGACCCACCGACACCTTGTTCCTCGCCCGGTTCGGGCTGGGGGTCTGCTGCATGCCCGGCCGGTGCTGCTGGTGGCGTTCGCGTTCGCGGTGATGGCCGACCCGGTCTCCTCGGTGGCCTATGCGATCGAGGCCGCGCTGCGGGCCCTGCACGGGGACCTAAACCTGCTGTTGCCGACCATGGGCCTGGTGGTCGGACTGATCGCGCTGGTCATCGTCAACTACCACCAGCTGGTCGCCCGCTATCCGCAGGGCGGCGGGGCCGCGGCCGCGGCCGGTGAGGCGTTCGGCGAAGCGTGGGCGTTCATCCCGATCGGCGCGCTGATCGTGGACTTCGTGCTGACCATCGCCATCAGCTCCGCGGCCGGCGCCTCCGCGATCATCGCCTATCTGCCCGCGGCGGCCCCCTGGCGGATCCCGCTGGCCCTGGTGCTGACCGCGGCGGTGGCAGGACTGACCTGGTTCGGCCATCTGGGGCGGGCGATATTCGCGCTCATGACCCTGGCCTTCATCGGCATCACCGTCGCCGTGCTGGTCGGCGGGATCAGCGCCCCGGTTCACCCGACCGGCACCATCACCCATAGCGGCGGCCACTGGGCGCCGCTCGCCGTGGCATTGGCCTTCCCCGTCGCGATGGCCCTGGCCACCGGCGTCGAGGCCCCCTCCTCCGCCATCGCCCAACTCGGCCAGCTCGACGACGCCGGACGCCGCCGCTTCGGCCAGGTCACCCTGTGGCTGACCCTGCTCCTGGTCGGCGGCATCACCCTGGGCCTGACCGCCGAGGCCGTCCACCTGCGCATCGGCATCCCCGCCCCGGACAGCACCCAGATCGCCGACCTCGCCCAGCGCGCCGCCCCCGGTGGCTTGTATGCCGTCTTCCAGTTGGTCACCGCGATGCTGCTGCTGTCTGCCGCGTCCTCCTCGTTCCAGGCCGGCCCCGGCCTGCTCAAGGCCCTGGCCCGCCGCCACGGCGAGAAGAGTGACGCGGGGATCCTGCCCGCGGTGTGGGGCACGACCAACCGCCACCACACCCCGTACTGGGGCGTACTGCTGTTCCTGGGCATCTCCGGAGTGGTCATCGCCGCAGCGGGCGGCCAGGACCAGCGGCTGGTGCTGTTCTATGCGGTGTCGGTGTTCATGTCCTTCCTGGCCGGGCTGATCGCCATGGCGCGCTTCTCCGCCCGCGAGCGCCACCTTGGCCACCTGGTGGTCAACGTCGTCGGCGCGGTCGCGGTGGCCTTCGTGCTGGCGGTCAATCTGGCGCGCGGCGAGCCGATCGCTTCCCTGGCCGCGGCCCTGGCCATCGCCGCCGTGCTGTACCAAATGTGGGTCAAGGCCGGGCGCCCGCGCGGCATCCGCAACGCCGCTGCGGAAGCCGAGGCCGAGGAGACGCCCGCCACAGATCGCGCCGCCGCCTCCGGCTGACTCGGCCCGCCGGGCCTGCCGACCAGGTCAGTCCTGCGTATCGGCGTGGATGATCGCGCCCACCATCACCTGACCCCCCTCCCGCACCGGGCCGGAAACCCGCCCGCGCCGGCGGGGTTCACCCGCGCGGGGCCCTGTGTAAAGAACGCGTCAAGGTGCGCGGGGTGTGCTCGGGAAGTCTGGTCGGCGGCTGGATCCGCTGTGTCCGTTTCCCGACCGCCCGGAGGTCTTCGCCGTCATGGCAGCTGCCCCGCGATCCCGTTCTTTGTTCCTGGGCCTTCTGCCCCTGCTCGAGCGGCAGGCCGTCGTCCTGGCCCTGCAAACGGAGACGGTCGGCGGCCTGATCCTCCTGGCCGCCGCGGTGGTGGCACTGGTGTGGGCGAACACCCCGTTCAGCGGCACCTACGAGGCCATCCGCGACTTCCACTTCGGGATCCCCTCTCTCGGTCTCGATCTGTCGGTCGGCCACTGTACTTCTGACGGGCTGCTGACGGTGTTTTTCCTGGTCGCCGGGATCGAGCTGAAGCGGGAACTCGTCGTCGGCGAGCTGCGCACCCCCGCCACCGCCGCCCTTCCGGTCATCGCGGCCCTGTGCGGCATGGCGATACCCGCCGCCCTCTACGCCGCCACGGCGGCAGCCGGCGGCGGCAGTCTGGGTGGCTGGGCGGTGCCGATGGCCACCGACATCGCCTTCGCCCTGGCGGTCCTGGCGGTCATCTCCACCCACCTGCCGACCGCCCTGCGGGCCTTCCTGCTCACCCTCGCGGTCGTCGACGACCTTGGCGCCATCCTGATCATCGCCGTCTTCTTCACCTCCGACCTCAACCCCTGGGCTCTGACCGGGGCATTCACCGGACTCATCCTCTTCTACGTCCTCCAGCGGCAGCGGGTACGGGGCTGGTGGTGGTACCTGCCGCTCGGCCTGACGACCTGGGCTCTGATGTACAACGGCGGGGTGCACGCCACCGTCGCCGGCGTCGCCATGGGTCTGATCCTGCGCACCACCCGCGAGGAGGGCGAGAAGGCATCGCCCGGCGCGCGCACCGAGCATCTGCTGCACCCCTTCTCCGCCGGCGTCGCCGTACCGCTGTTCGCCCTGTTCGCCGCAGGGGTCAGCCTCTCCGGCGACGCGCTGGGCAAGGTGTTCACCAGCCCCGAACCGCTTGGTGTGGTCCTCGGTCTGGTGATCGGCAAGATCCTCGGCATCTTCGCCGGCACCTACCTGGCCGCCCGCTTCACTCGCGCCCAGCTGAACCCGGATCTGGCCTGGGCCGACGTCTTCGGCCTGGCCGCGCTGGCTGGGATCGGATTCACCGTCGCCCTGCTGATCGGCGAGCTCGCCTTCCCCACGAAGGAGGTCAACGGGCACGTCAAGGCCGCCGTCCTCATCGGCTCCGTGATGGCCGCCACGCTGGCCGCCCTGCTCCTGCGCCGCAGGAACACCGTCTACCGGCGCCTGTACGAGGAGGAGAACCTCGACGAGGACGCCGACGGCATCCCCGACATCTACCAGCAGAGCGGCCCGGCCGACACCGGCCGCCAGGACGGGCAGGCGGGCTGATGGCCACCGCCGAAGCCTCGGTACTGGCACCGCTGCTGCGCGGCATCACAACGGCCGCTCTGGGCCGCGCAGTCCGGGCAGTCCTGAGGGCGGCCCAAGGAACGCCCGGTACGCGGTCTGGGCGCGGCCCCTGGCGGCAGAGGCGAGGGCGGGCACCATGGCGCCGGCGCTGCTCGCGGTCTCGGCCCGCCGAGGCACAGGGGCGCTCATCGGGAGCCCTTGCGGCTGCGCGCGTTCGCCTCGGCCACGCGCGGGCGCAGCAGCTCACTCGCGGGGACCGGCTCCAGGTCGGCGGGCGCCGCATCCCAGTCTTGGCCTCCGCCGCGCGGGCGCAACTGCACGTGGCTGCCTACGTGCCCCATGACGCAACCGACCTTGTCGCGGCTCACGTCCCGTGCCCACGTCCCCACTTCGGGCACTGACTCCTCGGCATTCATGTGGTCCTCTCCAGGTTGACTTCGGCCCAGAGTCCACGGTCGTCCGGGGCGGTGCCGTACAAGGTTGCCAGGGCGCGGACGATGCCGCCTCCCGGTGAGTGGATGCTGAGACAGGACATGTCATGATCGCCGGTGGCCGCGATGCGGGCGCGGATACCGGCGGTGGAGACGGTCACGGTGACCTTGCCGGGCTGTGTGGCCAAGACCGCGATGAACAGTTCGCCGGCGAGCTGGGCGGCGTCTTCGTGGGCGAGGCGCGAGGCCGCCCAGGTGCGTGCTTCACGGGCGTGTGCCTCGAAGGCGCGTGTCCAGGCGCAGCCCTGCTGCACGCCCGGCTCGCCTCCGGCCTGGCCAGCAGCCTCGGCCGATGTCCCCGCCGTCGTGGCTGGCCTTCATCAGCCAGCGGCGGAGGTGTCGGTGCTGTCGTGCTGGTTGCGGGCTTCCTTGACGGCGCGCTCCCATTTCCAGGTCGGTTCGTTGTGCCGTGCCGCGAGTGCGGCGGCGATGCCGCGGTGGTAGCCGTTGTGGCGCAGTTCGGCGAGGGCGGTGGCGATGCGCTGTTCGGTCTCGGGCTTGCGGTCACGGGATTGGGGTCCGGCGGGGCGTCCGGCGGCGCCGGTGTTGTCGCCGGTGCGCTGCGGTCGAAGTCCTGCAGGTCGGCGCGGCGGAAGGCGGGGATCGGCCGGCCGGTGGGGCCCTCCACGGTGCCGACCGCCTCCGGGAAGTAACCCGGGTTGCCCCCGAGGTACTTGCGGATGACGCCGGGACCGGCGAAGTTGAACCACGCTGCGGCCTGGTTGATGGAGATCCGGTCCTCGACGTCGCCGTCGTAGAGCTCCGGGTCGGTGGGCAGCAGCTTCTTCTTCTTGCGGTCCTGCAGGCCGGCGTAGAAGGCCTTGAACTGCTGCTGGTCGTAGAAGTCGACCCGGGCGATCGTCACCGCCTTCTCCGGGTGGCGTGCGACCTGCTCGGACGTGCCGTCGGCGCCGGTTTCGACGGCGGGGACCTCGTTGCGCTTGGAGTACCACAAAGCGGCGGTGACGCGGCTGGCTCCGGTGTGCTCGACGATCCAGTCGCGGTTGACCACAGGGCGGCCGTCGTGGATGCGGACCTGCGGGTTGAGCGGCTTGTTGGCCATGGTGGGGACCTCCGGTGAGTCTGTCGGTGCGGACTGCTCATACGGGCCGGCGGCCCGTAGAATGGAGGCACTCCTTCCTTGGTGGGTTGGAGTACCGATGGCCGGTGAGACGTTCGGTCGGGGTTGCCGCCCCGGGCCGACACCTCCTTGGAGGTGCCTCTCTCCGGACATCAATCGTGTTGTCTGCCGACCTCGCAACCGACAGTCATAATAATACACGCACAGTGGGTGGGGTGTCTACCTCGGCGGCGCCGGCTCTTGCCCCACCTTGGATAATGCGGGCGGAACGCGGGCTCTCGATCACGGCCAGGCCATCGCCAACTGCTCCGCCCCCAGGCCCAGCGTCCGCCACGCCCCGGCGAAGCCTGGCCGCACCTTGTCCCGGGCCATCGTCGGCGCGACGACGTCGAACCACTCCCGCACCGGATAGCTGTCACCACGGTGCAGCACCCACGAGCGCGGGATGCGGTACTCGTCCACCTCAACCTCGCCGCCCCGGGCGGCCGCCAGTTGACGCAGCCACTCCACCGCCCCGGCGCGCGTGTCCTTGATACGGCTAGGGCCTGTTCTGTATTCAGATCATGAGTTCGCCGGTTCGGGCTCCTTTGCTGGGCTGTCGCTGGTAGAAGGAGGCCATGGCGCGTGGTGATCTGACGGATGGTGAGTGGGAGCTGGTCGAGCCGTTCCTGCCGATGGCGGCGACGGGCCCGATCCCTGACCTGCGGCGGCAGTTCGACGCGGTCATGTGGCGGTTCCGCGTGGGCAGCCCCTGGCGGGACATTCCCGAGCAGTACGGCAACTGGTCCACCATCTACGGCCAGTTCCAGTCCTGGGCGCGCAAGGGCGTGTTCCAGGCGCTGATGGAAGGGATGATCGCCGAGGCCGCCGCGCGTGGCCAGGTCGACCTGTCGCTGGTCAGCGTGGACTCCACCGTCGCCCGTGCACACCACCACGCCGCCGGGATGGTGGTGGACTGCGAGTTGCTGGAGGAGCTGGAGAAAGCCGTCGCGGAGGAAAAGGGGCTGCTGCAACGAGACGAACCAGGGCAATAGCCGACCAGAACGGCGAGGTCGACGACGCGGAGGATGCCGGGCGGGAGGAGAAGCGGCGCCTGCGCCGACGCCGTCGGGCCCGGCTCAAGGCAGCCCAGCTGGGGCGCTCGCGCGGCGGATTGACCACGAAGACCCACCTGGCGGCCGACCGGCGCTGCCGTCCGCTGTCCTTCGTACTCACCCCAGGCCAGAGCGCGGACAACCCGCAGTTCACCGCCGTCGTGGACAAGATCAAGGTGTGCGGCCCGGTCGGCCGGCCCCGCACCCGCCCCGGCGCGGTCGCCGCCGACAAGGCGTACTCCGCCCGCGGCACCCGCACCTACCTGCGCCGACGCAAGATCAGGGCGGTCATCCCGGAGAAGGACGACCAGGCCGCCAACCGCAAGAAGAAGGGCAGGCGGCCGGCCGGTGAGCCACGACCCGGACCTGTACCGCGACCGCAACGCCGTCGAACGCGCCATCAACAAGATCAAAGACTGGCGGGGCCTCGCCACCCGCTATGACAAGACCCCCACCAGCTACGAAGCCGGCCTACACCTACGCGGCTCCGTCATCTGGCTCCGCAGCCTGACGCCCCCACCATGATCCGAATTCAGAACAGGCCCTAGTCTGGTAGACGCGGAGTCCGCGCTAACCGCGACGTCCCGGTGGGCCATCCGGGGGGTTTTCCGGAAGCCAGGCCCTGGAGGGGGCCGGGACAGGCCGTAGGCCCCCCACCGGGAGTGGGTGTACTGGTGTATAACCGCAGCGTCACCGAGGCAGGCACGGCGGGAAGCGTGGGGCAAGTGAGCCGAATCGTCCAGGTAGGAGTCGTCATGGCGGGGGCCTTGGGGCTGGTGGGTACCGCCCAGGGAGCGGCTGCGGCTCACGTCGGCAGTGAGCAGTCCTTGATCCATGCCGTGGGCGGAGCCGATGTGGGCACCGTGGTGAGTGCGAGCTCCGGGGTTCTCTGCGGGCCGCTGATCGGTTTTACCTACCGTTCTTCTGTCAAGTGTGTGAACGGGTCGATCCGCAGCGGCAACAGCCTCGACAGCGGGAACTTCATCAACCGCGGCCATCCCAACAACAGCGGCAATCTGTCGAGCATCAACGGTTCCCCGGCCTCCGGTAACTCCGCCACCGGGGACAGCGTGGACAGCGGCAACACCCTCCAGGCCGTCCGGGAGCCAGGCGGCCACCGCGATTAGGGCGCTGACGACCGTGCGTCCCCGACGCACCCGGCCTAGCCGCTGCCGAGTGGCGTGGAAGCGGCCCCGCATCAACAATTGGTGGGCGGTCCTTCTCTTGCCCCCGGGGATGTACGAAGATCGAGAGGTCGAAATGAAACAAGCCGCGCGCTTTGCCGTCGTGACCGCCGGAGCCGGGGGCCTGCTGCTGTGCGGGGCAGCTACGGCGCTCGCCCGTCCGGCCGACTCGGCCTGGGCCGGCCGCTCCACGGCCTTGACCGAGATCCAAGCGAAAGTTCGCTGCGACCGGGCGGTGCGCCTGTGCGCCAACAGCGGAAACCTCAAGGACAGTCAAAACATCTACGTGACCGGCAATCTGAACAACGCTGCGAATCCTAACAACTCCGTGGACTCTCCGAACAGCAACAACAGCGTGGAGGGGGATTCCCACAACAGCCGGAACTACGAGCAGTACATCATCGGCACCCGTCGCTGAGGCCGCCCGCCGCCCGCGGACCGGACCGGCCGGCCTGCCTCACCGGCTCGATCCGGTCCTGGGTCGCATAGGTGAGGAGTCGGCACATACTACTGGCGTATCAGGCAATGTTTTGGGGACCTCCGGAGAGTCTGTTGGTGCGGACTGCTCGTACGATGACCGCCTTCGCCCATCACCTGCCGACCGGCGGTGATCGGTGACCTGGTTGAGGTGTCCCGAGGCCGCAAACTGCGTTGCCTGATTGGGGGGTCCTCGACGGACGTCCCCTGCTCAATTGATCTCTCCACGACTACACGGTCCGGAGGAACTAGGCATGGCGTTGGTGGGTTGGAGTACCGATGGCCGGTGAGACGTTCGGTCGGGGTTGCCGCCCCGGGCCGACACCTCCGTGGAGGTGCCTCTCGCCGGCCATCAATC
>NZ_RJVR01000074.1 GCF_003999195.1 Streptomyces soli
TCGCAACCGACAGTCATAATAATACACGCGTGGGGGTGGGGTGTCTACCTCGACGCCGCCGGCTCTTGCCCCATCTGGGTAAACGCGGGCTCTCGATCACGGCCAGGCCATCGCCAGCTGCTCCGCCCCCAGGCCCAGCGTCCGCCACGCCCCGGCGAAGCCTGGCCGCACCTTGTCCCGGGCCATCGTCGGCGCGACGACGTCGAACCACTCCCGCACCGGATAGCTGCCACCACCGCGCACCACCCACGAGCGCGGGATGCGGTACTCGTCCACCTCCACCTCGCCGCCCCGCGCGGCCGCCAGTTGACGCAGCCACTACACCGCCCCGGCGCGCGTGTCGGCCACCCCCACGGTGCGGACGCTCCGCCAGGCCGGACCCTTGGTGTTCTCATCCCCGCCAGCCCAGATGATCCGCTGCACCCGGTACACCGACCAGGTGCCGGCGGCCTGGGCGCGCCGGAACGCCGTCAGCGCCTCGGTGTTGCGGTCGGCCATCACATGGCCGTGCAGGGTCGTGGCGCCGAACAGGCGGCTGTTGGGGTTCAGGGCGAGCGCGGAATGCTCCAGCATCAGCACCTCGGCGGCCCGCTCCGGGAAGGTCCGCAGGCGCTCCAGGTGCTGGGGCAAGCCGCCGATGTTCCCCGGGAACGGGCACTGCGCGCAGTAGGACTTGCGCCAGGTGATGCCGAACCTCTCGCGCAGCAGGGCGAGGCATTCGGCGCGGCCGTAGCCCCATTCGATCAGCGGATACTCCGGGGCGCGGGTGAGCGGGGTGTACGTCTGGTCCCGCAGCACCCGCATCCCTTCCTCGGCGTTGAAGCCGAGCACGTGCCGGTACGGGCGCCCTTGCAGGTCAGCGGCGATAAATCTGTCGATCACGCTTTCCTTGAACTTGATCGAACACGTTCTACGCCCCTGCGCCACCATGGGCACGGTGCCCGTGGTGCGCAGCTCGTCACTCAGCCGCCACGGACCGGCCTTGTGCAGCCGGGTGGGGGAGCGGCTGTCATCGAGGACGACGATCCCGTCCGACTCGAACGGGCCTGTCCTGGCGACCTGGACCAGGCGCACCTGGTGCTCGCGCAGCAGGGGCAGGATGTGCCGTTCGCAGTCGGCGAGAGTGTCGTCCCACTCGTCACCCGTGGCCGCGTACACGGCGATCATGGATGCCGGGTCGTAGCCCATGGCCTGGGGACGGCCGCCGCCGTGCCCGGCCTCCGCACTCCGGCGGACTCCGCCGCCCGATCGCCCACGGAGACACGATGAAGGACTTCCAGGACCGACCTTACCGACCCCCGGATGAACGAAACGGGGTGGCGGCACTCGACCTGATGCGGGCCTACGCCGCACGGGACCGCGCCGCGATCGTCGAGCACCTCGCGCACCTGGAGGCGGACCAGCTGGAGTACGCCGGGGCGTGCTCGTCACCATGTACAACGACACCCGCCAGGTCCTCAACGAGACCGGACGTCCGTGCACCCCTGCCACCGTGGTGAGCGAGGTCGATCAGGTCGCCCGCTTCGCCTGGCCGAGCATGAGTTCGCCGTCACCACCACCGCCCGCCGCCTCACCGGTAGCGAGGCGACTACGCGGCGTTCGGCGGATCGGTGGGTGCCTGGCCCGGTTCGAGGGACCTCGGGTCGGCCGTGGACGTCGGGCCCGGGCCGAGGATGTGCTGGTACAGGTTGGCGAGCTGCACCAACGTGGACTCCTTCGTGGGCTCCTTCGTCAGCTCGAAGCTGATCTCGCCCCGGGAGGTCTTGCGCTTCACCTTCAGGCTCACCTTCGTCTGAAGAAAGGCCACCAGGCTGACCAGCACGACCAGACCAGCCGACACCTCGACCACGGCCAGTTGATCGTCGACGGGCGGATCGGCGAGCAGCGGCTCGGCAAGAGGACGCGTCTGCGGGTCGTCGGACAGCGCGGCCAGGAGCCGCAGCCCGGCGGTGAGGGCCCTGGCATCGTCGTCGAGCAACCACGCCGCCGATGACGGGGCGTCGGCGTGCGCGAGCAGAGTGTCGATGATAGCCAGGACCTCTTCATCGTTCTCCGATACCAGGCCGTGGTGTGCGGCGAGGTCCTCGGGGCGTCGTCAAGTTGAGCAGGGTGTCTCGGGTCTGGGATGATCGCCGGGTTTGCTGATCTTCCCGGGGAGGGGTTGTGGTGGAGTCGGGGTCGCCGTCGTACAGGGGGGTTCCGGTTCCCGGCGGAGGTCATCTCCCATGCGGTGTGGCTGTACCACCGCTTCCTGCTGTCCTTCCGTGAGGTCGAGGAGCTGCTGCTCGCCCGCGGGGTCATCGTCTCCCACGAGACGATCCGGCAGTGGTGCGACCGGTTCGGCCCGCAGTACGCGGCCGCCCTGCGCCGCCGCCGGCCGCAGGCCGGCGATAAATGGCACCTCGATGAGGTGTTCATCAAGGTCAACGGGGTGCGCAGTACCTGTGGCGCGCGGTGGACCAGGACGGCAACGTGCTGGACATCCTGGTCCAGTCCCGGCGGGACGCGAAGGCCGCGAAGCGGTTCATGGCCAAGCTCATGAAGAAGCAGCGCCGGGTACCGCGGGTGCTGGTCACCGACAAGTGCCGCTCCTACGGGCCGGCTCACCGGGAACTGATGGGCTCGGTGGAACACCGGTCACACAAGGGGCTGAACAACCGGGCGGAGAACTCGCATCAGCCCACCCGCCAGCGCGAACGCGCGATGAAGTACTTCCGCTCACCCCGGTCAGCCCAGAAGTTCCTCGCCGCATTCAGTCAGATCTCGCCCCATTTCCGGCCCCGACGTCATCTGATGGCCGCATCCGAGTACCGGGCCGAGATGACCGTCCGCTTCGCCATCTGGGACCGCGTCACCGGCGTCACCACCCTGCCCACCACGGCCTGAACCAGGGCCAGTCACCCGGCCCCACCACGACTCACACACCTCAACCAACCCGCCATCCCGACAAGTTGACAACGCCCTCAATGGACGTCCGGCGGCTCTGGGCTGTGGTCACGGGGCCCTTTTCAGTTCCGTGTGGTGGAAGCGGTCGGCGAGCCGTTGCTCGAATCCGGGTTCCTCTGCATCCCGGCGGGCGGTGAGCGCGACGACGATGGCGTTGACCACGGCGGTGGCCGCCACGTTGGAGTTGAAGAACGCGGGGGTGTCGTGGCGGACGAACAGACAATGGCCCTTCGCTGCGAACGGCGAGAGAACGCTGTCGGTGATCGCGATGATGTCAAGGCCGCGTCCATGCGCAACGTCAAAAACGCGCCGCGCCAACGGGGAGTAACGGGGGAAGCTGAACACCAGCAGGACATCGTCCGAAGTCATATCCTCCGCGTCGTCGTCCAGCACCCCGCCCATGTCGTCGAGCAGCACAACGCTGGGGTGAACCTTGCGCAGGAGGAACGCCGCGAGGTGCGCGAGACTGAAACTGCTGCGGAACCCGGCGACGAAGATCTTTAGGGCGTTCGCGAGCATCTCGACGGCGATGCTCAGCTCGCGGGTATCGAGGCTTCGAATCGATTCGCCCAGCGCGTCGAGGTCGTCCGCGAGTGAATTGGCCACGACATCTTCGTCGTGACCGGGTTGGCGGGTGGGTATCGGCAACTGCCGCTGCTCGATGGAGTCGCGGATGGCGGACTGCATGTGAGGGAAGCCGTCGTAGCCGAGCCGGAGCGCGAACCGCACCACCGTCGACTCGCTGACCCCGACCTGCTCCGCGATCCGCATCGCGGTCAGCTCGCTCGCGGCCTGCGGGTTCTCGAGGCAGAACCGTGCCAGTGCACGCTGACTCGGACTGAGCTGGTCGTGCTTGAGGCGTATCCGCTCCGGCAGCAACAGCGTCGGTTCTCTCACGGATTCTCTCCACTGGCGTCACGGCGTACGGGATGCAGGTTGCCGGAAACGTCAACCGTCGCCATGAATGTAGGCGGGACGAAGGTCGTCGCATCCATTTCCGTGACTATCGCGGGACCGTGGATCGGTTGTTCCACGCGGCCCGCGGTCGTCACGGTGATGAGTGCTGATCGTAGCGGCGGCGTCGACGTACCGAACCGCCTGCTCCCGCACGGGCACCGCCGCCTGCGCCGGCGCCGCCACCGGTGTCCGGTTCACTCGCGGCGTCGTCGCCGTCGCAGACACCTTCCAGTTGACCGGTTCGATCTCCTCGTCAGCAGCCCGAGTGCCGACAGCACGCCAAGGATGCGGCGAGATCACGACGCGCTGAAAGCCCAGTTCGGACGCGAGGGGCTCGTCCATGTAGCGGATCAATTGGTCCGTACCCAGGGATTCCGCCAATTCGCCGAGGCGTCCGGTCGCCAGCTGGTTCGCGGCGAGTGTGCGACCAGAGCCCGGAGGTCGCCGAGGCTCTCGCGAGGAGAGCGGAAATTGGCGGCGATCACGCGCACGGTGTCCTCATCGAACGTATCGAGTCCTTCACAACCTGATGAAACATGTCGTTTACCTACTCCCTCTTGCATCATGATCCCAACATCGTGCAGGATCCTTCACCAGGAGAGCCGACGTCAAGTCCTCCATCTGCACCGACACCAGGGAAGCCCAACACCTGGGAAGTCAGCGCGGAGCTGCCTCTGGGCCGGCTTCCTGCCACATCGACCTTTCTCACCCCCGGGCTCCACAGCCGTCACGCCGAAGGGAAGTCGGATGCTCTGGACTGGCGTTTAGGGCGTCCTCGTGACGCCACTGAACTCCGACGGCACGATCGATCATGCCGGCCTGGCCGCGAACGTCGAACCGGCACAGGAGATCGGAGCCGCCGACGACCCGGTCATCCAGTTCGAGATCGGTCGCCCCGACTTCGACACCCTGGCCCACGGGGGGCATCACCGCAGCGGGCGTCATCTCACTGCTACCTAAGCTGACCAGCCCACTGCAGGTCGGCAACTGAACAGGACGAAGTGAACCCATGGATCTCGGAATCAACAATCGTGTCGCCCTCGTGATGGGCGCCGGCGGCGGCCTCGGCGCCGCCATCGCCGCCTCGCTGGCCCGCGAGGGC
>NZ_RJVR01000329.1 GCF_003999195.1 Streptomyces soli
GCGGGAACTTCGTCGTCACCGACGGCGGCGGCAACTCCGGCATCAGCGGCACGCCGTACTGCGGCCCGTGGCCGACTCCGGTCTACCCGCCCTACCCGGACGAAGGTGTGACCGCCACGCCGAGCGCGCTGAACTTCGGTTCGGTCGCGACCGGTTCGACGAGCGCCGCGCAGACCGTGACGGTCTCCAACCCGACCGGCTCTGCCGCGTCCGTCTCGTCGATCTCCACCAGTGGCGACTACGCCCAGACCAACACGTGCGGCTCGTCGATCGCGGCGAACGGCTCGTGCACCGTCAGCGTGAAGTTCGCGCCGACGGCGACCGGTAGCCGTACCGGATCCCTGACCGTCAACGCGGGCGGGATCACCAATACGGTCAGCCTTTCCGGTACCGGCACCGCGCCGGGACCGGTTCTGAACACCGACCCGGCGAGCCTGTCCTTCGACAGTACGGTGGTCGGCTCGTCGGCCGCCGCGCAGACGGTGACGGTGACGAACTCGGGCACCGCCTCGGCGACCGTCTCGGGCGTCGCGGCGACCGGCGACTTCAGCCAGACCAACAACTGCTCCACTCTCGCGGTCGGTGCGTCCTGCTCGGTGAGCGTCGGGTTCAAGCCCACGGCGGGCGGATC
The DNA here is from genome assembly GCF_003999195.1 of Streptomyces soli. Taxonomy (GTDB): domain Bacteria; phylum Actinomycetota; class Actinomycetes; order Streptomycetales; family Streptomycetaceae; genus Actinacidiphila; species Actinacidiphila soli. The sequence continues at coordinate 632 of NZ_RJVR01000329.1, forward strand.
GCGCACCGGCAACCTGACCGTCACCAGCAACGCCAACAACAGCCCGACCACCGTCTCCCTGGCCGGCAGCGGCATCGACAGCACCACCAACGTCGCGGCCGGGCGGCCGGCGTCGGCGAGTTCGAGCAGCAGTCCGTACGTCGCCTCGAACCTCACCGACCCGGACGCGTCGACGTACTGGGAGAGCGCGAACGGCTCGTTCCCGCAATGGGCCCAGGTCGACCTCGGCCAGAACTACAGCGTCGGCAAGGTCGTGCTCAAGCTCCCGCCGGCGACGGCGTGGTCGGCTCGCACGCAGACTCTGGCGGTGCAGGGATCCACGGACGGCTCGAGCTTCTCGACGATCGTCGGTTCAGCCGGGTACACCTTCGACCCGAACGCCAACAACAACACGGTGACCATCACGTTCAACGCCGCCACGGCGAGATACGTGCGGGTGAACATCACCGCCAACACGGGATGGAACGCTGGCCAGTTGTCGGACTTCCAGGTGTTCCCCAGCGGCAGCGGCGGCTCCTCGGCGGCGACTTTGTCGACCAGCCCGACGTCGTTGACGTATCCCAGCCAGGCGCTCAACACCACCAGTAGTGCGCAGACGGTCACGGTGACCAACACCGGTACCGCGGGCGCGACAGTCTCCGGCATCACCACCACGGGCGACTTCTCGCAGACCAACAACTGCGGGACGTCGATCGCGGCGAACGCCTCCTGCACGGTGAACGTCACGTTCAAGCCCACCGCGTCCGGCACCCGCACCGGCGACCTCAGCATCGCCAGCAACGCGTCGAACGGCACGACCACGGTCGCGCTGACCGGCACCGGCGCCGGCACGGTGAGCAAGAACCTGGCGGCCGGCAAGGCCACCACCGAGTCCAGCCACGCCGACGTATACGCGTCCTCGAACGTGACGGACGGCAACCAGGGCACCTACTGGGAGAGCGCCAACAACGCCCTTCCGCAGTGGGTGCAGGTGGACCTCGGTTCCGCGCAGAGCGCCAGCCGTGTCGTCCTCCAGCTCCCCGCAGCCTGGGGCGCCCGTAACCAGACGCTGTCCCTGTCGGGCAGCACCGACGGCAGCACCTTCAGCACCATCAAGTCGTCGGCCACCTACACCTTCGACCCCACCACCAACAACACGGTCACCATCACGTTCGCCGCGACCACCCAGCGATACTTCCGGGTGAATATCACGGCGAACACCGGCTGGCCGGCCGGTCAGGTCTCGGAGTTCCAGGTCTGGAACACCTGATCTGATCTGATGGTGCCGCCGAGCGCACGCGCGCTCGGCGGCACCATCTCGATCCCAGAGTCTCGGCCCCCGCAGATCCCTCGGCGGGCCTGTCCGGTAAACCCAGTCACGGTTGTTGGCGCCTCGCCGCCTCGGCGTCACCGTCGGCACGGGGAGTGGTGTGTCCGGCTTCAGCCGATCGGGCCTCTGCCACTGTTAGCAGGGCCTGTTCGCGCTCGGGGGTGATGCCTGCGGCTTCTCGGCCGGTGCGGAGTTCGCCGAAAGCCTCGTCGAGACCGCCGGGGCCGAACAGCCAGCTGGCCGTGTCGTGGAGGGATTGCTCGACGGGACGGCAGCGCAGGCCTACGGCGATGGCCTTGGCCGAGCTGGGCTTCCAGATTGCGGCTGTCTCCCCTTCCAACGGGGCCCACAGCGGGAGCTCGGTCCAGACAGTGACCTCATGCTGGTTCAGGATCTCGTCGCCCACCCACTCCAGTTTCGCCTTGCCGCCGGTCTCGGCGACGCAGGCGTCCAAGAACCTGCCCCAGGTCGCGTTCGCGGGAGTGCCGCTGACCAGATATATCCCGTCGTCCTTGGCTTCGATCCGGTCCAGGCCGAAGATCGCGATATCGCGGGCGTCGATCAACTGCATTTCGCGTTCGGGCGCTCCCGGAGCGACCATCCGGCCGCCTTGAGCGGCGCGGCGCAGCCACCAGGTGACGCGACGTGCGAGGTCGTGCGGTCCGATGATCAGACCAGGTTCAAGGATTAGCGAGCGCCCCGGGAAGCCCTGCTCGACGGCCATCTCACAGCCCGCCTTCAGCTTGCCGTAGTCGCCGTCATCCGGACCCGCATCCGGGCTGCCCTGGTGACGGGGCGCGCTTTCGTCTACGGGCTCGGCGGGCCAGCCGGGGCGGGCGTTGATGGAGGAGACGTACAGATACGTAGATGCGGACTTGGCCAGGGCCTTGACTGAAGCCCCGACCACGCGGGGAACGTAGCCGCACACATCGACGATCGCGTCCCAGGGCCCAGCCTCGGCGAGCCGCGCCAGGTCCTCGTGGAGCTCCCGGTCGCCGCGTACGACCTGAACGCCGTCCAAGTCGGCATGTGTCTTACCCCGGTTGAAGGTGGTCACCTCCCATCCGCGCCGCAGCGCCTCATGGGCGAACGCCCGTCCAAGGAAAACCGATCCACCGATCACCAGAAGTCTCATGCGACTGAGTCTGTGCTCTGAATCCGACGATCACACAGGGGTACGCCGGAAGCGGACGAGTTGTGCCATTGGCGAACAGCCCAGGCCACCGTCGAGGCGGCCCACGCCCAACACACCGCGTTGCCCGGCGCGAACCTGGCCGCCGCCATGGTGGCTCGCCTCGCGCAGCGGGTGCTGGTCTTCTATACCCGGATGCCCTGCTCTAGACCGCCGAGACCAGCGCCAGGGCCTCGTTCAAGTTATGCTCGGCGACCCCCTGCATGAACGCCCGGTCAGGGAAGTCCCCGTCGAGGAGCCGCAGTGGACCTGCCGTCAGTGACAGTCGTTGGGCGAGCATGTAAAGCGCGAGCCGGCCTTCGTCGAGGCCACTGACCGTTAGCCGCCGGCGCGAGGTCCACAACTCATCAGTTGTGCAAACTTGCGGTTGTGGGTAGGGTCGGGGCATGGCAGTGGTTGAAGACGAGTTGAGCCTGGTGTTCTCGGCGCTGGCCGATCCCACCAGGCGCGCGATCCTGGAGCGTCTGGCCCGTGGTGAGGCGACGGTGAACCAGCTCGCCGAGCCGTTCGCGATGACGCAGCAGGCGGTCTCGAAGCACCTGAAGGTGCTCGAGCGCGCCCGCCTCATCTCGCGGACCCGGACCGCGCAGTCTCGGCCCTGCGTTCTGGAAACGGTGCGTCTCGACGCGGCCGCCGGGTGGATCGCGCGTCACCGGCAGATGTGGGCCGACCGTCATGACCGTCTCGACGAGCATCTGGCTGCGCTGCGCGCCGAGCAGCGCAGCGACGAGGGGACGACACGATGACCGCGACCGGCGAGCTGACCTATCGGCGCGTGCACCGAGCGTCGCCCGAGTTGCTGTTCGACTGCATGACCACGCCGGAGCACCTCGCCAATTTCTGGGGGCCGGCCGGGACGACCACGCCGGTCGGCAACATCGTCATCGACCTGCGGCCCGGCGGGGTCTTCGAGACAACCATGGTCAGCGATGCCGACGGCAGCACCTACACGATGCGGGCTGTTTTCGTGGAGGTCCGCCGGCCGGACCGGCTGGTGTGGATCGAGGCCGACGTCGAAGGCGGCATGCGAACCACGATCACCTTCGTCGACCTGAACGACGGGTGTACCGAGGTGATCACCCATCAGACCAACGTGCCGGCCGCCTATCTCAGCGCCGAGGCGAGGACCGGATTCACCACCAGCCTCGACCGCTTCGACGTCTACGTGGCCGCTCTCAACGCCGAACCGGAACACCAGCAGGGGTAAGGAGCGCGACATGCCAGCAGTCACGTCAGCCGACGGCACCACGATCGCCTACGAACGCACCGGCAGCGGCCCTGCACTCGTCCTCGTCGACGGCGCCATGTGCTACCGCGCCGCGGGGCCGATGCGGCCACTCGCCGCGCTGCTGCACGACAGCTTCACCGTCTACACCTACGACCGTCGCGGCCGGGGTGAAAGCTCGGACACCCCGCCCTACGCGGTCGCCCGCGAGGTCGAGGACCTGCAGGCCCTCATCGTGCAGGCCGGCGGCGAGGCATACGTCTACGCCATCTCCTCCGGCGCGGCTATCGCCCTGGCGACCGCGGCAGCCGGCCCCGGGGTCACCAAGTTGGCGCTCTATGAGCCACCGTTCATGGCCGAGGTCGAAGACGGCTCCCGCATCAAGCAGTACACCCAACGGCTCAGCGAGCTGCTCGCCGCCGGGCGCAAGGGCGACGCCGTGGCGCTGTTCATGACGAACGTCGGCATTCCCGCGGAGGCCGTCGCCGGCATGCGGGCACAGCCGGGCTGGGGAACGTTCGAGGTAATCGCCCCGACACTCGCCTACGACGACCAGGTGCTCGGCGACGGCAGCGTGCCGCGCGACCTGGCGTCGACGATCGCCGTTCCGGCGCTGGTCCTCGCCGGTGGCGCCGGCCCGCAGAGCCTTCAGCAGGCGGCGAAGGCCACCGCGGACGCGCTTCCCACGGCCGAGCACCGGACACTCGACGGCCAGACGCACGACGTGGCCCCGGACGCACTCGCCCCGGTGTTGGTCGAGTTCTTCGGCACCTGACGACGCGGGTCGGCGTAGTGGTGAAAGTTAGCCTAAGAGTCATCCCGTAATGAGATGCCGTCCGACCAGTTCCCGTTCGGGGATGTCGCCTCTGGGTGGGGCGTTCCCTTCGTGGGCGGCTGTTCCGACGTGGGCCTTGTGCCGCTGGTTCGCGGGTCGGGTCTCATTCGGGGTGGGCCGGTACCGGTCGGTGGTGTTTTGTCGAGCAGAGGCCCGCTGTCCGGGGATTCCCGGGGTGTGGGCTGCCGCGTGGGTGCGGCCCCGGGTCGGGCTGGCACCGCGCTGCGGTTGACTCGACAGGGCCCCTTGCAGCCTTTGTGAGAACCAAATCTGTGTGGTGCGCGCCTGGACATAGTCCAGGCGCGCCGTGCTTGGGTCGTCGGGGTCGGTGAGGGTTACGTGCGTGGCGAGGGCCGCGGAGACCATGTCCCGGTCGGCGACCAGGCCGCAGGCGGGGCAGGTGTGGACCCGGTCGGCGAGCGTCTTGGACACTCTCTCGCCGCACAGGCACGTCTGGGACAGCTTGGTGGTGAAGGTGGAGGCGCGCAGCAGGCGCCCGTCGGTCTTCTCGCACTCGCGGCCGATCGCGGTGATGAGCCGGCCGGGTGTGGTGGCCTGCAGGGCTTTGCCCCACAGGCGATACCACGTGCTGACGTTGCAGTCCTCAACGGTGAGGTTGGGACCGTGGTCACCCACGATGCGTTCGGCGATGCGGCGGGCGCGGTGGTCCTTTGCCGCGGCCGCGGTCGCCGTGGCCTCGGCGAGGCGTGCCCGGTTGCGGCGGTAGCCGGCCGACAGATCGTCTCTGCGGTACGCCTGCTTCGGCACCCCGGCCTTGTTCGCGGCGCGGACACCGCCTGGGACTTGGACGTTCCGTTCGGGGAGGCCGGCAGCTTGGCGGCGTGCGGTGCGGGCCTGCTGCCGTTTTGACGGCCCGTACTGCTTGGCGTTGGCCGCCCGGCGGGACCGGTCCAGGGCCCGCTTACGGCCGCGTTCCTTGCGCCGGGCTTTGGCGAGTGCGGCACGCTCTTCGTCGGTGGGCTCGACCCGGGTCGCCTTCACCTCACCGTCGTCAGGGTCGAAGGTGCGTGGGAAGGAGACCACGGACACGTTGGAGACGTTGCCGTCGATCCCACCGATGCGGCACAGGTCTGCTGCCGCGGCACGTCGGGCGCGGGTGGCGGGGGATGCGTAGCCGCCGGTCAGCACCATCAGGTGCGCCTCGTACGCCCACCCGCCGGGCGCGGCGGCGGCGCGGCGGCGCACGAGGTCGACCTTGTGCCACGTCTCGGGGTTGTTCAGGAAGTGGATGAGGCGGGGCCAGCGGCCCGCGCCCGCAGGTAGCCGCACAGGCAGCACCAGGTCGCCACGCCGGGAGTCGGCGCCGCCGGTGAAGACGACGGTCAGCGGCCCGGTGTGGTCCCACCAGGTCGCCGCGCGGGTCTTCGGCGTGCCCTTCGGTGTTACCTCACCGGTCGCGATGCGGCCAGCTGGCCGGGCAGACACCGGCAGGCGCCGGGGCTGCTCGAGGACGCTCGTGTCTGCTGGCAGTCCGGCAGCCTGCTCCGGCACGGTCACCGACGGGTCGAGGTTCCGGTGCCGGTAGGCAGCGAAGTGTCCGGCGAGGGTGCCGTGGAGGCGGAACGTCTCCCACTTCCGCGCCGTGGTGTGTGAACGGGCACGGCCGGGGATCCGCGTGTAGTCCCACCAGGACCCGGTCCTCGGCCGGCCGAAGCGGCGCCCGGTCGCATCGGGGAAGAGGTGCCGGCTGACAGCCGTCTCGAATACCTCGTCGGCCTGGTGCATCACCAGCGCCTTCGTGACGTGGTGGGCGAGATGCCGGGAGGCTTCCACGTGCCGGTAGCCTCGACGCTCCATCCCCTCCCGGGACAGGCCGAGAGTTTGCCGCCAGGCTTTCGCGTCCACCTCGCGGCGCACATCGCCGGCCCAGTACGCGTCAACCGCGGCACGAGCGTCGCGCTGCAGGGCACGCTTGACCGACCACATCGCCGAGTACAACTGCTCGAGGCGGTGCAGGTCGTCGAGGTTGTGGACGTCCAGCGGCAGACGGATCACCGCCAGTTCCGTGTCCTCGCCCCGCTTCCATCGCTCGCCCTTGTTCTTCCCCCGGAACCGGCGAGCGGGCAGTGCCGCGGCGGCAGGGCCAGGACCGGCGGAGTCGGGCGCCACATCGGACAGCACGGTGCTCACAGACTTCCCACCTCCCTTTTGTTCTGACGACGGCGGGTACTTGTCCGGCCAGGCGCCGGTTCGACAACCAGCTCCAAAGCTATATGTCACCACTGACAACACCGGTTCCGACAAAAGAGGCTGGCCCTCTACGATCTCGGCTATGCGTCTGCGTCTCGCCCACTGCACCACTGCCGACCTGCGCGCCTGGACCGGGCTGACCGGACCGCAGATGCACCACCTCGTCGAGCAGCTGTGGGACCGGAGGCCAGATACGGGCCGCGGCCGGCCCTGGGCGCTGCCGTTCGCCGACCGGGTCCTGCTCCTGATCCTGGCCTACCGGACCAACCTCACCATGCAGCAACTCGGCTCCCTGTTCGGCATCTCCGACTCCGCGGCCCACCGCGTCATCGACCGACTCGCCGAACCGCTCGCCCAGCTCCTGGGCCCACCACCCACCGACCGGCGCGAACTGTGGGTCGTCGACGGCACGCTGATTCCCGTCCACGACAAGACGAAGACGGCAAAGTCGAAGAACTACCGGCGCAGTGTGAACGTGCAGGTCGTGTGCCGGGCCCGCGACCGCCGCGTCGTCGCAGTCGGGGACGCGTGGCCCGGGAACCGCAACGACATCGTCGTCTTCCGAGAAAGCGTCGGCACAGCCCTGCCCGACCATCCGCGGCTCTCCGGCGACGGCGGCTACCGCGGAAGCGACCGCATCCGCACACCCCGCCGAGGACCCGACGGCCGCATCATCAAAGACCGCAACTACCGCAGGTTCCGCAAACGCCGCGCCGTCGCCGAACACGCCATCGCCCGACTCAAAGACCACCAGATTCTCCGCCAATGCCGACGCAAAGGCGACGGCATTAACCCCTGGGTTCCACAGATGGGCCAACGCCTAGTGACACGGTTCTAGCCCTGACCAGGACGGACAAGCAGGATGCCGGAAATGCCCGTGTCACTAGGCGCTCCCATCGCCCCAGGTCAGCGCGCTGTGCTTTGCGGCCGATCCGACAGGAAAGCAAGATGGAAGTCGGTCGGCAAAGACGGAAGAATCGCCACATATCTTCGCCGGAAGTGGATCAGCGGAATCGCAGCCCTCGGCGAGTCGACGCGGTAGTCTCGTCAGACAACAAGCCGACGGGGTAAGCCTTATGGCAACCCGCAAGCCGCTGACCTGGGATAACGCCAACGCCTAGTGACACGCCGTGTCACTAGGCGATTTGCCGTTCCCGCAGGTCGGAGCAGGTCTCATGACCTCCGGCCGCGCACTCATCTGTGGAACTCAGGTAACCACGCCGTCGTCGGCATCGCAGCGCTGCACAACCTCAAGCTCGACATCCGGTACACAGCACCCGACCCGGCGGGGCACGTCGCACAGCGAATTACGGGATATCTCTTAGCCCCAGCCGGGGGATCTCCCGTCCCGCAGAGCGGTCCATCACCATCTGCAGTCCGGTTTCGCGAGTCCTGTCGTAGGCGGCCTCGTCTATGACGCCCAGCTGGAACCAGACCGCCTTGGCGCCGAGCGCCACAGCCTGGTCGGCGATGTCGCCGGCGAGGGCGGAGTTGACGAACACGTTCACCACATCCACCGGGAAGGGGATCTCCGCGAGCGAGGCGTAGGATCACGAAGTGTCGCTGGTATGTGCGGAGTTCGCCCTGCATTGCCTGCTGGTGGGGTTCCTCGACTCGCAGTACGCCGAGATCATCACCGCCGGGCGCGGCATAGACCAGTTGATCGATGATCGTCGCGCGCTGGTCAGTGGGAACATCGATCTGGGCAGCAGCCAGAGAGCCAAGGCCAACACCCTGTCTCGTCATCCGGGTCTGTCCGAGACGATCCCGGCCGCCGCGGTTACGGATGTGACGGCTGTGTTCAAGCCGTAGGCCCCCGAGTGGCTAAAAAGTGCTTGTCATGTTCCCGGCTTGTGTCTGCAGAATGCAACCGTCTGTCACCACCGGCGTGAGCCTCCGGGAGCATCGATGGTCATCAAGCTGACTCCCCAGTCCACCGTCCTCCTCCCAGGCGACAGCATCACCGCCTCCGGCCGCCGTGATACCCGCACGGCGCCCACCCGACGCGTCGTTCGGTCGCCGCGTGCTCGCACAGGCGTGGGCTGACCGAGTCACCATCGCCTGAGACCCGCCGCAGCGGGCGCCGCGGAGCAGCGCGCCCATCCCCAACCCGGAGGTCCCCTGTGCACATGAGAGCCGTCCTCGCCAGGCTGCTGCCCGCGACGCTGATCGCATCGATCGCCCTGGTCGCCCTGCCCGGCCAACCCGCCCTCGCCAAGAGCGACTTCACCGCCAAGCCCTTCATGGGCTGGAGCAGTTGGAGCGTGGAGTCCTCCACCCGCTCCGGATACGGGACGAGCTGGCTGAACGAGAACAACATCAAGAACGCGACGGACTCGGTGGCCACCAACCTCAAGTCGGCTGGGTACAGCTACATCAACGTCGATGCAGGCTGGGACGCCACCTTGAACTGGAACTTCCACACCGATGCCAACGGCATCCCCGACCCGGACCCGGCGCGCTTCCCCAGCGGCATGGCGAGCCTGGCGTCCTACATTCACGGCAAGGGACTCAAGTCCGGGATCTACCTGGGCATCGGCCTGGAGAAGGAGGCGTACGACAAGAACGCCCCCATCGCCGGTACCAGTTGCCACACCCAGGACGTCGCCGTCCAGCCGCTCACGGCTACCAACGGGTGGGGCTCCAACTGGAAGATCGACTACTCCAAGCCCTGCGGCCAGAGCTATATCAACTCCATCGCGAACAAGTTCGCCTCCTGGGGCATCGACTTCATAAAGATCGACGGCACCACCCAGGACAACGTTGCCGACATCGCCGCCTGGTCACAGGCCATCGACCAGTCGGGCCGCCAGATGTACCTGACCGCCAGTGCCTGGCCGGTCCCGGTCTCCATCGCCGGCGCGTTGAAGCCGTACGCCAACGGCGTCCGGGTCGACACCGACGTCGAGTGCTACTGCAACACCGTCTCATCCTGGAGCAGCTCGGTCAGCGCCCGGTGGAACGACCTGCCGAACTGGCTGGGTTCCGTCGGCTCCAACTACTGGCCCGACCTGGACTCGATGCCCGTCAGCAACAACACCGGATCGGGCATCCAGGACGGGCTGAACGACACCGAGCGACAGACCGTCATGACGTTCTGGTCCATGGCCTCCGCCCCGCTGTACGTCGGCGGCGACGTCTACTTCATCGACAGCAAGGCCGTCTCCATCCTCAGTAACCCCGAGGTCATCGGAGTCGACCAGGCCGGCCGCGTACCGACCCAGGTCACCGGCGGCACGCTGCAGGTCTGGAAGAAGCAGATGCCCGACGGCAGTACCGTGGCCGCCGTCTACAACCTCGGTTCCAGCGCGAGCAACATCACCGTCAACCTCGCGTCGCTGGGGCTGAGCGGGACCCAGTCCGTACGTGACCTGGCCTCGCGTACGGAGCTGGGCACCGCCTACAACAGCTGGACCGCGAGCGGCGTGCCCGCTCACGGTTCCCGTCTGATCCGGCTGACTCCTGCGGTCGGCGGGCCGATCACGGGCACCGGGTCGAAGTGCGTCGACATCAGCGGGGGCAACACCGCCGACGGCGCCGGCATCACCATGTACACCTGCAACGGTCAGTCCAACCAGTTCTGGAGCCACATCGGGAACACCTTCCAGTCGCTCGGGAAGTGCCTGAACGTCACCGGCGGCGGCACCGCGAACAGCACCCGTGTGCAGCTGTGGACCTGTAACAACTCTGCCGCCCAGCAGTGGACGGCACCCGGCGACGGCACGCTGCGCAACCCACAGTCAGGGCGCTGCCTTGACGCCGCGGGAGGGGGCACGGCTGACGGCACCCCGGTCATCATCTACGACTGCAGCGGCGGCTCGAACCAACTCTGGACGTACCCCTCCTGAGGACCCATGTCTGCGAGCTCGGCCGGGCCGGCCATCCCATCGCCGCGCTGTCGCTCAGCGTGCCGGCCTGTGGCGGTTCCCGGACCGCCGCAGGCCGCCTGAACATGCGCGGGAACCTGGAGAGTGACACGACGTCGGCTCGACGCCGCGATCGCGTCGAGGGGGCCGTGCTCAGGACTGGCTCTCAGGCTCCTGCAGCGGTGACGACGGCGTCCGTGGCGAAGCCGAGAAGGAGTCCGGCCAGGATCATCCAGGTCGTCAGTTTCTTGAGGGCAGCGCGGCGGGCGACTGCGAGGAGTTCGATGACGACGTAGAGGATCGAGCCGGCGGCAAGGCTGAGGAAGGCGATGCTGAGGGTGTCGTTGACCAGGTGCTGGCCGACCAGGGTGCCGACGAAGGTGGGGCCGCCGCCGATCAGCCCGAGTAGGGCGAGGGTGCCCCAGGAGGGGCGGGTGCCCTCGGCGGAGAGGGGGGCGACGATGCCGAAGCCTTCTGTGGCGTTGTGCAGGCCGAAGCCGATGATCAGCAGGACGGCCAGGGAGAGCTCACCCTTGGCCGCGGAGTTGCCGATGGCCAGGCCTTCGGCGAAGTTGTGGAGGCCGATACCGGTGGCGATCATCAGAGCGAGACGGCCGGCTTGTGAGGGAACCGGAGGCGCCAGTTCGGTGGATGCCGCAGCGCCCGGCCCCTGGGACAGTGTGGGGGCGGGCCGACGGCGCAGGCTCCAGCGGTCGTAGTACACGAGGCCGACCAGGCCGAGCGCCAGGCCGACAGCCAGGACCAGGCCACCGGATGCGACCGTGCCCCAGCGGTGGTCACTCAGCGCGCTGTCGATCGGCTCCCAGGCATGCGTGAGGACATCCCAGACCAGGAAGACCAGGATGCCGATCGCGAGCGCGTTGAGCCCTGCCCGAAGGTGGGGCGCGGGACTGCGCAGTCGGCCAATGGGAAGGCCGAGGTAAATGGTGAAGCCGGCGATAGCGCCGAGCAAGGTGATCTGCGCGCTGGACATGAATGCTCCGGATGGAAGCCGTGGGGACGGACACGCAGACACTAGGGCAAGTAAGGCTTGCCTAACAAGCTTCGGGTCGTCAGATCTCGGCCGCAAGCCGACACGGACACGCTTCGGCTACGGCTGGATGACCGTATGCAATCTCTGACCTGACGCGCCGGGTGGACCCTGCTCCGCCAGCAGATACCCGGGCATTGTCCGGATGCGAGGACCGACCGGGCTTGAACCGGTCACGGCGAAACCCGGCGGACATACGGTGACACCCCAGTCGAATGGTGCATCTCCGACCACGGTCGTAGCGTCGATAGACAAGACACAGATGACAATCGCCGACGGAACGAAGCCACCGTTGTCCGACGCCCGCCCCCGCCACACCGACAGACAGGGCCGGCCAAGGGGCAAGGCACGGGCCCGGATGGCGAGAGGCGGTCGGGAGCAGAGATGCCCAAACACACGCTCGGAAAAACGGCAGTCACGCTCTGTGCTGCTGCATCGCTCGCAGCAGCAACGGGAACGGCTTCCGCCCAGGCGGATCCACCACCGTCCGCACAGGCCGTGGCACAGCGGTCTGCGCACGTCAGGATCGTCGACTGCTTCTCGCAGCCCCAGGTACGTCCCAGTAACTTCCTGCTCGCCTGCGGTGACGGTAACAGCATCCTCGTCTCGCTGCAGTGGTCCCAGTGGGACTCGACGTCCGCAGTGGCCAGAGGCGTCAACCAGGTGAACGACTGCAAGCCGTACTGCGCGGCGGGTACATTCCACTCCTACCGTGTGATCGTCCGGCTCGACCACCCGCAACCGTGGAAGAACCATGTACACAAGCACTACACCCGGATGCGCCTGATCTACACCCACGGCAGCCCGGACGGGTTCCAGCGAACGGTCACCTACACACTCTGGTCCTGACCTCCCCCAGTAACGCTGGGGGAGGGGTACCCCCGGCGGTACCCCGGCGCCAGACGACGAGGGGGCGACTCCGCGTCTTCCCGGGGTGATGCGAGTATCTGGGGGGCGGCGAGGCGCGCCTCACCGGCCGCGTCATGGCAGCGGTGAGCGCCCGCAGAGGGTCTGGCTGTCACGCGATGGTGTCGGCCTTGCCCGGGTCGTTGGGGTGGGACTCGGCCGCGGTGATGGAGAGAGTCATCCACGAGCGCAGCGGCAGCGTGTGCCGAGCACCTTCTCATGGAGCTCGTTCCCGTCGGCGGCTCGCCACAAGCCGATGCCGCGCGGCTCGCCGACCGGACGCCGCGGGCGAGCTTTTACCGGGAGCTAGCACCGGGCCGCACGGCGTGCCGCTGAAACACTCACGCAAGGCGCCCTGGCAGGCCGTGTGCTGATTTTGGCCGTCCAACGTGAGCGAGGCGGAGGTGACGGTGACGGTCCTGGGGGGGCCGCGCGTACGTCGTCGTCGCGGAGAGCGGAATGCTACCGTCCGCGTCGGCATCTGCCCTGAACCGACACCGACTTCGCCGCGGATTCACCCATCTGCCTCTGCGTCGGGGTGCTGGATACGGGATGTGTGAGCTTCCCCTGGCACGGCTCTGACCTAGGCATTCATCCAGGCTTGTCGAGCAGATGGGGGGCGAAGCGGCAATAAGAGGGAAATGTGCGCTTTTCTCTGATTTACACGTACTCGTCCTTGGTGTTGGCTCCCAATTGAGACATGAGCAGCCCGGCTGTTCGGAGCGCGGATCGGGCCTGACGATGCGGTGGACATTCGCCGTTCCCCGGGGCCTTTCCCGTTCCGGCGTCCTGTGCCCCAGCCCCGACGGTGCGGTTACGAAAGCCACTTCCACGTCGGCCGGGCTCCACATTCGAGTACGAAGGAGTAACACCATGCGCGCAACCAACGTGACGCGGGCGTTCGCCGTCGCCGTTGCCGGCGGCATCCTGGCAGGCGGTGCGATGCTCGCGACCGCCACGACGGCCGAGGCCGCTCCGGCCCGGGCCACCTCCGTCACCCAGGTGCAGGAGCGGCACGACGACCACGGCCGTTACCACGGACGTCACCACCGTCACCACTACCGTCACCACCACCACTACTACCGTCACCACCAGTACGGTCACCACTACGGTCGCTGACTCGCTCGGGAGGTGTAGTCGGGCCTTTCAGCGCTGAGGGGCGGATCGGCGCCCTCCAACAGCCAGTCGGGCCGCGGGCCCGCCGCGCTGCGAGGCAAGTGATGCCAGGTCGTCCACCCGGCCCTGGTCGAAGGTTGACCAGCCTCGGCGGCCCTCCCTGGCCGAAAGGCCCGGGACGGCCGCCGAGGACATCCTGGGGACGCGCTGACGTCGTTACACGGGTGGAGTACGCAGACGAGATCGAGGACGTGCGCGTCCTGTACGCGTCACCGCGCTACGCACGGTCGTGGTGGTGGCGTACATCGAAGCCTAGACTCATGCCTGCAGCAGCGCCCCGGTCCCCCCGTCCGGGGCGCTGCTGCATGTCGGGCATTCGTTTTGAGCAGCGGAGCCGGTAATTCACGCCTGGCGCCGCTCGTGGTCCGCTGTCTGGGGCTCGTGGCCGATCTGAGGACCGTGGCCGTTGCTTGAGACGATTTCGGCCCGAACGTCCGGTACCAGGCGTGGAGCGTGTTCCACTCGCCGCTGTGGATGTACGAGGAGGCTCCGCTTGCCGAGCAGCAGTTGGAGCGAGGTTTGGATGGTGGACAGTTCGTCCTCGGACAGGGGCAATGGAGCCGGGCGGCGTATGTGGTAGGCGTGGACACCCAGTCTGATCATCGTGCGTAGCTCGGGCACGATGAGGACCGGCGGCTCCAGCCAGGCTGCCAGCCGTGGGCGTAGCGCCTTGGGTGCGAAGGTCGCGAACAGGCGCCGCTCGACCTCGCCGTGCCCGCGTTCGCCGGCACGCGCCCCCCGCCAGGGCGCGATTGGGCAGCACCGCGCGGTCGGGCAGCACTCGTTCGGCATCGACTCGCCCACTGGCCGCATCGGCTCGATCTCCAGCGCCTTGTCGCCCAGGGCGAACTGAGCCCGCGTGACCTGCGCGATGAGCTCCCGCGCTTCGGCGACGATCTGTTCGTAACGCGCCCGCGTGACGTTCCCGCCCTGCTCCGACATGACGCCCGCCATCCCGCCCCGGGCCAGGCCGGGCGGCCCGCGGCGACGGCCAACAAGGCGCCGCCCAGGTCACCTCAAACGGTGACGCGGGCCCGAGAACGTGGGACAGAGCGCGAAGCGGGAGCACTCGAAGCAAACGCCGCCCCCATTGCAGCCGGTGAAGAACGGAAGTGACCCGCGAGGTCAACTGCCGTTCGGTTACGGCGTTTCACCCGGCACCGCGGCGAGCAGCGCCGGGTCGACCGCACCTGCTCGAGCCCCGCCATCGTTTACGGCACCCCGGGGAGGCCCCGCAAGCGCCGACGACGTCTGACGACCAGTGCCGACGTGTCAGCGGCAGAGCTCGCACAGGTGAGGTAGTCAGTTCCGGCGCGCTCGGCGTAGTCATCGCTGTTTTGGGTGCTGCCCGACCTGAGAGCGAACGATGTGGTCTTCGACGAGGGCGTTGATGGAGTGGTGTAGTGACGCCCCCCCCGGGTGATCCTTTTTGCCGGCCAGGTAGCCAGGACTGCGGGTCGCGCTGCAGGCAGGGACCTCCTCTCACGCCTGAGAAGAGAAGACGGCTCGCGGCATCGCCGTATCGGTCGCATGGGCGGAGGTGGGGCTATCGGGACCCAGAGACAGATCGAATAAATCACTCTAATTGTGATTATTTGTCCGATTTGCTCCTTTGGTATTAGTGCACATTCCGCGAACCACTCAAACGTCCCCGCTGCCGTGACCTTCGCCATATGGTGTGCGTCACTATGAAGCTCGATAGTAGCAAATCGGACGCTCTGTGACTTGTTAATGCGGCGCAGGCGAAGCGACTCATCAGGATGAATACGATTTTAGATAGTAGAAGTCACTATTGACCAAAGATTTCCGGATCCGCAACACTCTCGCTTGCCCGGCGGACTTCCTCGGGCTTCCCCGACGGAAGAGACGGCCCTCGAATGCAGTTCCCCGCGATATCGAAGCTCGGTCGTATGGCCAAGGGCGCCAAGTACTCCTTGGGTGTCGCCGCGGCCGGCGCCGCGGTGGCCGCCGGTGCGCTGGCCGCCGCTCCGACCGCATCCGCCGCCACCCTCTCCCAGGGCAACCTGAGCGGTTGGATCAACCAGTCGCTGTCGATCATGCACGCCCACGGCATCCCGGGCAGCTACAACGGGATCTACCGCAACGTGATGCGTGAGTCGTCGGGCAACCCGAACGTGATCAACCAGTGGGACTCCAACGCCGCGGTCGGCACCCCCTCCAAGGGGCTGCTGCAAGTGATCGACCCGACCTTCAACGCTTACCACGTCGCGGGAACGTCCTGGAACATCTACGACCCGGTCGCGAACATCACCGCCGCCTGCAACTACGCGGCTCAGCGCTACGGTTCGATCGACAACGTGAACTCGGCATACTGACCAGCGCCTTCCGTACGCGACGGCGTCCAGAAGCCCAGGCGCACGGGGACGCGGGCATGGGCAGCGTCGAGACCGTCCAAGGAGATCGTGGGTCGCAAGCGAAGCATCGTGATCGACACCGTCGGCCTGCTGCTGGCGGTACTGGTCACCGCGGCGAGCGTGCAGGACTCCGTCGCCGGCCAGACCCTGATCGAGCGGGTCGTCGCCGAGCATCCCACCGTCCGCAAGACCTGGGTGGACGGCGGCTACCGCCAGCACCTCGTCGAGCATGCGGCCACCCTGCGAGTGGTGATCTGCGGCGGCGGCGTGATCGGCGCCTGCACCGCGTACTTCCTGACTCGCAGCGGGGTCGAGGTAACCGTTATCGACTTCCTGGCCGTCCTCCCCGCCCAGGCCGCGCAAGCGGTACTCAAGACGTACTTCCAGGCGTGGAAGAACTGCTGGGAGGGCCGCGCCGACGCCCCGACCTTCAAGGGCCGGTTCCGCACGGTGATGTCCGTGGACATCCCGCAGGGCCGCGACCTGAACATCAACCGCGTGCACCGACGCTGGGGCATGGTCAACATTCCCAAGGTGGGCCGGGTCTGCTTCCGGTGGACCAAAGACCTTCCGGTCGGCAAGCGTGCAGGCGCGGAAAACCGGATCACCGGGGCACGACTGACCAAGGACTCGCTCGGCTGGCACATCGCATTCCGCGTCCAGAGCCTGGAGCCCGCGCCGCGGCCGCACACCGGCCCTGAGGTCGGCATCGACGTCGGCGTCACCGTTCCCATCGCCCTGTCCGACGACGCCACCAAGAAGCACGGTCCCTGGCTGACCGACCGCGAGCAGGCCAAGCTCCTGCGCCTGGAACGGCGCGCCGCACGGCGCAAGAAGCACCGCAAGCCCGGCGAACGCACCAGCCGCCGTCTGCACCACACCTACGACCAGATCGCAGGACTCCGCGCGAAAGCCAAGCGCCGGGCACTGGACTGGCAGCACAAGACCACCACCGACATCGCCCGCACGTACAGCGTCGTGGTGGTGGAAGCACTTACCATCACCAACATGGTCAAGTCCGCCAGCGGAACCATCGAGGAGCCGGGCAGGAACGTCGCCCGGAAGTCGGGCCTGAACCGCTCGATCAGCGCACAAGCATGGGGCCGTACGGTCACGATGCTGACGTACAAGCTCGCCAGGCGAGGCGGCACCCTGGTCAAGGTCCCGGCCCCGAACACCTCGCGGCGCTGCTCCGCGTGCGGCTTCGTCACACCCGGCAGCCGGGAGACCCAGGCCCTGTTCGTGTGCAAGAACCCCGACTGCGGCTGGTTCGGCAATGCCGACCACAACGCAGCCCGGAACGTCTTGCACCTGTACCGGATGGGCCCCGCGCTCATCCCGGCTGCCGGGAGGGCAGTCGTCAGGCGCGCGAAGCGCGTCAAGCCCGCTGCCGCAAGGTAAGCAGGAATCTCCCGGCGTCAGCCGGGAGAGCACTTCAAGACTCGGACTACCTGGAGGTCGGAGGTCGGTCGGCCAGTGGCGCGTCGCCGCGATCGCCGAGACCTGACCCCTTCGCCCCGGACATGACATGCACGCGGGGCTACTCGACTCTCAGCCTTCGCTGCGGAGCGTCTGCTGATACTCGGTTCCGCCTTGGCGGTAGGTGAACCGGGTGTCGCGGACGCTGCCCTTGATCGGCATCGCGGGGCGGGGACGGGGAGCGGGCCGGGCCGCCGTACGCTCTACTCCTGGTCGCGGGGCGGGGGCTGGGTCGGGATGCACCCGTGCAGGAGGAGGTTGACGATCTGGTCGATCACCACGTCGTCCAGTGGTTCTCGGCTTAGCGAAGCGCGGTAGACGACGGTTCCCGCGTAGACGTCGACCATCAAGGTGGTGTCGGTCTCGGGTGGGAGCCGGCCCTCGTCGCGTGCCTTGTCGAGTAGTTTCACGACGGATGCGCGGCGCGGAGTGATGAGTTCGGCGAAACCTCCGGTGCCGGAGGGGTCCTCGATGATGTCCGCGATCAGGGCCGGAAGGATCAGGCACGTGGGCATGGCCGAGACGATCTCGACGGTGAGCCGGACGGCGGTGCGCAGATCGGCTTCCAGGTCGCCGGTGTCGGGCAGCGGCGGAAGCGGGACACACCCGTTGAGGGCCTCGATCACCAGCGCGGCCTTGTTCGGCCACCAGCGATAGATGGTGGCTTTGCCGACCCCGGCGCGGCGGGCCACGCCTTCGAAGGACAGGCGCCGGTAGCCCACCTCGTTCAGCAGGTCCACGGTGGCCCGAAGCACAGCCCCCTGGGACTCCCGGCTGCGCCGCCTCGAGGGAAGCGCGGCAAGATCGGGGCCGCGCTCCGGGTCGGGCAGGTGGGGGTCCTGACCTGCGAATTTCCGTCCTGGATTCGTCACTGTATGCCCACTTATATGGGGCTTTGCTTATCTTGCTTTGACTTAATCCGATCTTACTCGTATGTTGTTGATACGAGGCGTTTCGTTCCATAGGGACGCCTTAAGAACCAAATGTCGAGTTCGCCCGATGGCGGGCCGCTGCTGCGGCTCGCGTGAGTCGTTCGGATCGATGGGCGGACCATGGCGCACCAGACCTGCACGCAGGATCTGAGGCGCAAACGCCGGTCACTCTCCGGCGTAAGAAGCCAGTACTCGACCCCAGGGAAGAGTGGGACATCATGCGCTCGTCAAAGATCAGGCGTCTGGCCGCTGCTGTTGTCGTGGCCCCCATCGTCGCCATCGGTGCCTCGGCTGGCGTTGCCAGCGCGGCCACCAGCCACGCGTCGTCCACCGCGGTTGTCACAGCCCAGCACAAGTCGGGCTGGGGCGGCGGCTGGGGCTGGGGCGGCGGCTGGGGCCACGGCGGCGGCTGGGGCTGGGGCCACGGCGGCTGGGGCTGGGGCAACAGCTGGGGCGGCGGCTGGGGCTGGGGCCACGGCGGCTGGGGCTGGGGCGGCTGGGGCGGCTGGGGCGGCTGGGGCTGGTAGTCAGCCCACAGTTCAACCCACCACCACACAGCAGTTTCCCGCTGTTTGATCCGGGTGCCCGACAGAAGTCGGGCACCCGGACCCCTCTCCACCAACTGCAGACGCGGAGGCGAACCGAGTGAAAGCATCGCCAGCGACAAGGCACAAGCACCTGCCACGGCCAGTGCCACAGAACCGGGCCGCCACAAGGCGTAGGGGCACCCCCACCGACAGCCGAGGCGGTGCGCTGTGAAGATCGTCTGTGTCGGCGCGGGACCTGCGGGGCTGTACTTCGCGATCTCGGCGAAGCTGCGCGACCCCGGTCACCAGATCACCGTTCTCGAGCGCGACCCCCCCACGGCTACCTACGGCTGGGGGGTCGTGTACTGGGACGACCTGCTGGTCACGCTCTACCGCAACGACCCCGACAGCGCCCGGGAAATGAAAGCAAGGTCCGTGCTGTGGCAGGACCAAGAAGTACGCGTGCACGGCCTCCGCGGCGAGCAGACAGCGTACTTCGGCGGGTACGGATACAGCATGGGCCGAGCGGCACTTTTGGAAATCCTTGCCCGGCGCGCCTCAGACCTCGGCGTCGACGTCCGCTACGGCCACCCGCTCGAAGACCCCTCCGCGCTGCCCGAGGCCGACCTCGTCGTCGCCGCCGACGGCGCCAACAGCCGCATCAGGCAACTGCACCGCGAGGACTTCGGCACCCGCGTGGACGTCGGCCACAACCCCTACATCTGGCTCGGAACCGACAAAACGTTCGACAGCTTCGTGTTCGCCTTCGAACAGACGTCGGCGGGATGGCTCTGGTTCCACGCCTACCCCTCCTTCGAGGGAACCAGCACCTGCATCGTGGAATGCTCCCCGAAGACCTGGCAGGCCCTGGGACTGGATACGCTCAGCACCGACGAGGGAGTGCGGCTGCTCGAAGACATCTTTCAGCGCCCGCTCGACGGCCACCGCCTGATCAGCAAGTCCCGCGGCGCACCGGCGAACTGGCAGCGATTCGCACACCTGAGCAATGAGACCTGGTACCGCGGAAACACTGTTCTGGTCGGCGACGCCGCCCACACCACACACTTCACACTGGGTTCGGGCACCAGACTGGCCATGATCGACGCCATCGTCCTCGCCCACAGCCTGAACGAATACCCCGACGTGCCTAAGGCCTTGCACGAGTACGACACGCACCGCAGAGCGGAGCTCGAACCAGTGCAGGCGAAAGCCCGCCAGAGCATGGCGTGGTTCGAGGATCTGGACCGTTATCTCGACCAGGACGCGATTTCGTTCGCATACAGCATGTCAATGCGCCAGGGCGCCCGGCCACCGTGGCACCAGCAGATCCACCGCGCCACCCAGATCCCCGCCGTCCGCAGGGCCCGCCGCGCGTATGACACCGGCAGACGATGGTATTTCAACCGCCAATGGGACACAGCAAAAAGTCACGCCGTAGCCAAGGACCACGAGACGACTGAGTCCGATGTGATCAATGGTCGTACAGGGATCGGGTGACCGGGACTCCGTCGTGCGGTTATGCCAGATCGCGGCGGCCATCGCGAGGATGCGCTGGGCGGCCCGGATGGCGGCGCCATCGAAGGTCGGACCGCCGTGTTGTTCCAGGTCGACCTGGCCCTTGAGGGTGTCGCTGACCGATTCGATGAGCTGGCGGACCCTCTTCAATGTTTGCGGGCGAAGCGCAGCCGGCGGGACTCGTAGTGGTGGCCGAGCAGCGCCTGCGCCACGGCAAGGCAGGCGAGTTCGGAGTCGGTCAGCAGTGGCGGCCGTCCCATCCACCGGGTCCCTCGGATCTCGTCATCAATCTTCACGTGCAGTGCGGTCAAGAGGGTGCTCGGGTCTTGCGTCACGACATGATCTTGAGCGCCCTCTCTCCATGCTCCCTCACCAGCTCAGACATCGGACCTACTCGGCTAGGCTGAACGCCGGAGGTGGCCAAGTGGCCGAACAGGCACCGGAGTTGTGGGAGTCACCGGAGTCAACGACCGTCGTGGTGATCGGCGCGGGGCCGGCCGGTCTGACCGTCGCCAACCTGCTGCGGCACAGCGGCATCGACTGCGTCGTCCTGGAACGCCGAACCCGCGAGCACGTGGCACAGCGCCAGCGGGCCGGCATTGTCGAAGCCCGCGCCGTCCGGATGTTCGACTCCTGGGGGCTGGCCGACCAAGTCCTGGGCGGCGTCCCCTCCGACGGCACACTGGAGTTCCGGGTGGACGGTGAGAGCCACCTGGTGTCCGACGACGACGGCTCCGAAGGCCCCCCGGCCCGCCTCTGCCCCCAGCAGGTACTGGTCCAAAAGCTCACTGCCGGGTACCTCGCCGACGGCGGCGACCTGCGCTTCGAGGCCGCCGACATCTCCCTGCACGACCTGACCGGCGACCGCCCGACCGTCCGCTACCGCACCGCCGACGGCACCCTCCGTGCCATCGCCTGCGCCTTCGTCGCCGGCTGCGACGGTGACCGCGGCATCAGCCGCGCCAGCGTCCCCGACGGCGTTCTCACCGCCCACGCCTTCGACCACGGCATCGGCTGGCTCACCGTCCTCGCCGACGCCCCGCCCCCGGCCCGCCCCCTTTTCGCCGTCAGCCCGCACGGCTTCGCCGCCCACTTCGCCCGCGGCCCGCACGCCAGCCGCTACTACCTCCAGTGCCCGCCCGACGACCACCCCGGCGCCTGGCCCGACCCCCGCGTCTGGGACGCACTGCGTACCCGGCTCGCCGACCCCGCTCTCACCCCCGGCCCGATCACCGACCGCGAGACCTTCCGGCTCCGCAGCCTTGTCCACGACCCCATGCAGTACGGCCGCCTCTTCCTCGTCGGCGACGCGGCCCACATCGTCTCCCCCATGGGCGGCAAGGGCATGAACCTCGCCCTCCACGACGCCGACCTCTTCGCCCGCGCCGTCCGGGACTCCGTCCGCGACCACGATGAGACCGGCCTGCGCACCTACTCACAGTGCTGCCTCCGCCGCGTCTGGAACGACCAGGAGTTCTCCCACTGGCTGACCCGGACCCTCCACGACGCCGGCGACGACACCCACTCCGGCCCCTTCCACCGCGGCCTGGCCCGCGCCCGGCTCGACCGCCTCTTCACCTCTCCCACCGCCTCCCGCGCCTTCGCGGAACTCATGGCAGGGCTGGACACTGTCCCGAACGCCGGGGCCCAGGACGGCCGGGGCCCGGGTTAGGCCCTGTCCGGCGCACAGAGCCTGGACGGGTAAGAGGCCGCGCGAATAGGTGGGGCGGAGGAAGGAGCGTGTCGAGGGCCGAGTCTGGCAAGGCGGAGGAGAGAGGCGACGCGGAGCGTCGTCGGCCGGGAGGTGTCCCCAGCGCGGCGTGGCGGACGATCCCGACAACGCAGCCGAGCTTGGACAGCAGGTCGTCCGCTGGGTTGGCAAGTTTTCCGCGACTTGCCGCTCCAGATAATCGATCAGTTTGCGCTGCGCCTCCAGCGTCGCCTCCGGCGGCTGGTCACGATTGATCAGGATCTTGCTGTTGTGCTGGAAGAACTCGTGGTCGGCGTAGGGCACGCCGAGCAGTTCGCAGATCACCAGCACGGGGGGGCCGTGTCGCGCAGGGAGCGACTCGCCGGGGCCGGAACCTGCGCAACCGCACTGCACCGCGCCTGCGCGCGGTCAGGCGGGCTGCGTAGGCGCGGCGTCCAGGAACTCGCGGATCGCGAAGGCCACCAGCACGATCGCCACTGTCCACACCACGACCGCCGTGGTCGGGTAGTTCCAGGTGAACAGGACGACCGCGGCGACTGCCAGGATCACGCCGCCGATCCACCGTTTGAAGTGGTGCACGAACCGGCCGACCGCCCTCATCGGGAACCCCGCCGACATGGCCACGTCGCGCAATGCGCCGATGCTCCTGCGGCAGCCCGTACGGGTGAGGACAGCGGCCCGGGACGGCCCGTTGAAGAAGGCGCCGATGGCGGTCACGAGGGCGACCGCACCGACCGCCCGTACGCTGGCGCGCAGGAACTTGACCAGCGCGTCGTACACCGCACCGGCGGCGGCGTCGGACGTCGCGACGGGCAGATGGTCGAGGTAGATCGCCCGGGCGACGGTGAGTGTGATGCCGAGCAGCAGCATGGCGGCGAACACCCCGAGCGCGGCCCAGATCAGGGCCCGGCGGCGGTTGGCGGCCAGGTACACGCCTGCGGCGGCGATCAGCACGGCGATGATGGGAAGCCAGCCGCCGATGATCTCCAGCACTCTCAGATACGTCTTGATCTTGCCGACGTCCTTCGACGCGAACACCACGAAGTCGGTGTGGACGGCCGGGATTCTCGCGGCCGGCGCGAAGCCGGCTTTGACCAGCTGGTCCTTGACCTTGGCTACGATAGGGCCCACGTCGATGGCCACCTGATTGTTCTTCAGGGACACCGCACCGCCGGCCTCGCCCGTGAGGGCCTTGTCCACGGCGCTGTGGATCGAGCGGTTCGCGTTCACCCAGACGGTGTTGAAGGCGCTGCTGGAGACCACCCGCTCCACGGTGCTGCTGACCAGGCTTTTCAGGCCGCTCGTGATCGGGCCGCTCAGGTTGCCGAGCAGCTTGGCCGCCTGCGGGGCGGCACCCTCCTGCGCGGCCACCTGGGTCAGCTGCTTGACCAGCGCCTCTACGTCGATCTGCGCCAGGACTGCGGTGGTGACCCGGTTGGTGATCGCCTTCTGCACATCCGGGTTGCTCGCCAGTGGCGCCACGGTGGCGACGTAGCGGTTCGTGTCCCGCACGATGCTGTTTGCCCAGACCGAGACGACAGCCAGTAGTGAGAGCAGCGAGGCGAGGAGGATCAGCAGGACTGAACCCGCCGACCGGAGCCAGTGCCGCCCAGCCCCGGACGGCACGGTGTTCTCCAGTGCGCTCACCCGGTGCCGCAGCTCGTCCAGTTCGCTGCGTTCCCGCGTCGAGAGCAGCTCGTCACCGGATGGACCACCGGCGCGCTTCGCCGGATCGGGCGGGGGCGCGCTGTTGGTCATGGTCACAGGAGATCCCTACGGTGGCGATAAGGCCACCTGGACGGGGTCCGACGGGTGAATATTGCACCGAGGTGCGGGGGCTTGCGCCCGACGATGCGATGGCATTCGGGGGAAGGCCACGAGCACCAGGGGTGACGCCGTGAGCGATGAATTCGATGAGATGGGACCGATCGACTATGTGGTCGTCGAGTTTCCCGGTAACCGAATAACTGGCGAGGGCTTCCCGTTGCTGGTCGATCTGGTGGACCGTGGCCTCATCCGAATCCTCGACCTGATGTTCATCAGAAAGGAGGACGACGGATCCGTGGTCGGCCTGGAAATCGCCTCACCGGCGACGGCAATCTCGACCTGGCCGTTTTCGAGGGCGCGTCCTCCGGCCTGCTGGGCCAGGACGACATCGAGGAGGCGGCGTCCGCCCTGGAGCCCGTCAGCTCAGGCGGACCGCAGCACACCGGGGGGTGAATCGGACATGAGGCCTTGATGGCAGAAACATCGCGGGGCAGCGGCGTATTAGTCGGATCGGGTGGGGTTTTCCCCCTTTGGGTGCGGTCGGCGTGCGGTAGTCGGCGTGGCGGGGTTGTCTCGTGGAGAGCGCACTGGGAGTTCCATATGAAGCAGACCAGCGACACCGGCCGCCGTACGGCGGCGCCCGGTGGTCTGCGTGCTGTGCTGCTCATCGCGTTGGTGGCACTGCTGCACGCCGCGTTCTCGCCCGGATCGGCACATTTGGCGGCCCTGGACACCGACCGCTGCGGCCAGCGGGCCGCCTCGTCGGTCGCGGCTGTGGCCTACGACTTCGACCATTGCGGGCTGGTGCATCCGGTGACCGTGGCAGTCGGTGGCGTGGAGAAACACCTCGGCGGAGAGGCGGGGACCGGTTGCGCCGCGTCCGCATGCCAGCCCCGCCCCGGCGTCCTAGCGCACAAGGCTTCTGATGCCGCCGCAAGGGTCCCGGAACGGGCCGTGGTTCCGTCCGTACAGGGTTCCGCCACGTCGGGCGGGCCCGGCAGCCAAGGGTCCTGCGCGTCCGCTCTGCGCACTGTCGTCCTGCGCTGCTGACCGGACCAGGGCCGCGCCTCTACGTGGGTGTGGCCTGTCCGTGTTCCGTACCGCTGGATTCGACACCGCAGGAGTTCTTCATCATGCCCATGGATCCCTACGCGGTCATGAGCGCGCTGGCGCGCGCCGAAGCCGCCCGTTGTTCCTCCCCGGCCACGTCCACACCGGCGGAGTCCCGTACCCGCCCCGTCCCCGTACCCACGGCGGCCCCGGCTGAGCCGAAGGGGCGGCCGTCGAGTCGGCCACCTGTCCGTAAGGCGCTGCGGCGACTGATGACCCTGTTCGGCTGATCGCCCGCGACGCGCGAGGTGATGCTGTGGCAGGAAACGGGGCGACTGCGGCTGATGGTCACATTGATGGTCGCGGTCGCCTGGTCGGTGTCCGAGGTGCGGATCGTTACGGCCATTCTCCAGGTGCCGGGGAAGGGCAGGTTCAGGGTGTCGGAGCCGAAGTAGCCACCTTTGTTCTTCAGCTTCGCGTCGAGCTGCCCGATGCTCTTGCCCGGCAGGGTGAAGGTCATCCGCACCTCCGGTACGTTCGCAATGCCGCCCTGCGCGTCGAGCACGACGGCCTGCACGCTGTTGCGACCGATCAGGCCAGGTTCGACGGTGACGTTGACCGTGCCCTTCCCGCCGGGCGAACCGGTGTTGAAGGGAAGGTTGACCTCGGGGAACGCGGCTGCGGTCGGGTTCCCCGACGGGCTGGCGGTGCTGCCGCCTTGGGCGCCGGACGCGGTGGCTGCAAGGACCGTGGCACCGAGTGCCATCACAGCGCCCGCCGAGAGCAGCACCGCCTTCACCGGCGGCCTCGTCGCGGAGCGGCGCGGTGTCACCAGCATGGATCCACCCTGACTCCGCTCACCGGACGGGTGAGGGAATCGCGAGTTCCAGCCGCTGTAGCCGCCGGACGGTGCACGGCACCCGCACCGCCATACGTCACCCGTCCGGATTCGTCAATCGTCACGGAAAGAACCCCCATGTCTTCCCTCACCGTGCCGCTCAGGCGTGCACTGCGTACCGATCTGACCGCCTCATTGGTGGTCTTCCTCGTCGCCCTGCCGCTGTGCGTGGGCGTGGCCGTCGCCTCCGGAGTACCGGCCGAGCTGGGCCTGGTCACCGGCATCGTCGGCGGCCTGATCACCGGGCTGTTGCCCGGCAGCAGCCTGCAGGTCTCCGGCCCCGCCGCCGGCCTGACCGTCCTTGTCTACGAAGCCGTCAACGCCTACGGCCTCCCCGCCCTCGGCATCATCGTCCTGGCCGCCGGGCTGGTGCAATTGGCGCTCGGCGCGATGAAGCTGGGGCGGTGGTTCCGGGCCATCTCGGTCGCCGTGGTGGAGGGGATGCTCGCCGGGATCGGGCTCGTCATCATCGCCGGACAGCTGTACGCCATGGCCGGCGCCAAGGCCCCGGCGAGCGGTCTCGGAAAGATCGCCGGGTTGCCCGGCCTCGCCGCCGAACTCGTGTCCTCGGCTGCGGCGTTGTCCGCGTTCGTCATCGGTGCGGGCAGCATCGTGGTGATGGTGCTGTGGGCCCGGATGCCCGCCAGAGTGCGGATGGTGCCGGGCGCGTTGGTGGCCGTGGGCGTGTCCACCGCCGTCGCAGCGCTGTGCGGGATGCGGGTGGCCAAGGTCCAGGTGCGGGGTCTGCTCGGGGCGATTCAACCGCCGGGACCGGCCGAGGTCGGGCAGCTGGTCGAGATCGGCGTGCTCGGCACGGTCGTCGCGTTCACCTTGATCGCCTCGGCGGAGAGCCTGTTCAGCGCGGCGGCGGTGGACCGGCTGCATGACGGCCCGCGCACCGACTACGACAAGGAACTCATGGCCCAGGGCGCGGGCAACACGCTGTGCGGGGTGCTGGGGGCGCTGCCGATGACTGCGGTCATCGTACGCAGCGCCGCGAACGTCCAGGCCGGCGCGAAGACCAAGGCGTCCCGGGTGCTGCACGGCGTGTGGCTGCTGCTGTTCGCCGCGCTGCTGCCCGCCGTGCTCGGCGTCATTCCCGTCGCTGCGCTCGCCGGGGTCCTGGTCTATGCGGGCTTCAAGCTGCTGCCGCTCACCCAGCTCGGCCCGCTGTGGCGCGAGCACCGTGGTGAGGCTGTGATCCTCATGGTCACCGCGCTGGCGATCGTGGCTGTCAACATGTTCGAGGGCGTTCTGATCGGTCTTGGTCTCGCGATCGTCAAGACGGCCTGGGAGACCTCGCACATCCAGGTGGAGGTCCTCGACCACGGCCACGGCCCGGTCCGGGCCACGCTCACCGGCAACGCCACCTTCCTGCGGCTGCCGAAGATGCTCGACACCCTGGAAGCCCTGCCGATAGACCGGCCTATCGAACTGGACCTGCTCGGGCTCCGCCACCTGGACCACGCCTGCCTGACCGCGCTGACCGCGTGGGCGGAGCGGCACGACACCGAAGGCACCGAACCTGTCCGGCTGATGGCAATTGACCGCAGTCCGCGCCACCGACATGGACTTGGAAGCGGCCACAACTGAGCGCGTTCGCGGTGAACGGCTCGGCGATGTCCGCTGAACGCCCATGCCACGGCGCACGTACCCCCGAGGCATTGACGCACGCACCAGCCACACAAGAAGGGCGCTCTATGGATGACCCGTCCCGGAGGCGGCGTCGCCGCGCGCGCATGCTGCGAGTTCTGGCGACTGCATCTGCGCTGCTGACCGCCGGATGCGGCGCAGACAGCGAACCGCAAGCTGTGGCGATTGGCAGCATTTCGCCTCGACCGCAGGCCAGTACAAGTACGAGCGCCGAGGCTGCCCGGGCCTTCACCGTGCAGCAGTTGGCCGCCGGTGTCGGCTGCAAGGCCAAGACGGTACACAAAATCCTGGATTCAGAAAATTGTGTACCCTCGCACGGCAGGCCGCTCAGGCAGGTGCCGCCTGCACGTTCGCGGCGGCAAGCCGTCCGGAGCGGGCGAGGGCCAGAACAGCGCTCGCGCAGGCCAGACCGGTGGCGGCCAGGGCGAACCAGGTCAGCCACAACGCGTGATGGCGGCCGACGAAGTCCCACAGGGCGCCGGTAGCGAGGTTGCCCAGCGTGATACCCAGGCCGGACACGGTGTTGTAGAGCCCGTAGTGGGTTGCGACCAGGCGGTCGCCGGACAGCGAGACGACGGTGTCCATCTCGAAGGGATAGACCACCGCACCCCCCGCCGCCAGCAGCACCACAGCCACCACCAGCGCACCGAGCATGGCGACAGGCTCACCCTGGGGAGCGAGTGCCAGCGGCACGAAGGCCAACCCCATCCACATCAGCCCCCGCACCAGCGCCTGGTCAGGGCTCCAGCGACGCTTGGCCCAGCCGGTCAGCCGCAGGTGCCCCACAACGGCCCCGCCGCCGAGACGACGAACAGGCCGCTGGTGACCTTCGTACCGTCCGACCCCAGTGCATCGTTGGCCGCCAGCGGCAAGGCGGCCCCGCGCCGATCGCGACCGCCCTTGACGCCGCCCCCCTTTCATCGGGCTCGGCCGGCGAGCCCTGGTGGAACTTTTGGCCACGTTCGAGCCTGCCTGGCCGGCCCGCCTCAATTGGCGTAGGTCGCCGGGCGGGATGGTGCCGCCGTCAGATGTTTTGGAACTCGTTCGGCAGCTGGTCCATGACGTCCTGGAACTCTTTGGCCGGGACGGCTTGCTCGAGTGTCATGAAGACCGCCGCAACTCCCCGGCGGGCGATCGTCTCGCCGGTGTTCGCGCGGTCACTCATCCGGCGGATGAATTCGTCGACGCCGAATTTTTGGGCGACGTCCGCCGGCGGGATCAGCGGCGGGGCGATTTCCGGTGGAAGGACTTCGGCCAGATCGCGGGCCTCGCCGCTGGTGATCCGCTCTGCGAGCATCAGCACCGTGGCCCGGGTCAGCGACTGCGCCTGCTCCTGCGGGACGTGGCCCGCTGGGCGACGAGCTGGATGAACTCGTCCGGCTCCATGGCGACTCATAAGTCGTCAAATCGTAACGATGAGGCGAGTCTTTTCCGCCCAGGCGCCCATAAGCCATTCGGCTGATTTTGTCGTCAGGCCGCGACTCGCCCGTTCGGGATGTGCGGCTGGGGGTGCGCCGGTGCCCAACGTCGCTTGATTAGGCGACTGGGGTCATCTGTAGGCGCCGGAGTGATGGTCGCCCAGGTGTCGTGAGGTGAAGGAGTTCCGGGGCGCACGGT
>NZ_RJVR01000150.1 GCF_003999195.1 Streptomyces soli
TCAGCGTCAGCCGCGTGGTCGTGCGCGAGGCACTCAAGGCCCTTGAGCACAAGGGACTGCTGATCATCCGGCAGGGACAGGGAACCGTGGTCGCGCCAATCACCCGCTGGGATCCGCTCGACTCCACGGTCCTGGACGCCCGCATCCGGCACGACGACGGCCTCGCTCTGCTGGACAACCTCGTCCAGGTGCGCTGCGCGCTGGAGTCCGAACTGGCGGGAACGGCGGCGACCCGGCGTACCGAGCGACAGCTGATCGAGATGAACAGCGTCCTGGCCGAGATGGAGCGCGTGCTCAGGCGGCCCGAGCAGTACCTCGCCCTGGAAGTCGAGTTCCACGATCACGTCATGCAGATGGCAGGCAACGACGTCGCACGGGCGGTCGTGACAAGCATCCACGATCACGCCCGAGACAGCAGCAGGTACTGCGGCGGTGAGCTCGACAAGCAGATCGCCGCCGCCCACCTCGGTCACGCCGCGATCGCACAGGCGATCACCGACGCCGACGAACTCGCAGCACGCACCGCCATGCGGGCGCACATCCTGGACTCCTGGCATTCCAAACGGAGCCAGCAAACTCGACCGCCTGACGCAGAACACGAGTGAGCACTGGATCCGTCAGGCCGCGCGCCGCGCAGCGGCTTGACCGGAAGCCTTGAGCGCAAGCCCGGGCGTTCACGACTCCGTTGGGGAATCCGTAAACCGGTCGTGTGTCCGCGGTTTCAAGGGGCGAGTTCGAGGCGGGCGAGGTGGGAGGTTCTGGTCTTGCCGAGTGGGGTGCTGGTGAGCCAGGCGTCGAGACGGATGATGTTGATCGCGGTGGCGGCGAGGACGTTGCCGGGGTGGGTTTTGGGTAGTCCGGTGTAGCGGGTGCGGTGGATGCCGGTGCGGCGGACGGCTTGCGAGATGGTGCCTTCGACGCCTGCTCGCGGGATGGGTCGGTCACTCCGGCTGGGCTGCTTGGTTCGCGTAGGGGGCGGGGTGCGGCGACGGACCGTCTGGCCTTGCTCCTGCTGGTTTTAGAGGCGACGGAGACCGGTCGGGTGCGACAGTGCGGCGGCACAGTCGATTCGAAGCGTGGCCGCGCGGCGGCCACGGTGGCACGGCAGCTGAGCTGCACGGCGTCCAAGGCCGAGCGGGTACTGGAGCGCCTGGAGGACTTCAGCTTGGTGGCGCGCATCCGTTTGCAGACGGCCTCCGGCATGGCGCAGCGGACCCGGCTGATGGTGCCGGCGGTTGCTGCCGCGCACGGCCACGGTGGCGCCGCGGGTCTCCAGGAGCGGCGTGTTCTGGACCGCACTCCTGATTTCGCTGACCCCGATTTTGCGGCAGGGGGTAGTGAAACCTCCGAGCCGACCGCAGATGCCCAGGTCAGCGGGGCACAGGATGCTCCCAGGGCCGAGACGGCCGAGCCCGACGTTACGGCAACCCTTCACACTGATCACACTCCTATGGCTGATGAGGGTGTTGATGGTGCGGGTGCTGGTGGGTTTTCCGGCAAAGGCCGTGGGGGTGAAGCCCGTCGGCCGGAGCACGTGTGCGTGCGCCAGGACCAGGCCGTCGACGCCGACACGGCTGCTGCCGGGCTGACGCCGTCAGGAGCCGAGGTCGGCCCGCTACGCGGGGAAAAGCCGAAGAAGTCACCGGTCGCTCAGATCGAGGGGCAAGCAGCTGCTGGGGCTGCTGCCGGTGCCCGGCCGAAGGCCGTGGTGGGTGCAAAGGCGCAGCAGCAGCGGGGGATGGCCTTGCCCCGGGATCTTCGGCTGCGGGTCGCTCTGGCGCCGGTCTCCGGTCTGTGGGCGCAGCTCAGCGGCGGTCAGCAGCAGCTCGTTGGCCGCAAAGCCCCCAAGGCGCTGGCGGTACTGGAAGGCCTGGCCGGACCGGAATCCGCCCCACAGCTGCTTGCCGACCGGGTGAAGGACCGCCTGCAGGAGGCCGGAGGCCAGGCGCATGTCCGTGACGCGGTGGGCTGGCTGCTCGGCCGCGCCCTGGTCCAGCGCCACGCCTGCTCGGACCGGCGGTGCGACGACGGGATCCGGCTGGACACCGGCGGCGACTGCCCGAACTGCGGCAACGTGATCCACATCCGCCGCGCTCAGCGGGCCCGGCTCGCGGCCGAGGTCGACGCGGCCCTGCCCGACGTCGGCGAGACAGAGCAGCGGGAGGTCCTCCAGGACCGGCTGCGCCGCCATGCCGCGCTGGAGGCCGAGGATCTGATGTGGCGCCGCCAGCAAGCCGAGACCGAGCAGGCCCGCCGGGCAGCCGCCCGCGAGCAGGCCCGGGTCCGGGCGGAGCGCGAACGGCTCGCGGCGCAGGCCGCCGAAGCCGCCCGCCGTGTCCTGCCGTGTGCGGACTGCGGGGCGCAGCGGTCGGCGGGGCTGTGCGAGGCATGCGGCTACCGGCGCCGGACCGTGGACCTGGTCACCGAGGCCGGGCTCGTTGCGGCCGTGTGGTCGGCCGCCCTGGCTGACCAGGGCGCCGTCGCCGCCGTTGCCGAGAGCGTCCGCACGAAGCTGGAGGCCGACCGGGCCGCCGCCCGCGACCTGTTCCTGGAGCTGATGGACCCGGCCGAGCTCGCCGCCGACCCGTCGGCGGCGGCGTCCGCGCTGGCCTTCACCGAGCTCCAGTCGGTGCAGCAGGCCGGGCCGGAGTATCGCCGGTGCGCGCTGGTGATACTGGCCCGCACGCCGAAGGCCGAGGCGGAGGCGAAGCGGGCGTACGACACCGAGAAGGGCCGCCGTCACCACCGCTGGTACCCAGACGGTCCGATCGCGGTCGCCGCGGCGACCAGGGCTGCCGAGCAGGCCCGGGAGCGCACCGCACAGCATCTGCTGGCCACGCGGCTGGAGCAGCTGCGCGAGCTGACCGGCGGCCGCACTCATGCGGCCGCCCCCGCGCCGTGGGCGGACCGCCTGACCACCCTCGCCGCCCGCTCGATCAGCGACGATCTTGCCGGGGCGGTGATCGCGTGACCACGAAAGCTGAGCCGAGCGGCGTCGACCTGGCCCGCCAGGCGCTGTTCGCGGCCCGCGAGGCAGCGAAGAAGAACGGCGGCGGCCAGAAGGAGAAGCCCCGGCGCCGTACCCATGTGGTCCGGCGCGACGGCCGTGACCCGCTCGGTCTCGGCGAGGCAATCACAGCGATGATGACCGAACGCGCCTGGGCCGCACCGGCCGCCGGCGGTAACGTCCTTGCCCAGTTCGACAGCATCGTCGCCGCGGCCGTGCCCGAGCTCGCCGGCCACGTCCAGGCGGTGAAGTTCGACGCGAACACCGGGCAACTGGACATCGTCCCCGAGGCGCCCGCCTACGGCACCAAGCTGCGCTGGACGTCGCCGAAGCTGATCGCCCAGGCCAACCAGCAGGTCAAGGGCACGCCCCGCACGGCCACCAGCACCACGGCGGCCGCCGACCCGGAAGCGGCACCAGCCGCCGCGCCCACCGGCCCGGTGCGGACCCGGGACAGTGCATCGGCCGGCTACCGCCGTACGCTCGAAGCCCACCAGCACGTCCATGCCGAGCGCCGGGCGGACCCGGCCATCGCGGCCGCGGTCGAACGGCCAAGAGCTCCTTGCGCTCCGCTCGCGCTCAGGAGCAGAGATTCACGTGCCGGACGGCCAGGACGTGCCCCGCCGCGTCGATGAGGCGGCTGCGGGAGAGGTGTC